>CBRG010000001.1 GCA_000470535.1 Streptomyces sp. AW19M42
GGTGGCACGCGCGTCGGCCGCGCGCTGCACGGCGGCCGGCAGCGGGCGGCCCGCCAGGTCGCCGCGGAACCGCGAGGCGGACCAGAGCAGGCCGAGCGCGAGGAAGGAGACGAACAGCGCGGCGAAAGCACCCGCGAACGCGTAGAACGGCGAGAGCGGCAGATCGTGCTGGGCGCCGATGCCATGGGCGAGGACGTCCAGGGCGCCGGTGGACGGACCGGTACCGCCGGCCGGAGCGGCGGTCACCGTACGACGAGTTGGGTCAGGAGCAGGTCGGACTCGTGCGTCTCGACCTCGAAGAGCCCGATGCGGTCGGCGGTGAACGTGAGGGTGACGGTTCGGCCGGCGGGCAGCCGCGCCTCCTTGTCGTAGCCGTGCACATGAAGGGTGTCGTCGTGGTCGCTGCGGACCTTCAGCCGCACGGTCCGGCCCTTCTTGATCTCGGCGCGCCCCGGTGCCGGGCTGACCTTGCCGTCGCGGACGGAGATCTCCAGCGTGGTGCCTGGGTCGGGTGCGGCGGGGGGGGGGG
>CBRG010000002.1 GCA_000470535.1 Streptomyces sp. AW19M42
GCTTTGTGTGAAGATTTAAAGAAAGGTGAAGCTGATTTTGTTTGCTTAAACTTTGCAAATGGAGATATGGTTGGTCATACAGGAATGATGGATGCTGCTATTAAAGCTTGTGAGGCTGTAGATATTTGTGCTAAAGAAGTTATAGAAACTGGTTTAGATAATGGATATTCTATTTTATTAATTGCAGATCATGGTAACTGTGAAACAATGATGAATCCTGATGGATCTCCTCATACAGCACACACTACAAACCCTGTTCCTTTTATTCTAATTGATAAAGAAATTAAATCGATAAACAGTGGTGTTTTAGGTGATATTGCTCCTACAATTTTAGATTTAATGAATCTAGAACAACCAAAAGAAATGACACAACATTCTTTATTATAATTAAAACAACTCAACTTATGAAAAAAGTCTTTTTATTGGCTTGTATTATGGTATTTGCATCTTGCATTGGCCAACAAAAAGTAACTAAAAATCAAAAAGTAACTGCAGAGAAAAATCAAAGCGGGGATTTGATTGGAGTGGCTAACAAAGCCTCTTTTCAACAAATCCCCTAT
>CBRG010000003.1 GCA_000470535.1 Streptomyces sp. AW19M42
TACCTTCTTCGAACTGATCCTTTTTGCTGATGGCTTTCAACAGGGTGTCCTGAACCAGATCCTGTGCACGATCCATGCTGCCAGCCAGACGATATGCATGACGGCGCAACGCGGGTACATGATCTTCGATTTCATTCATCACTTGTTTAGACATCACAACCTCCTTGTTCGATGCCCCAACCGTAACAAATAAAAACAATATTTAAAGTAAAATCGTGTACTTCACTTAGGCAATACAGTGAAGTTGCTGCATATACACAACAACATCAACACACATATTTGACACATTATAGTTCACCGGCTGAATATACATTCATTACTATACATAATTACTTTACATTACTTACATAACTCAATGGACTTACGTCGACTAAGCAAGATGGTTGTCTTATGGAACAAACAGCGCTAACGTAACTTACTCCAAAATTTTGAAGTGCCTTGATAATCAACGGCTTCAGGCGGATGTTAGTCCCGCTGTAAACGACAGGAAACCCACGTGGCATCCCCGAAAAGAACAGAAAAACTCCAGATTATGCTGGATGACGATGAACTAAAGGTCATTGATGATTGGCGTTTTGAATATAGCATGCCGTT
>CBRG010000004.1 GCA_000470535.1 Streptomyces sp. AW19M42
TCTTTTCCCATTTTTTACGCCATGTAAATGGTCGTTTACAAACGATACATATTTTTTCAGGAAGATGTTGTTTTTTCATTCTTATAATTCAGGAACTTCATCTATTCTTACATAAGGATGCTTTGCTATCTTTTTTAGGGAATAATAACTATTTAAGCCAGAAATACCAATACTTTCGGTAGCTTCTAAATCAATATCACCATCTACGATAACATCATCTGGAAAAATTAACTGTTCTATTTCTCCTATAATTAATTTGGTGCCGTTATGTTTTATATCAATAGCTTCTACAAAGCGCATTCCTATTTTAAAGTTACTTTCTTTTACAAATGGCGCCTTAAAATCTTCCATATATTCTTCAGTAAGATTACAGCGTTTAAATTCAGACGTGTTTGCATCAAACTTTGCTGATGTATAATGCGCATTTTTTATAAAACCTTGATGGATATGATTGATAGTATAGACTTTATTCTCTTTAATATTAGCATCACGTATGCCCGCCTC
>CBRG010000005.1 GCA_000470535.1 Streptomyces sp. AW19M42
TAAAGAATATCAACACGTACGTGCCCTTCTTCTTTTAATGTATAAGCGATACCCAGTAAAAACATAGAGGCAAATATATGCCATTCCAATTCTTGAAAAGCGATAGAACTAGATTTAAAAAAGTAACGTGCAACCACATCATAAAAAACATTGATTAATAATAAAATCATCAATGTAGCGGCTATTTTACCGATGACATCAGAAAAGCGATCGAAGACGTTTTGCAGACTTTCCATTTAAGATAATTCCTTCTAGTAGACAGGCGAGAAAAGAAAAAGGCTACGATAAGTAGCCTTTGTATTGCTATTTAGCTAGCTCTTTGGTGCTTTTAATATAACCATATTCAGATATATCAGTCCAAACTCGTACTAATTTTAAATAGTCTTCTTGTGACTTGATGATCTTGGCAGCCATTGGGTCATTACTTGCTTTTTCTTCAAGAATTTCATCATTGGCTTTTTTCATCGCACTTAACACAGCTGGCGGGAATGTTTTAACTTGAATATCAGGGTATTCAGTTTTCATTACAGCCCAGTTTTCAGCACTTAATGCATAAGACTGCACATACATCTCGTATGCCGTCTTCT
>CBRG010000006.1 GCA_000470535.1 Streptomyces sp. AW19M42
CGTACCCCCGGCCGGGGGTACGGGCCCGCGTCTGTGCGTTCGGTGACGCGATCCTGCGGTACTGCTCCGACGCGGTGAGGCGTCAGGCGCCGAGGATCTCGCGCGCCAGCTTGGCGGTCTCGGTCGGCGTCTTGCCGACCTTGACGCCGGCGGCCTCAAGGGCCTCCTTCTTCGCCTGCGCGGTGCCGGAGGAGCCGGAGACGATGGCGCCGGCGTGGCCCATGGTCTTGCCCTCGGGGGCGGTGAAGCCCGCGACGTAACCGACGACCGGCTTGGTGACGCTCTTCGCGATGAAGTCCGCCGCACGCTCCTCGGCGTCGCCGCCGATCTCACCGATCATGACGATCAGGTCGGTCTCGGGGTCGGCCTCGAACGCAGCGAGGGCGTCGATGTGCGTCGTACCGATGACCGGGTCGCCACCGATGCCGACGGCGGACGAGAAGCCGATGTCACGGAGCTCGTACATCATCTGGTAGGTCAGCGTGCCCGACTTCGACACGAGACCGATGCGGCCGGGCTTGGTGATGTCGCCCGGGATGATGCCGGCGTTGGACTGGCCGGGGGTGATCAGGCCGGGGCAGTTCGGGCCGATGATCCGGGTCTTGTTGCCCTTGGCGTTGGCGTACGCCCAGAAGGCGGCCGAGTCGTGCACGGCGATGCCTTCGGTGATCACTACGGCGAGGGGGATCTCGGCGTCGATCGCCTCGACGACGGCGGCCTTCGAGAAGGCCGGCGGCACGAAGAGGACGGACACGTTCGCGCCGGTCTTCTCCATCGCTTCCTTGACGGAACCGAAGACGGGTACCTCGTTGCCGTCGAAGTCGACGGAGGTGCCGGCCTTGCGCGGGTTCACGCCGCCGACGATGTTGGTGCCGTCGGCGAGCATGAGCTTGGTGTGCTTCATGCCCGTCGCGCCGGTCATCCCCTGGACGATGACCTTGCTGTCCTTGGTGAGGAAGATAGCCATGGTGGTCTGAGTCCCTCTTCCTTACTTCGCAGCCGCGGCGAGCTCGGCGGCCTTGTCGGCCGCGCCGTCCATGGTGTCCACGCGCTGGACCAGCGGGTGGTTGGCGTCGGAGAGGATCTTGCGACCCAGCTCCGCGTTGTTGCCGTCGAGGCGCACGACGAGCGGCTTGGTGACCGCTTCGCCCTTGGTCTTGAGCAGTTCGAGCGCCTGGACGATGCCGTTGGCGACCTCGTCGCAGGCGGTGATGCCGCCGAAGACGTTGACGAACACGGACTTGACGTCCGGGTCTCCCAGAATGATCTCCAGTCCGTTCGCCATGACCTCCGCGGAGGCGCCGCCACCGATGTCGAGGAAGTTGGCGGGCTTCACGTTGCCGTGGTTCTCACCGGCGTACGCGACGACGTCCAGGGTCGACATGACCAGACCGGCACCGTTACCGATGATGCCGACCTCGCCGTCGAGCTTGACGTAGTTGAGGTTCTTGGCCTTGGCCGCAGCTTCGAGCGGGTTGGCTGCGGCCTTGTCCTCAAGCGCCTCGTGTCCGGGCTGGCGGAAGTCGGCGTTCTCGTCGAGAGACACCTTTCCGTCCAGGGCCAGGATCCGGCCGTCCTTGGTCTTCACCAGCGGGTTGACCTCGACGAGGAGCGCGTCCTCGGCGACGAAGGTGTCCCACAGGGTCACCATGGCCTCGGCGACACCCTCGGCCACGTCGGCCGGGAACTTCGCCTGGGCCACGATCTCGCGAGCCTTGACGATGTCGACACCGTCAACGGCGTTCACCGGGACCTTCGCGAGGGCCTCGGGGGTCTTCTCCGCGACCTCCTCGATGTCCATGCCGCCCTGCACGGAGGCCATGGCCAGGAAGGTGCGGTTGGTGCGGTCGAGGAGGTACGAGACGTAGTACTCCGCCTCGATCTCCGGGGACAGCTCGGCGATCATCACCTTGTGGACCGTGTGGCCCTTGATGTCCATGCCGAGGATGTCGGTCGCACGGGCGACCGCCTCGTCGGGGTTGGCGGCCAGCTTGACGCCACCGGCCTTGCCTCGGCCACCGACCTTCACCTGCGCCTTGACGACAGACTTGCCGCCCAGCCGCTCGGTCGCCTCGCGGGCTGCCTCAGGCGTGTCGATGACTTCACCGGCCAGCACCGGTACACCGTGCTTGGCGAAGAGGTCCCTCGCCTGGTACTCGAACAGGTCCACGCGCGTCCGTCCCTTATCAAATGGTCTCGCGGTTGGTTTTCTGCGTGGGCGTGCCGCGAGGGGCAACGTGACTGCTCTGTCACTAGGGAGGCGCACACGGTGACCGAATACGCGGCATGTCCATCTCGCAGGTTATCCCCGCGCCCCGCAGGACCCTAAATCGCAGATCCCCGCTGGGCGGTGATTACGGTCACAGACCGCCCTGGTGGCCGGGTCGCAGTGGACAAATCGGCACCGGTACGGCCGTGCGGGACGGCCCGTCACGCGGGGGCCTCCCTGTCCGGCACGGGCAGCGGACGCTTCTCTATCGCGGCCGCCATCACCTGCGGGAAGAGGTCCGGTGTGCAGGCGAAGGCCGGAGCACCCAGCGCGGCGAGTGCCGTCGCGTGGTCGCGGTCGTAGGCGGGCGCGCCCTCGTCGGAGAGGGCGAGCAGGGTCACGAACTGCACCCCGGACGCCTTCATCGCGGCGACCCGCTTCAGCATCTCGTCGCGGATGCCGCCCTCGTACAGATCGCTGATGAGCACGACGACGGTGTCCGCCGGGCGGGTGATCCTGGACTGGCAGTACGCGAGCGCCCGGTTGATGTCGGTGCCGCCGCCGAGCTGGGTGCCGAAGAGCACGTCCACCGGGTCGTCGAGCTGGTCGGTGAGGTCGACGACGGCCGTGTCGAAGACGACGAGTCTGGTCCGCAGGGCACGCATGGAGGCGAGGACCGCGCCGAAGACCGAGGCGTACACCACGGAGGCCGCCATCGAACCGGACTGGTCGATGCAGAGGATGACGTCCTTCCGGACGGACTGCGCCGCGCGCCCGTAGCCGATGAGCCGCTCGGGCACGACCGTGCCCGTCCCGGCCGTCCCGTCCTCTCCGGGGAGGGTCAGGTAGTTCTTGAGGTTGGCCCGGATGGTCCGGTTCCAGTCGATGTCGTGGTGGCGCGGCCGGCTGACCTTCGCCGAGCGGTCCAGCGCACCCGTGAGCGCGGCCCTGGTGCGGGTGGTGAGGCGGTTCTCCAGCTTCTCGACGACCTTGCGCACGACGGCTCGCGCGGTCTCCTTCGTCG
The DNA here is from genome assembly GCA_000470535.1 of Streptomyces sp. AW19M42. Classification (GTDB taxonomy): domain Bacteria; phylum Actinomycetota; class Actinomycetes; order Streptomycetales; family Streptomycetaceae; genus Streptomyces. Next base: position 3,234 of record CBRG010000006.1, read on the forward strand.
TCTCCGGCATGACCTTGTTGAGCGAGAGCAGGGTGCCGACGAGATGGACGTCCGGCTCGACGGCCTCCAGCATCTCCGGTTCGAGCAGGAGCGCGGAGAGGCCCAGCCGGTCGATGGCGTCGCGCTGCATGACCTGGACGACGGAGCTGGGGAAGTACGTCCGGATGTCCCCGAGCCAGCGGGCGACGGAGGGCGCGGACGCGCCGAGCCCGGCCGAGCGGCCGCTGCCGCCCCGGCCGCCGGGCTGTCTGCCGCCGCTCTCGTACAGCGCGGTCAGCGCGCCGTCCATCGCGGCGTCGCGTGCGGTCAGGGTGCGGCCGGTGCTCTCGGCACTGTCCGCGCCCAGCACCATGCGCCAGCGCCGCAGCCGTTCGGCCTCCTCTCCCCCGTTGACCGTGTCGGTCTCCGGGGCCGGGTCCGGGGTCGTGGCCGGGTCCGTGTTCGCGTTTGTCTTCGTGTTCGCCTTCGTGTTCGCGTTCGTCTTCGTATGTGCGCTCGTGGTCATCCCGTCGCCCCCAGCACGTGCTCGTCGTTCTCGGTCGTCGCCGCTCCCTCGTCCAGGCCCAGCAGCAGGCGGAGCACCGGCAGTACCGCGTCCGCGCGTGGCCCGTCCAGGACGGGGCCGAATCCGGGGGCCGTCGTCCCGCCGGGGACCGCGCCCACCCCGCTCCCGACCCCGGCGGCCGGTCCGCGCCGGACGAGTTCGCCCAGCGTGCGCCGGACGCCCGATTCGTACGCCGAGAAGGTGCGGCGCAGCAGCGGCAGTACGTCGGTGAAGGTGTCGGGGGCGACGCCGGACAGCCAGGCGTCGACCAGGGCGAGCAGCCTCTCGTCGTGGACCAGGAGCATGCCGCCGCCGGCCGCTCCGCCGACGAAGCCCTCGATCCACGCGGCGGCGTCGGCGGGCGGTGTGCCGGGCGACAGCGCCAGGCCCATCAGCCGGGCCGCGTCGTCCTGTTCGAGGTGCCCGTCGTCGAGGAGCAGTCGGGCGGCCCGGCCCCGGATCACTCCCGCGACCGTGTCCCGGGCGGCGAGCTTGTGCAGGAGCGCTCTCCAGCGTTCGCGCAGCCCGTCCGCGTTCGCCGGTACGGCGCCGGCGAGCAGGCCGATCGCCGTGTGGACGCCGTCCACCTGGCGGCGCAGCGCGGCGGCCCCCTCGTCGTCGAGTCCGGTGCAGGCGGGGGGCAGCCCGACACAGATCCGCTCCGCGAGCCCCGCCGCGACCTC
>CBRG010000007.1 GCA_000470535.1 Streptomyces sp. AW19M42
ACGGCCCGCGCCTCCGAAGAGGTGCGGGCCGTCGTCACGGAACTACGGGACGTCACTTGTCGGTGTCGTCCTTCTTCTCGTCCTCTTCGCCCTCGACGACCGGGATCAGCGAGAGCTTGCCGCGGGAGTCGATCTCGGCGATCTCGACCTGGACCTTGGCACCGACGCCGAGCACGTCCTCGACGTTCTCCACGCGCTTGCCACCGGCGAGCTTGCGGATCTGCGAGATGTGCAGCAGGCCGTCCTTGCCGGGCATCAGGGAGACGAAGGCACCGAAGGTGGTGGTCTTGACGACCGTACCCAGGTAACGCTCGCCGACCTCCGGCATGGTCGGGTTGGCGATCGCGTTGATCGTGGCGCGCGCGGCCTCGGCCTGCGAGCCCTGCTGGGCACCGATATAGATGGTGCCGTCGTCCTCGATCGTGATGTCGGCGCCGGTGTCCTCCTGGATCTGGTTGATCATCTTGCCCTTGGGGCCGATGACCTCACCGATCTTGTCCACCGGGATCTTGACGGTGATGATCCGCGGGGCGTTCGGGGACATCTCGTCCGGGACGTCGATGGCCTCGTTCATCACATCGAGGATGTGGAGGCGGGCGTCACGGGCCTGCTTCAGCGCGGCGGCCAGGACCGAGGCGGGGATGCCGTCGAGCTTGGTGTCGAGCTGGAGCGCGGTCACGAACTGCTTCGTACCGGCGACCTTGAAGTCCATGTCACCGAACGCGTCCTCGGCACCGAGGATGTCGGTGAGGGCGACGTAGTGGGTCTTGCCGTCGATCTCCTGCGAGATCAGGCCCATGGCGATACCGGCGACGGCGGCCTTGAGGGGCACACCGGCGTTCAGCAGCGACATGGTGGAGGCGCAGACCGAGCCCATGGACGTCGAGCCGTTGGAGCCCAGCGCCTCGGAGACCTGGCGGATCGCGTAGGGGAACTCCTCGCGCGACGGCAGCACCGGCACGATGGCGCGCTCGGCGAGCGCTCCGTGGCCGATCTCGCGGCGCTTGGGCGAGCCCACGCGGCCGGTCTCACCGACGGAGTACGGCGGGAAGTTGTAGTTGTGCATGTAGCGCTTGCGGGTCACCGGGGAGAGGGTGTCCAGCTGCTGCTCCATGCGGAGCATGTTGAGGGTGGTGACGCCCAGGATCTGGGTCTCGCCACGCTCGAAGAGCGCCGAGCCGTGCACGCGCGGGATGGCCTCGACCTCTGCGGCGAGCGTACGGATGTCCGTGACGCCGCGCCCGTCGATGCGGACCTTGTCCTTGATGACGCGCTCGCGGACCAGCTTCTTGGTCAGCGCGCGGTAGGCACCGGAGATCTCCTTCTCGCGGCCTTCGAAGGCCGGGAGGAGCTTCTCGCCCGCGATCTCCTTGATGCGGTCGAGCTCCGCCTCGCGGTCCTGCTTGCCGGCGATGGTGAGTGCCTTGGCGAGCTCGGTGCTGACGGCCTTGGTGAGCGCCTCCAGGACGTCGTCCTGGTAGTCGAGGAAGACCGGGAACTCACCGGTGGGCTTGGCAGCCTTGCCGGCGAGGTCCGACTGGGCCTTGCAGAGCGACTTGATGAACGGCTTCGCGGCCTCAAGGCCGGCGGCGACGACCTCTTCGGTCGGGGCCTCCGCGCCGTCCTTGACGAGCTGGATGGTCTTCTCGGTGGCCTCGGCCTCGACCATCATGATCGCGACGTCGCCGTCCTCCAGGACGCGACCGGCGACGACCATGTCGAAGACGGCGTCCTCAAGCTCGGTGTGCGTCGGGAAGGCGACCCACTGGCCCTTGATCAGGGCGACGCGGGTGGCGCCGATGGGGCCGGAGAAGGGCAGGCCCGCCAGGATCGTCGAGGCGGAGGCGGCGTTGATCGCGACCACGTCGTACAGGTGGTCGGGGTTGAGCGCCATGATCGTCTCGACGATCTGGATCTCGTTGCGCAGGCCCTTCTTGAAGGAGGGGCGCAGCGGGCGGTCGATCAGGCGGCAGGTGAGGATCGCGTCCTCGGAGGGGCGGCCCTCCCGGCGGAAGAAGGAGCCGGGGATCTTGCCGGCGGCGTACTGCCGCTCCTCGACGTCCACCGTGAGGGGGAAGAAGTCGAGCTGGTCCTTGGGCCGCTTGGAAGCGGTGGTGGCCGACAGCACCATGGTGTCGTCGTCCAGGTACGCGACGGCGGAGCCGGCGGCCTGCTTGGCCAGGCGGCCCGTCTCGAAGCGGATGGTGCGGGTGCCGAAGGTTCCGTTGTCGATAACGGCCTCGGCGTAGTGGGTCTCGTTCTCCACTAGTGTTTTCTCCATACTCGTCGTCTTTCGTCCTGTCGCCCGTGTGGCGCAGGACGGTGCGGAGAGGCGCACCGTGTGTGCGGGGCCGGTCTTCGATCGAAGCTCCCGGGCGTTGTCCCGGGGGCCACTACCGAGGACCGGCGGCGGCCGTGGGGCGCCTCTCCTCGTCTGGTGTTGTACGTCCAGGTTACTGAGCTTGACCCCAGTCCCGCACGTACGGCAAAGGGAGCGGCCCCATGGATACGGGCACCGCTCCCTCTCACAGCGTCTTTACTTGGCGCCGCCGGCCGCGCCACGGCGGATGCCGAGGCGGTCGACGAGCGCACGGAAGCGCTGGATGTCCTTCTTGGCCAGGTACTGCAGAAGGCGGCGACGCTGGCCGACCAGGATCAGCAGACCACGACGGGAGTGGTGGTCGTGCTTGTGCGTCTTGAGGTGCTCCGTGAGGTCCGAGATGCGGCGGGAGAGCATGGCCACCTGAACCTCGGGGGAACCGGTGTCGCCCTCCTTCTGCGCGAACTCGGTCATGATCTGCTTCTTCGTAGCGGCGTCGAGCGGCACGCGGTACTCCTCTAGGTGTTCGATGCGCCCACGAGTGCCCCTGGTCTTGATCTCAGGGGAGCTTGCGTGACTCGGGAGCGAAGGTCCGATGAGCGCAGTTCCCAGAACGAACCGGGAACGCGTACACAAACGGCCACGCCCAGACTACCAGCCGCCCGGAGCGCACCCGACGAGAGCACAGATCCGGGCCGCGCGCTGCGGAATTCCGGACCGGATCCCCCGTCCGTTCCGGGCCTGTACGGTGCCGTGCAGAGCCACCGTACGGAGAGGAACCCTTGACGATGGGCACGCAGGCGGAGAAAGACGAGCTGTACGCACTCGATATCTCGGGAGTGGAATGGCTGAGTGCGCCCGGCACCGAGGACGCCGAGGAGCGCGTCGAGATCGCGCACCTGCCCGGCGGGGCGGTGGCGATGAGGTCCTCGCTGGATCCCAAGACCGTACTGCGCTACACAGAGGCGGAGTGGCGCGCCTTCGTACTGGGCGCCCGCGACGGCGAGTTCGACCTCAAGTAGCGAGGCGGAGCGGAGCGACGGTACGGGGTACGCAAACCCGGTCGCTCCCACGGCGGGCACCGGTCGCGGTAGGGGCAGTGGGCACGTTCACGTGAACGTGCCCACTGTCGTGTGCGAAATGTTCAGGTTTCGCTGCGTAGATGTGCCCGTTTGATCGCTTCTGGCTTCACTCTCTGCCGTACTCAGTTCACTTGGGGGCAGTACGTGACGTAGGGGACAGTGCCCGCGGTGCTGTACGGCCTGCCGTACCGGGCCCGATGACGATTAGGGTGGGTCCGGACGCGGCAGGAGAACCTGCGGGCAGGCAATGCGCGTTACAGGGGGAGAGCCGGGCGGTTCGCACCAGGCCCTGTGGGAACGGTCGCCCCCGCCCACCACGGCACAGAGGGTGCTCGACCACACCAGGAGGCAAAGTGAACGGCGATCGGGACGAGATGCGCGGGAGCTGGGACAGGCCCGTCGACGAGTCGACCGACGCGGAGCCCGCCGAGACGACGGGTGAGTTCACCATCGACTACACCCCGCCCGCCTGGTACACGCAGAATACGCCGGGCGACTCCTCGGGCGGCGCAGGAACACACCTGGCTCCGCCCCCGCCCAACGGCACACCGGTGGCCGCACCCGGGCTGCCGGCCGGCGGCGGTTTCGAACCCGGCTGGGCCCCGGCCCCGCCCGCCCCGGCGCCCGCTCCCCCGGTGCAGCCTGCGGCCGCGGTGGACGTCGGCGGTGCGGCCGATCCGTCCGGGGACGGCGATGTGGAGAGCGGCTCCACCGGGCGGGTCTCCTCCCCCCCGCTTGGGGGGGGTGTTCCCCCGCGCGG
>CBRG010000008.1 GCA_000470535.1 Streptomyces sp. AW19M42
ACAGATCCGTCCGGTACTCCAGCGCCGCGAGCACCTCGCCGCCCGACTCCGCCGCTGTCAGCTGGAGGTCGAACTTCGCGTCCTGGCCGCCCACCCCGACCTGCTCGACCTCAAGGCCCGGTAGGTTCCACGCATCCCCGTCCGGAGTGTTCTGGAAGACGAACATGGTCTGGAACAGCGGGTTGCGCGACAGGTCGCGGTTCGGCGCAAGTTCGTCGACGAGGCGCTCGAAGGGCAGGTCCTGGTGGTCGTACGCGCCCAGAGCCGTATCCTTCACACGGTCGATCAGCTCGGTGAACGTCGGGTCCCCGGACAGGTCGGTCCGCATCACCAGCGTGTTGACGAAGAAGCCGATCAGGTCTTCGGTCTCGGCGCGGTTGCGGCCCGCTATCGGTGTCCCCACCGCGATGTCGTCCTGGCGCCCGTAGCGGGCCAGCACGATCTGGAACAGCGAAAGCAGCGTCATGAAGAGGCTCGCTCCGTGCCGTCCCGACGACGCCCGCAACTGATCCGCGACCTCGGCCGGCAGCGCGAAGTACACGGTGTCGCCTGCGGCGTCCTCGCGCTCGGCAGGGCGACCGTGCTGCGTGGGCAGTTCCAGCACCGGCAGACCGGTCAAGCGCTCACGCCAGTAAGCCAACTGCGATTCCAGGAAGTCGCCGGTGAGCTGTTCCCGCTGCCAGACGGCGTAGTCCGCGTACTGCACCGCGAGGTCCGGGAGATTCGCCTCGCGATCGGCCAGCGCCGCCGTGTACAGCTCACGCAGTTCCCGCGCCAGGATGCCGGAGGACCAACCGTCCGACACGATGTGGTGCAACGTGACCAGCAGGTACTGGTCATCCTCCGCGACAGGGACCAGGTCCACACGCAGCAGTCGTCCTCCGTCAAGTTCGAACGGGCGCCGCGCCTCCGCTTCCATGACCTCCTGCGCGGCTCGCGCCCCGCCTCCGAGGGTGGCGTCGGCCCGGACGTGGTGCACCACCGGCATGACCGACCACGGCGCGTCCACCACCTGCGAGGGGCGTCCGGAGTCGTCGGTGACGAACCGGGTCCGCAGGATCTCGTGCCGTGCCACCAGACCGGTGAACGCCGTACCCAGGGCATCGGCATCCAGCTCGCCCCGTATGCGCAGGGCGAAGGGCACCAGGTACTCTGCGCTGCCGGGCGTCAACTGGTCCAGGAACCAGAGACGTTGCTGGGCGAATGACAACGGCAGCGAAGCGTCGGTACGGTCCACCGGTACGAGCGGAGCCTCATCAGCCGTCGCCGTCAGCTCGCGCATGGCCGCTGCCAGGGTCGCTGGGGTGGGCGAGGTGAAGATGGTGCGGACCGGGACGTCGATGCCGAGCTGTCGGCGCAGCCGGGACGTCACCTGCGTGGCAAGCAGTGAATGCCCGCCGAGCTCGAAGAAGTCGTCGTGGATGCCGATGGTGTCGATGCCGAGGATCTCGGACCAGACGGTGGTGACGACGTGCTCGGCAGTCGTGCGCGGGGCGACAAAGGTGGCGTCGAGGTCCGGTCGGTGGCTTTCGGGTGCGGGGAGGGCTTTGGT
>CBRG010000009.1 GCA_000470535.1 Streptomyces sp. AW19M42
CCCCGGACCGGGGGACGTTACGTGTAGCGGTCCCGCAGCCGGTACTTCAGTACCTTCCGCAAGGTCTCGTTGCGGGGCAGCGCGGGCAACAGTTCCAGTTGCTCCGGCAGCTTGTGGACCGACAGGCCCTCGCCGCGCAGGTGGGCCGTCACCTCGGCGAGGGTGAGGGGGGCGGCGCCGGGGGGCTGTTCCACCACCGCGCAGACCCGTTCGCCGCGCGATTCGTCCGGCAGGCCGATCACCGCCGCGTCGCCCACGCCGGGGTGGCGGGCGAGGAGATCCTCTATCTCCTTGGCCGAGATGTTCTCGCCCTTGCGGATGATGATGTCCTTCAGCCGCCCGGTGAGGACGAGGTGGCCGCTCGGCCGGACGTGGCCGACGTCGCCCGTGATCAGGAAGCCGTCCGCGTCGAACGGGTCCGTGACGGCCAGGTAGCCCTTGCAGACGGCTTCGCCCCGTAGCCGTACCTCGCCGTCCGTGTCGTACGGCAGCGGCTTGCCGTCCTCGTCGGTGATCCGGATCTCCATGCCCTCGGGCGGGCGGCCCTCCGTTGCGGCCAGGTGTTCCACCGTGTCGTCCGGGGCGCCCATCGTGATCATGGGGACCTCGGTCATGCCGTAGCCGTGGGTGAGCTGGACGCCCATCTCGCGGACCACCGCGTGGTAGATCTCCGGCGGTTTCGGGGCGCCGCCGCCCGCGAGGAGGCGGAGGGTGGGGATGAGGGGGGTGGACGGGGCCTTGCGCTGCTCCGTCAGGAACATGGAGTAGAAGGCCGTCGAGCCGCCCGCGACGGTCACCCCGTGCCGCCGGTAGCCCGCCAGCGCGTCCGGCATGGCGAAGTGCTCGAACAGCACCGCGGGGAAGCCGTACATCAGCAGCATCACCGAGTAGTCGGGGCCCGCGACATGGGCGAACGGGAAGGCCATCGAGCCGACGTCGGCCGCCGACAGCCGCAGGGCGTGGGCCAGGCAGGAGCCGGCCGCGATCAGGCTGCGGTCGGTGTGCAGGACGCCCTTCGGGTCGGAGGTGGTGCCCGAGGTCCAGTAGATCCAGCGCACCGACGTGCCGTCGGCGGGCGGCGGGGGAAGAACCGCCGGGTCGCCGTCCGGGAGCGTGTCGTACGACTCGAAGACCCGGGGCGGCCGCGCGAGGTCCGCCGAGAGGCGAGCGGCCATCGCCGCATGGTCGAAGCCGCGCCAGGTGCCGGGCACCGCGAAGAACTCGGCCTTCGACTCGCGCAGCGCGTAGCCGGTCTCGCGGTCGCGGTAGAAGGGGATGAGCGGGGTCTGCACCGCCCCGATCCGGGCCAGCGCGAAGGACAGCAGTGCCGTCTCCAGCCGGGTCGGCAGCTGCCAGGCGACGACGGTTTTGGGGCGTACCCCCATGTCGTACAGGCCCGCCGCCACCCGCTCCGCGCGGCTGCGCAGCTCGCCGAAGGTGAGTGTGCGGTCGTCCTGGATCAGGAAGGGCGCCTGCGGCGTCAGGGCGGCCCGGCGTTCGATGAGCTCCCAGAAGGTGCCCGATGTTCCCAGGGCGTGTGCGGTCTCGTTCACGGCGAACCCCTCACAGCTGACGGGTAGTCAGATCGTGCGGAGAGCGTAGAGCGCTGCGCCTTGTCGGTCCAGGGGTGCAGAGCTAGCCTGAGGGCGACGTCAATCTGACGGGTCATCAGAAATGCGTGCGCCGAAGGGGACACCATGACGGAACTGCCTCGGATCGTCAGCGTCGACGACCATGTGATCGAGCCGCCGCACCTGTTCTCGACCTGGCTGCCGGCCAAGTACCGCGAGCGTGGTCCGCAGCCGCTGACGGCGGGCATCGGTGAGCTGGAGTACACCGGCGGCAAGTACGTCATCACGATGGACCCGGACGGTCCGCCCACCGACTGGTGGATCTACGAGGACCTCAAGTTCCCCTACAAGCGCAACATCGCCGCAGTCGGGTTCGACCGCGACGACATGACGCTGGAGGGGATCACCCGCGCGGAGATGCGGCGCGGCTGCTGGGACCCGGCCGAGCGGCTGAAGGACATGGACCTCAACCACGTCGAGGCGAGCCTCTGCTTCCCCACCTTCCCGCGGTTCTGCGGGCAGACCTTCGCGGAGGCGCACGACAGGGAGGTCGCGCTGGCGTGCGTGCGCGCCTACAACGACTGGATGGTCGAGGAGTGGTGCGGGGACAGCGGCGGCCGGCTGATCCCGCTGTGCATCATCCCGCTCTGGGACATCGATCTAGCTGTCGCGGAGATCAGGCGGAACGCGGCGCGCGGGGTGCGGGCGGTGACCTTCTCGGAGATCCCGACCCATCTGGGGCTGCCGTCGATCCACACGGGTTACTGGGACCCGTTCTTCGCCGTCTGCCAGGAGACCGGCACGGTCGTGAACATGCACATCGGGTCCAGTTCGCAGATGCCCGCCGCCTCGCCCGACGCACCGCCCGCAGTCCAGGCCTCGCTCTCGTTCAACAACGCGATGGCGTCGATGATGGACTTCCTCTTCAGCGGGGTCCTGGTGAAGTTCCCGCAGCTCAAGCTCGCCTACAGCGAGGGGCAGATGGGCTGGATACCGTACGCCCTGGAGCGCGCCGACGACGTCTGGGAGGAGCACCGGGCCTGGGGCGGGGTGCGCGATCTGATCCCCGAGCCGCCGTCCACGTACTACTACCGGCAGATGTTCTGCTGCTTCTTCCGCGACAAGCACGGTGTCGCGTCGCTCGATGTGGTGGGACGGGACAACGCGACGTTCGAGACGGACTATCCGCACGTCGACTCGACCTTCCCGCACACCAAGGAGGTCGCCCTCGACCACGTCAAGGCACTGGACGACGAGACCGTCTACAAACTGATGCGCGGGAACGCGATCCGGATGCTCGGCCTCGACCTCGACAAGTAGGCGCGGGCGTCATGGACCTTTCGTACACGGAGGAAGAGGAAGCCTTTCGGGCCCGGTTGAGAAAGTGGCTGGGCTCGGTGCTCCCGGGGCTGCCGGGGAAGCCGGATCCCGGTGACTGGCCGGGGCGGCGGGTGTACGACACCGGCTGGCAGCGGCTGCTGTACGACGCCGGCTACGCGGGCCTGCACTGGCCCGCCGACGCGGGCGGCCGGGGCGCCACCCCCACTCAGCACCTGATCTTCCTGGAGGAGACGGAACGGGCCGGGGCGCCCTACGTCGGGGCCAACTTCGTCGGGCTGCTGCACGCCGGGCCCACCATCGCCGCCGAGGGCACCGCGGAGCAGCGGGCCCGCTGGCTGCCGCCGGTGCTGCGTGGCGACGAGATCTGGTGCCAGGGGTTCAGCGAGCCGGAGGCAGGCTCCGACCTGGCCTCGCTGCGGACCCGTGCGGTGCGCGACGGCGACGAGTACGTGGTGAGCGGCAGCAAGATCTGGACCTCGCACGCGGAGGTCGCCGACTGGTGCGAGCTGCTCGTACGGACGGATCCGGCGGCGCCCAGGCATCGCGGGATCAGCTGGCTGGCGATGCGGATGGACGCCCCCGGCGTCACCGTCCGGCCGCTGCGCACGCTCGCCGGGTCCACGGAGTTCGCGGAGGTGTTCCTCGACGAGGTCCGGGTGCCCGTCTCGCACCGCGTCGGGGCGGAGAACGACGGCTGGCGGGTCACCATGGTCACCCTCTCCTTCGAGCGGGGCACGGCCTTCGTCGGTGAGGTCGTCGCCTGCCGCCGCACCCTGGACGCGCTGGCCGCGGAGGCGCGCAGGAGCGGGCGCTGGGACGACGCGGTGCTGCGCCGGAGGCTGGGCAGGCTGAACGCCGAGTTCCGGGCGCTGTGGCGGCTCACCCAGTGGAACGTGAGCGAGGCGCAGGACAGTGGGGGAGTCCCCGGGACCGGTGGCTCGGTCTTCAAGCTGCGGTACTCGCACGTCCGCCAGGAGCTGTACGAGGCGGCGGCCGAGGTGCTCGGCGTGGGCGACGCCCTCGACCTGGACCGGGAGTGGGTGCTGGACCGGCTCTCCTCACTCTCGTACACGATCGCGGCCGGTACCTCGCAGATCCAGCGGAACATCGTCGCCGAGCGGATTCTCGGCCTGCCGAAGGGGCGGTGAGCGGACAGTGGACTTCCAGCTCTCGGACGACCAGCGGGCACTGCGGGCGGGGATACGGGACCTGCTCGCCGGGCGGTTCGACAGGGAGCGGATGAGGGCCGCGCTGGACGGCGGCGGGGGAGTCGGCGGTGAGTTGTGGCGGGAGCTCGGCGCTGCCGGGCTCTTCGCGCTGCGGCTGCCGGAGACGGCGGGCGGCGTCGGGCTCGGGCTGCCTGAATCCGTACTGATGTTCGACGAGATCGGCCGGTCGCTGCTGCCCGGACCGCTGATCGCCACCCAGCTGGCCGCCGGCGCGGTGCAGGGGGCGGCGGAGGGTGAGGCGGTGGTGGCCCTGGCGGAGGCCGGGCGGCCGGTGGGGCACCTGGCGGCGGCCGACGCGCTGCTGGTCCTGGCCGGCGACTCGGCCCGGGTGCTGAGTGGCGGGGCGCTGCGGCGGCTCGTGGGCGAGGCCGAGCCCGTGCGGTCGCTCGACCCGGGCACCCCCCTGTGGCGGGTGCCCG
>CBRG010000010.1 GCA_000470535.1 Streptomyces sp. AW19M42
GTGGGACTCGGAGATCGGCGGGTGCGCGCCCACGCCGTCGAGCGCCATGGTGAAGGAGAAGGCGCGGCCCGCGAGGTAGTCGCTGGAGCCGGAGCAGGTGAAGTCGATGCCGCTGGTCCGCAGGCCGGTCGCGTCGAGGACCTGGTGCAGGACGGGCATCAGCATCTCGACTTCGGAGAGTTCGTCGGTGCGGCGCAGATGGTCGGTCTGCGCGAAGGCGACGATCGCTACGTCCCGCATCTAGACCAGCTCCTTGTACACGTCGTAGTCGGCGTCCGGTTCGCCGGTCGGCCGGTAGTGGCCGGGATGACGGCTTCCCTCGGTCCATACGGGCTCGACGCGCAGGCCCATCCGCACCTGGTCGTACGGGATGCCGCCGATCCGTGCGTGCAGGGCGAGGTCGGCGCCGTCCAGGGCGATGTGCGCGTAGACGTAGGGGATTTCGATGTCGAGGTTCTTGGCCTTGATGTTGACGACGCAGTAGGTGGTGACCGTGCCGCGCGGTCCGACCTCGACCCGTTCGTCGGTGGCGACGCCGCAGGTGGGGCAGGCGCCGCGCGGTGGTACGTACACCTTGCGGCAGGACGGACAGCGTTCACCGACCACGCGTCGGTCCGCCAGCGCTTCGAGATAGGCGCTCTGGGCGCGGCCCGGGGTGTAGGTGTAGTCGAGCCGGGCGGGGGTGACGATGCCGGTGACGGGTTCGGTGAACTCGCCGTCGTGCGGGGCGGTTTCGCCGGGTTCGCTGTCGTACGGCTCGAAGCAGGCGATGTCCGTGATGGCTCCGGTGCGGTCCTCTGCCCAGCGGACGCGGACGCGCATGCCGGTGCGTACGGCTTCGGGCCCGGGTGCGTCCAGGACGTGCAGGAGCGCGGTGTCGGCTCCGTCGAGCCGCACGAGCACCCAGGCGAAGGGGGTGTCCAGGGGCTGGTCGCGGCGGGGCCGCGGGTTCCAGGCCCAGGTGGTGACCGTACCGGTGGCGGCGACCTCGACCAGGTCGTGGATCTCCTGCGCGGTGACGGGGTCGTACTCGACGGGCGGGACCAGGACCTTGCCGTCGCCGGTCCGTACCCCGAGCACGGTGCGTTCGCGCAGTCCGGTGAGGAACGCGCTCTGGACCGGGCCGAGGGAGCGGGTGAAGGGGAATTCGACCACCAGCGGTGCGCTGAGGACGTCGGGCACAGTTGCCTCCTGGGTTCAGGCCCGCCGGTAGACGGGCGGGCGCTTCTCGGCGAAGGCGCGGGCGCCCTCCTTGGCGTCGGCGGTGGCGAAGACCGGCCAGCCGCGCTTGAGTTCGGCGGCGAGGCCGTCGGTCTCGGTCATCTCGGCGGTCTCGTACACCGATGCCTTGACCTCTTCGACAGCGAGCGGGCCGCAGGCGTTGATCTGCTCGGCGACCGCGAGGGCCGCTTCCAGCGCGGTGCCGTCGGGGACGACCCGGCCGATCAGACCGATCCGGGCCGCTTCCCCGGCGTCGTACGGGCGGCCGGTGAGCAGCATTTCGAGGGCGTGGGTCCGGGCGATCTGGCGGGGCAGCCGGACGGTGGAGCCGCCGATGGGGAAGAGGCCGCGTCTGACCTCGAAGAGGCCGAAGGTGGCGCTCTCCCCCGCGATGCGGATGTCGGTGCCCTGGAGGATCTCGGTGCCGCCCGCCACGCAGTGGCCCTCGATCGCGGCGATGACCGGTTTGCGGGGGCGGTGGTGGCGCAGCATGGCCTTCCAGTGCAGGTCGGGGTCGGCCTTCAGCCGGTCCCGGTAGCGCTCGCCGTCCATGCCGTCGCCCGCGAGGGCCTTGAGGTCCATGCCGGCACAGAAGCAGCCGCCGGAGCCGGTGAGGACGACGGAGCGGATCCCGTCGTCCGCGTCGGCGGCCAGCCAGCCGTCGTACAGGCCGACCAGCATCGGCAGCGAGAGAGCGTTCTTGGCTTCCGGCCTGTTCAGGGTGAGCACCAGTGTGGCGCCTTCGCGCTGCATGGTGAGGTGTTCCGTACCGCCCATGGTCTGTCTCCCGTCGTAAGGCTAGAACAGGTTGCAGTAGTCGGGGAGGCAGTTCAATAGTTTTCTGACAGTCAGTCAGTTTTCCTCGCCGGACCCTCTTCCCACTTGTGCCGGTCGGCGCTCTAATGACCGCCGGGTCACTCAGCAACCGGGGTCAGGAGGAACGGTGGAGTACAACCTTGCCGACCTGTTCGAATCGGTCGTCGACGCTGTCCCGGAACGCGAGGCGCTCGTCTACCTCGACCATCCCGGGACGGGCGCCGAGCGCAGGCTCACCTACGCGGAG
>CBRG010000011.1 GCA_000470535.1 Streptomyces sp. AW19M42
CCCGCCAGTGGACGGATTCCGGCGGTTGGGACAGCCGGAGCCCCGGGAACCTGGCCGCCAGACGGTGCAGGGCCAGCTGGAGTTCCGTCCGGGCCAGCCATGCGCCCAGGCAGTAGTGCGGTCCGGCGCCGAAGGACAGGGTGGGGGCCTCCATGGGTGCGAACAGGTCGTCCGCCGTACTCGGCGGGAAGACGGCGGGATCGCGGTTGGCCATGCCGCAGTCCGCCAGGACCACGGCCCCTGCCGGGATCAGCACGCCCCCGACCTCGACGCCCTCGGTCGCGCGGCGGGTGCTTCCTCGGTCGTCGCCCAGGGGAATCAGGTGGAGCAGACGGTCGGCCACCGTGCCGGCCTCCTCCTCGGAGGCCGCGAGGAGCGGCCAGGCCTCCAGCCTCTCGGTGAGCAGGTAGAGGAGCGAGTTGCCGAGCATGGTCATCGTGCTGTCGTGTCCGCCGACCACCAGCCCGCAGACCAGGCTGACCAGTTGCGCCTCGGGGATGCCTCCCTCCTCGTCGGCGGCCCGTACCAGACCGCTCACCAGATCGACCCCGGGCTCGCGCCGGCGTGCCGCCAGGAGCTGCGCACCGAACTCGGAGAACTCGGCCATGGCGACGCCCACCTCGTCGCCGCTGCGGGAGCCGTCCGTGAAGGCGTGATCGCTCCAGTGCCGCATCCGCTCACGCGCGGACTCGTCCAGCCCCATCAGCCGGCTGATCACGGCCACCGGCAACGGCAACGTGAACTCCGCGACGATGTCCACCTGCCCTTCGCCCTGTGCGAGTCCGTCCAGCAGCTGCTCCACGATCACCGCGATCCAGGGCCGCCACCTGGCGACCGCTCGCGGAGTGAACGCGCGGCGCAGGGTGCGGCGCAGTCGCAGGTGGTCGGGGCCGTCCTGGTTGAACATCAGGTCCGGATCGTTGACCAGCCCCGGCACCTGGGTCACGGACGGCCCGTCCGACGCGTACAGCTCGGCGCGGCCGAACCGGTTGTCGCTGAGCACCTGTTTGACTTCCGGATACCGGGTGACCAGCCAGGCCGGCGACCCGTCCGTGAGCTCGGTGAGCCGTGGCGGGCCCGGGATGCCGAACTCCATGCGGTGGAGCGGGGCCAACAGCGGTTCGGGACCGGCACTGCTGCCGGGGCTGACTGCGGTGGACAAGGTACCTCCTGGCTGTGCGTGTTCGGCAGGACAGCGGACCGGCGGATGGCCGGGCCGGGACGGCGCGGAGGGGCTGGACCGGCGCGGAGGGGCCGGGCCGGACGGTCACAACTCGACCAGCACCTTCCCCAGGTTGGCTCCGCGGTCGTGGTAGAGGCTCCCGTAGGCCGCGGGGATGCGGTCGAAGCCGTGGTGGAGGGTGTGGTCGCAGACCACCTCGCCCCGCCGGACCCGGTCGCCCAGCTCGGTGTGGAGCGTCTGCCAGTTCTCTTCGGTGAACCACTCCAGGGAGAAGATCCCGCGCACGGTGGCCCGCGGGAACATGATGTACGGAAGGAGCCGGGGCCCCACCGCGTCCCGGCCGACCTGGGTCGCCCACTGCCAGCACACCGCCACCTGGCTGCCGACGTTGAGCAGGGTGAAGACCACGTCGGTCACGGCACCGCCGAGGTTGTCGAAGTAGCGGTCCACGCCGTCCGGGGCCGCCCGTGCGAGCGCGTCGCGCACGCTGTCGGCGCTGTCGCCCTGCCGGTAGAGGACCACCTCGTCGAACCCCAGCCGCGACAGGTACTCCGCCTTCTGCGGACTCGACGTCGTGCCGACCACCCGGGCGCCCGCGATCCGGGCCAGCTGGCCGACAATCGTCCCCACCGCGCCGGAGGCGCCACTGATCACCAGGGTGTCCCCCGGCCCAGCGTCCAGGAACGTGGCGAGCGTGCCCCAGGCGGTCATGCCCGGACCTCCCATCGCGCTCAGTGCCGTCGCCAGGGGCAGCGCGTCGTCGTACCAGCTCGGGTCGAGCCGGCGGAAGGCGGGGAACACCATCGGAAAGGTCCCCGTCTGCCACAGCGATTCCTGACCGGAACTGATCAGATGGGAGCGCCAGCCGCCGAAGCCCTGCACCAGATCGCCCGGCCGGTGCGCCGCCCGCGGGCCGGCTTCGAGCACTTCCATGATCGAGTCGGCGCCCATGTGCCGGCCCAGCGGGGTGTCGAGGGCGATGCCCTGGAGGTAAGGGTCGACCGAGACGTAGAGCGTCTTGAGCAGCATCTCGTCGGGTGCGAGGTCCACGTCGATGTCGCGGACGACCTTCTCGTAGATCCGGTCGACATCGGGCGTTCCCTCGACGTGTTCGCGGACGACCCACTCGTTGATCTTCACTTCTGCTCCTGTTCCACACGGGTGGATCCGGATCGGGCGGCGGGGAGCCCCCCGACCGGAATGACGAGATGCGTCGGCGGCGGCCCGGTCTCGTCGAGGGACGCGGTGAACGGTCTGCTGTCGTCACGGCAGACGAACTGCATGACGTGCCTGCCCGCCGCGGCCGCGCGGATCAGTCCGCCCGTGGTCGCCCAGACGCCGGACAGGTAGAAGTTCTCCAGGCCCGGGAGCCCGGGGCCGTGCTTCTTGATGAGCTCCTCCAGGGTTTCTCCGCTCTCCACGAACGGCTGCCATCCCAGGACCGTCCCGTCGTGGTTGCCCGTGTACCTGACCTGGGTGAGGGGGCTGGACACGTCACGTACCGCGATGGCGTCCTCCAGGCCCGGGTACCGCTCCTCCAGGAACTTCACGAGCGCCGTGCGTGCCCGCCGTTTGGCCGCGTAGTAGCCGCGTCCGTGCCGCACGGGGAGTGTGTGCAGCTCCTGGCCGCCGCGGCTCCGGGTGATCCGTTCCGGGCCTTCGTCCAGGGCTCGCCAGGGAGCGATGTCGCAGAAGTAGGTGGCGTAGACGATGGTCGTTCCGGCCGGCGAGAGCTCGGGGTAGTGGCGGCTGCGGAACTGGACGTTGATGCTGCGGTGGCGGATGCCGGTGAGTTCGGCCGCCTGCGCCTCGTCCAGCAGATAGGTCGTGCACGGCTCGCCCTCGGGGAAGGGCCGTTTCAGGCCCAGGAAGAGGGTGAAGTAGCCGGGGAACACCATGCCCGGTTCGTTGAGGGTCTCGGTGTAGAGCCGTCGGTAGGCGTCGTTCAGATAGCGGCCCTTCAGGAGTTTCATCATCGTGGTGGGTCCGTCGCAGGCGGACACGATGATGTCCGCGCGCAGTTCCCGGCCGTCGCTGAGCCGGACGCCGACCGCCCGGTCGTCCTCGACGAGGACCTCCTCGACCTTGGTGTTGTACGTGACCCGGCCGCCGAGCCTCCGGTAGCGCTGCTCGATCGACTCGGCCAGGCCGAGCGAACCGCCTTCGGGAACGCCTGCCGAGAGGTTGGCGTGCGAGGCGAGCTGGAAGTGGGTCGGCAGTACGGGGAACGCCGGGTGCTTCTCGTACAGGACGAAGTTGAACGCCTCCCGCAGCAGCGGGTCCTTGAACCGGGCCGAGTACTCCGACATCAGCACCGAGATCGATTTGCGCACGGCGTTGAAGTACGGGACGAACGACGCCAGCATGCGCCATCGCTCCACCCGCCCCATGAGTCCCACGGGTTTGAGGAACGGGTAGACGGCCAGCGCCTTGCGGAAGGAGCGCAGTTGGCGGCAGAACTCCCTGATCTGCTTCGCGTCGGCGGGCGAGAGCTCGGTGAGATGGTCCTGCAGCCGGTCCGGGTCGGAGTAGAAGTAGACCGCCCTGCCGTCCTGCCCCCGCACGATGTTGAAGACGTCGAAGTGGCGCACCTCCTTGCCCTGCAGCGCGCCGAGCTCCAGCCAGATCTGGTGCATCTCGTTGCCGGGGCCGCTGCCGAGCATCCAGCTGACACAGGCGTCCAGAGTGAAGTCGCCCCGTTCCCAGGCGGTGCAGCACCCTCCCGGGATCTCGTGCATCTCCAGCACCTGGGAGCGGTAGCCGTTCATCTGCGCGTAGCAGCCGGTGGAGAGGCCGCCGAGCCCGGCGCCGATGATGATCATGGTCTGTCTGTCGCGCGGCGCCCGCGCCGCAGGCCTCTTCGTCGCTTTCGTCTCAGTCGTCACGCGCCGGTTCCCTCCTTGGAGGACCACCGGTCGAGCTGGGGCAGCTTGCCCAGCCTGTCCGGGTGCCAGGGGGCGGTGCCGCCGCTCTCCCAGGCCTTGAACGGAAGGCCCAGCTCCTCGCACAGGTACTGGGTGGCGAAGCGGCCGGTGGAGGCGGCACGGATCAGGCCGCCCATGCCGACCCACTGACCGGCCATCGAGAACCCGCTGAGTCCGGGCAGCCGCATCCGGTCCTTGCCCACCAGGCCGGCGGACACGTCGTCGGCGTCGGAGAACGCCTTCCAGGCCAGGATCGAGCCGTTGTGGTTTCCGGTGTAGCGCCGGGTCGTCGCCGGCGAGGCCACGTCCACCAGGTCGATCCGCTCGGCCGTGCCCGGCCAGAGCCGCCCCAGGAACCGCCGTACGAAGTCGGCCACCTTGCGCTTCTGCGCCCAGTAGGCCTTGCGGTCGTTCTGGCGCAGCGCCTTCCAGTAGGTGTAGTCGCTGAAGTAGGTGCAGTGGACCACGGACTTGCCCGGCGGTGCGAAGCCGTCCGAGTAGCGCGAGCGCAGCTGGACCACCAGGCTGCTCTGGAGCGCACCGGGCAGTTCGGCGGCCTCCTCGGGCGGCAGCAGGTACGTGGTGCTGTGGGCGTCCCCCGCGGGGAGGTCACCATGGACGCCGACGAACGCGGAGACCACGGCGGGGAACAGCGTTCCGGGACGTTCCAGCAGTTCGGTGTAGAGCTTGTCGATCCTCGGGCCGGTGTATCTGCCTCCCAGCAGCTCGTAGACGGTGGTGTGCCCGTCGCAGGCGGACACGATGTGGTCGGCGTAGTACCTCCTGCCGTTACGCAGCTCGATTCCGACGGCCCGGCCGCTTTCCACCAGCACCTTTTCGGTACGGGCGCGGTAGGTCACCCTCCCGCCGAGCCCGGTGTACCGCTCCTCGACCGACCGGGCGAGGCCGAGCGAACCGCCCTGCGGGAAGCCCGCGTTGCCGTGGTAGGCGCTGGCCATGTTGAACAGGTACGGAAGCACGGGGAAACCCTCTGGGTCCTGGAAGAAGATGTTCCGGAAGGCTCTGCGCAGCAGCGGGTCCTCGAACCGGTCCGCGAACCGGTGCATCGGGGTGGCGGCGGTCCGCCAGAAGAGGCGGAACGCCGGCAGCACGGTGCGCAGGGTCGCCGCCCGCTCCCGTACGGTCCGCAGGGCCGGCGCGGTCAGGAACGGGTACAGCTCGATCTCCGTGAACCTCCTCAGGTCACGGCAGAAGGAACGGATCAGGCGTGCGTCGGCGGGTGAGACGCGCAGCAGGTGTTGCTCCAGGCGGGCCGGGTCGTTCCAGAAGGTCACCGACCGGCCGCCCTCGTCGACGACCTTGTTGAACAACTCGAAGTTCCTGACCGTCTTGCCGTCGAGCGCGCCCAGCTCGCGCCAGACCTGGTTGGCGTCGTTGCCCGCGGCGGTGCCGATCAGCCACTCGATGCAGTAGTCGAAGAGGTAGCCGTCGCGGGACCAGGCCGTGCAGCATCCACCGGGCAGCACGTGTTTCTCGAAGATACGGGTCCGCATCCCGCTCATCTGCGCGTAGCAGCCGGTGGACAGACCTGCCACCCCCGCGCCGATGACGATGACGCGGGGCGCGCTGCCGGGTGTCCGGTGCGGGCTGTCCCAGTCGTCCTCATCCGGCATGGTCGGCATCCCCTGTGAGAAGGGCGCGTACCAGGGCGGCGTTGCGCGGAAGGTGTTTCGGGTCGAGCATGTCGGCGTGGGTTCCGGAGCCCCGCAGGACGTGTGTCCCGCCGGTGGAGCTGCCGTGCCAGGCGCCCGGGGCGCCGACGGCGTAGAGACCCGCCTTCTCCTCGTCGGTGACGACGCCGACCGAGGCCGCCACCGTCCCGGTGTTGGGGGTTCTGCCGCAGAAACCCACATACTCGGCCGCGTGTTCGAGGACGGTCTTGGTGACGATCTCCGAGCCGGTGTGCTGGTACAGATGCCGGCCCAGCTCCGCCTCGAAGATCCTTACGCCCTCCTCGCCCGGCTCGTACGTCTCCAGGATGCGGCGGGAGTCCAGCACCACGACGTGGGAGACCTCGCGCCCTCGTGATTCGAGCTCCTTGGCCACCTCGAACGCGAGGTTGCCACCCAGCGAGTACCCGAGCAGCCGGCAGGGGCCCTCCGGCCCGACGGACTCCACCAGATCCGCGTACTGGGCAACCTTGTCGTCACCGGGCACATAGTTGAACGCGACGATCGGGTACGTCGGGAGCTGCGCCGCGAAGCCTCGGTAGACAAGCGCGTGCCCGCCGGCCGGGGGGAAGCAGAAGACGGGCTGTCCCGGCCCGGGATTGAAGGTGAGGTACGGCAGCTCCTCCGAGGTCGTGTTGTTGACGAGGTCCTCCACGGCCGCGGCCATGCCGTGCAGGGTCGTGGCCTGGTACAGGCGGCTGACGGGGACGCCGATGCCGAACTCCGTCCGCAGGTGGTGGAGGAGCTCGATCAGCTTGATCGAGCTACCGCCGGATTCGAAGAAGTCGTCTCCGAGCCCCGCCCGGTCCATCCCGAGCAGCGCTTCCCAGTGCCGGGCCATGCTGAGTTCGTAGAGGGTCACCGGTGCTTCGTAGGACTGCTGCCTGTCCGCACCGGCCGGCACCGGAAGCGCGGCGACATCCACCTTTCCGTGCGCGGTGAGCGGCAGCTCCGGCAGCTCGACGATGTGGGAGGGCACCATGAAGGCCGGCACGGCTCCCGCGAGATGGCGGCGCACGGCCCGCCGGTCCAGTGTCCGGC
>CBRG010000012.1 GCA_000470535.1 Streptomyces sp. AW19M42
CCTCTACCACCGGCTCGGCTGGCGGCCGGCGCTCGTTCCCCCGGACGGCTCGGACCTGGTGGCCTACCTCGGACCACTGCACCCGCGACCCGTGCCACGACCAGCGCCGGCCGGTACCCAAACGGCGGGCGGTACATAAGCTCCGGGCGGTACGGAACGGCGGCCGGTCATTAAACGGTGGACAGGCCGCCGGTAAGCCACCAGGGTGTACCGCGATGACACGCACCGATGCACCTTCCGCCTGGGACGAGCGCACCCAGCTGACCACTTTCCTCGACTACGCACGAGCGACCGCACTGGCCAAGTGCGAGGGCCTCACGCAGGAGGACGCGGGCAGGGCCCCGCTGCCGGCTTCGCCGCTGATGACGATCGCGGGTGTGGTCAACCACCTCCGCTGGGTCGAGTACGCCTGGTTCGAGATCGACTTCCTCGGCGGTGAGGACGAAGGTCCGTGGACCGACGAGGATCCCGACCGCGAGATGCGCATCGCCGTCGACATGCCGCTCGCCGTCGTACTGGCGGAGTACGAGGAGCAGTCCGCCCGCTACCGCGAGCTCGTCGCCGCCCATGACCTGGACACCCGGGCCAAGCGTCCGCGGTCCGACGGCAACCACCCCGATCTGCGCTGGATCCTGCTGCACCTCATCGAGGAGACCGCCCGCCACAACGGCCACCTCGA
>CBRG010000013.1 GCA_000470535.1 Streptomyces sp. AW19M42
CGGCGCTGGCCGAGCGGCGGGCTGCCGAGCCCGGCTGGCTCGTCATCTCCAGCGACGCGGAGTTTCTCGGACCACAGCACTCCGTGATCGGTGATCTGCGGAACCGACCGGCCAGGTGTTGTCCTCGGTCGATTCCGCATACACGCCGGAATTCATCTGTACTACTAAGGCCGGTGGCCGGCCCGCGCGGGGTTCGACCTCGATCGGCGTGATCCGCGCAGGCTGATGCGGGAGGAGGCGCGCGTCGTCCCGCTAGCCCGCATTGAGGAGTGCGCCACCCCGGCCGGGACCGCCCGGAACATGCGAGAGGTGGTGGCTCATGAACTCGCCGGAGAACCCCTTGGTTCCTGAACGCAACAGCCGTTATGACGAACGGGTGTTCAGCGAACGGGCACGGCTGTGGGCCGCGTGCACCGATGCCGCCCGCTCCCAGCGGCAGGTGCTGGAGGACCTGGTGCGGTTCAACGCGGGCGCCGCATTCGGGAAGGCCCACGGGTTCGCGGGGATTCGTACGCTGGAGGACTTCCGCGAGGCCGTCCCTCCGCAGGACTACACGGGCACGGGCCCTGCTTCTGGCCAGTGGTGTTGCCCTCTTCTGCCGGTCCGCAAGCCTGATGACGGCTAGTAGTGCTTGGTCATGTTG
>CBRG010000014.1 GCA_000470535.1 Streptomyces sp. AW19M42
TCACGGCTGACGACGGCGGGGGCCGGTGCCGCACAGGCACCGCCCCCCGCCGTTCACCCGTAGATCTTTCAGACTTCGAGAGAGAAATCCAGACTCATGGCGAACTACACCGCCGCTGACGTCAAGAAGCTCCGTGAGCTCACCGGCGCCGGCATGATGGACTGCAAGAAGGCGCTCGACGAGGCCGATGGCAGTGTCGAAGGTGCCGTCGAGGCCCTTCGTATCAAGGGCCAGAAGGGCGTCGCCAAGCGCGAGGGCCGTTCGGCCGAGAACGGCGCCGTCGTCTCCCTCATCTCCGAGGACAACACCTCCGGCGTCCTGCTCGAGCTGAAGTGCGAGACGGACTTCGTCGCCAAGGGCGAGAAGTTCCAGGCCGTCGCCAACGCGCTGGCCGCGCACGTCGCCGCCACCTCCCCGGCCGACCTGGCCGCGCTGCTCGCCTCCGAGATCGAGGCCGGCAAGACGGTTCAGGCGTACGTCGACGAGGCCAACGCCAACCTCGGTGAGAAGATCGTCCTGGACCGCTTCGAGCAGTTCACCGGCGCCTACGTCTCCGTGTACATGCACCGCACCATGCCCGACCTGCCGCCGCAGATCGGTGTCCTGGTCGAGCTCGACAAGGCCGACGCCGACCTGGCGAAGGGCCTTGCCCAGCACATCGCCGCCTTCGCGCCGAAGTACCTCTCCCGCGAGGACGTCCCGGCCGAGATCGTCGAGACCGAGCGTCGCGTCGCCGAGGAGACCACGCGCGCCGAGGGCAAGCCCGAGGCCGCGCTCCCGAAGATCGTCGAGGGTCGCGTCAACGGCTTCTTCAAGGAGGCCACCCTCCTCGGCCAGCCGTATGCGCTGGACAACAAGAAGTCCGTCCAGAAGGTCCTGGACGAGGCCGGTGTCACCCTGAAGCGCTTCTCGCGCATCAAGGTCGGCATCTGAGTCCGTCCGCGAAAAACGGTGGACCCCGATAGGGTCTGGTGCAGTCGACGGCCGCACACCGCCGTACGACCGCAGATCTGACGAGGAGGCCATTGCCGCTGAGGGACATCGGACCCACCGGCAATGGCCTTCTTCGTATGTGCACGAGGAGAATCTCCATGAACAAGGGCGCGGACGCCGCAAAAGGTGACCACAGGCGCGACGACGGCAAGGTGGCCGGACGCTTCATGCTGAAGCTGTCCGGAGAGGCGTTCGCCGGAGGCGGGGGTCTCGGGGTCGACCCCGACGTCGTGCACGCCATCGCACGCGAGATCGCGGCGGTCGTCCGGGACGGCGCGGAAATCGCGATCGTCATCGGCGGCGGCAACTTCTTCCGCGGCGCCGAGCTCCAGCAGCGCGGTATGGACCGGGCCCGGTCCGACTACATGGGCATGCTCGGCACGGTCATGAACTGCCTGGCGCTCCAGGACTTCCTGGAGAAGGAGGGCATCGACTCCCGCGTCCAGACCGCCATCACCATGGGCCAGGTCGCGGAGCCGTACATCCCGCTGCGCGCCGTACGGCACCTGGAGAAGGGCCGCGTCGTCATCTTCGGCGCCGGTATGGGCATGCCGTACTTCTCCACCGACACCACCGCGGCCCAGCGCGCCCTGGAGATCGACGCCGAGGCGCTGCTGATGGGCAAGAACGGTGTGGACGGCGTCTACGACTCCGACCCGAAGACCAACCCCGGAGCGGTGAAGTTCGACGCGCTGGAGTACAGCGAGGTGCTCGCCCGCGATCTCAAGGTCGCCGACGCCACCGCCATCACGCTCTGCCGTGACAACCAGCTGCCGATCCTCGTCTTCGAGCTGACGGCGGCGGGCAATATCGCCCGCGCCGTCAAGGGTGAGAAGATCGGCTCGCTCGTGAGCGACCGGAGCACCCGGGCCTGAGAACCGGGGGACCGGACCGGGGAGACCCGGTGGGTCCCCGGGGCCCGCGCCAGGGCCCGAAGGATGGACAACGGCCTGCCGGTCGGACACCGTGCAGGTGAGGACGCGACGCAGGACCCGCACGGGCCCGAGCACGCCGGGGCCCACTCAAGACACGCAGGAGCACGTGGTGATCGAAGAAACCCTCCTCGAGGCCGAGGAGAAGATGGAGAAGGCCGTCGTGGTCGCGAAAGAGGACTTCGCCGCGATCCGTACCGGCCGTGCCCACCCGGCGATGTTCAACAAGATCGTCGCCGACTACTACGGCGCGCTGACCCCGATCAACCAGCTGGCCTCTTTCTCGGTGCCCGAGCCCCGGATGGCCGTCGTGACGCCGTTCGACAAGACGGCGCTGCGCAACATCGAGCAGGCCATCCGCGACTCCGACCTCGGCGTCAACCCGAGCAACGACGGCAATATCATCCGGGTGAACTTCCCCGACCTCACCGAAGAGCGTCGTCGCGACTACATCAAGGTCGCGAAGACCAAGGCCGAGGACTCCAAGATCTCGATCC
Source organism: Streptomyces sp. AW19M42 (assembly GCA_000470535.1). Taxonomy (GTDB): domain Bacteria; phylum Actinomycetota; class Actinomycetes; order Streptomycetales; family Streptomycetaceae; genus Streptomyces. The sequence goes on from CBRG010000014.1 coordinate 2,423, forward strand.
GCGCGGTCCGCCGCAAGGCCAAGGAGACCCTCGACAAGCTGGTCAAGGACAAGGAGTCCGGCGAGGACGAGGTCCGCCGTGCCGAGAAGGAGCTCGACGACACCACCGCGAAGTACGTCGCGCAGGTGGACGAGCTGCTGAAGCACAAGGAAGCCGAGCTGCTCGAAGTCTGATGAACGACTCTTCCTGGGGCGTCCCGCAGGACGCCGGCCACGGGGCCGCTCCCGAGATGCGGGCCGCTCCGGCGGGTCCTGCATACGATGTGCATAACGCCCAGCAGACTCGGCCCATGCCCATCGTGCCGGACGTTCCCGACGCAGGTAGAGACGCTGACGACCGTGATGACCGGGACCAGGGGGCCGCACGCCTGAGTGGCGGCCCCCTGTTCCGCGACGAGAAGCCGCAGGAGCCCATGTCCACCGCGCCGCCACCCCCGCAGAAGAAACGTGCGGGCCGTGACCTCGGATCCGCCATAGGGGTCGGCGTGGGCCTGGGCGCCGTCGTCGTCGCCTCGCTCTTCATCGTCAAGGCCGTCTTCGTCGGTGTGATCGTGGTCGCCGTCGTCGTCGGCCTCTGGGAGCTCACGTCCCGGCTGCAGGAGCGCAAGGGCATCAAGGCGCCGCTTGTACCCCTCGCGGTCGGTGGCGCGGCGATGGTCGTGGCCGGTTACGCCCGGGGTGCCGAGGGCGCCTGGGCCGCGATGGCCCTGACCGCCCTCGCGGTGCTCGTCTGGCGGATGACCGAACCGCCGGAGGGCTACCTCAAGGACGTCACCGCCGGCGTCTTCGCCGCGTTCTACGTACCGTTCCTGGCCACCTTCGTCGCCATGCTCCTGACGGCGGACGACGGGCCGATGCGGGTACTGACGTTCCTGCTGCTGACCGTGGTCAGCGACACCGGCGCGTACGCAGTCGGCTGGCGGTTCGGCAAGCACAAGCTCGCACCCCGGATCAGCCCCGGAAAGACCCGCGAGGGCCTCTTCGGAGCCGTGAGCTTCGCGATGGTGGCCGGTGCGCTGTGCATGCAGTTCCTGATCGACGACGGCTCCTGGTGGCAGGGCCTGCTGCTCGGCCTCGCGGTCGCCGCCAGCGCCACCCTCGGTGACCTGGGCGAGTCCATGATCAAGCGGGACCTCGGGATCAAGGACATGGGCACGCTGCTTCCCGGGCACGGAGGCATCATGGACCGGCTGGACTCCCTGCTGCCGACCGCGCCGGTGGTCTGGCTGCTGATGGTCGTCTTCGTCGGCTCCGGCTGAGCGTCCGTACGCGCCACCACGAGTGAGGGCGCACCGTTTACGGACGGTGGGCCCTCACTCGTGTCCGGTGACTTCAGCCGCGTTCCCGCAGGGCCGAGCGCATGTGGTGATGGAGCTCCATCGCCCGCTTGCGCATCCACAGGATCCAGCAGCAGAACCCGACCACGCCCACGGCGAAGACCACGGGGAAGGCCAGGGAGCCGCTGGTGGCCCCGAGGACCAGCATGCCCACCGCGACCAGTCCCATGAGACCCAGCCAGTAGGGCAGCCACCGGCTGCCCCGCTCCATCTTCCCGAGCTGGTCCTCGACCAGCCGGCGCATGAGCGCCCGCTCCTCGGGGTCCCCGGGCACCTCGCGGTGCCGGATCCTGCGGTTGAGGTCGACGACCGTGCCGGGCCGTGCGCCTGTCGCGCGGCTGGTCCTACGGCGCTGGTACGCCAGGATGCCGACGATCACGGCGGTGTAGAGCAGACTCTGGACCGCCCATAGGGCCGGGTGATCGTCCCGGCGGAACACGGCTCCGAGGCCCAGTCCCAGCACGAAGAGCACCAGGGCCTGGGCGGCCAGGCTGTGGTTGAACCAGTGCTTCACGGTGTGCACGGCTGCTACCTCCTGCTGGGTCGACGGGCTGTCCCTGTCTCTCCGGGTACCCCGTCAGGCCCGGCTCAGAGGTGCTCCGCCGGCCCCCACCGACGGTGGGCGGGGGCACCGCCGCGTGTCTGCGACACTGGAAGAACCATGCCTAAGCCCGGAGAACTCACTTTCGTCGCGCCCCGCGGAGCCAAGAAGCCGCCGCGGCACCTCGCCGACCTCACGCCCGCCGAGCGCAAGGACGCCGTCGCCGCGACCGGCGAGAAGCCCTTCCGCGCCCAGCAGCTCTCGCAGCACTACTTCGCGCGGTACGCGCACGACCCGTCGGAGTGGACCAACATCCCGGCCGGGTCGCGGGACAAGCTCGCGGAGGCGTTGTTCCCCGAGCTGATGTCCGTGGTCCGCCACATCAGCTGCGACGACGACACCACCCGCAAGACCCTGTGGAAGCTGCACGACGGGACGCTGGTCGAGTCCGTCCTGATGCGCTACCCCGAGCGCGTCACGATGTGCATCTCCTCGCAGGCGGGCTGCGGGATGAACTGCCCGTTCTGCGCCACCGGGCAGGCCGGTCTCGACCGCAACCTCTCCACCGCGGAGATCGTCCACCAGATCGTGGACGGCATGCGGGCGCTGCGCGACGGCGAGGTCCCCGGGGGGCCGGCACGGCTCTCCAACATCGTCTTCATGGGCATGGGCGAGCCGCTCGCCAACTACAACCGCGTGGTCGGTTCCATCCGCCGGCTGACCGACCCCGAGCCCGACGGACTGGGGCTGTCGCAGCGCGGCATCACCGTCTCGACCGTCGGCCTGGTGCCGGCGATGCTGCGCTTCGCGGACGAGGGCTTCAAGTGCCGTCTCGCCGTCTCGCTGCACGCACCGGACGACGAGCTGCGCGACACCCTCGTCCCCGTGAACACCCGGTGGAAGGTGCGCGAGGTGCTGGACGCGGCCTGGGAGTACGCGGAGAAGTCCGGTCGCCGTATCTCCATCGAGTACGCGCTGATCCGTGACATCAACGACCAGGCCTGGCGGGGCGACCGGCTCGGCCGGCTCCTCAAGGGCAAGCGGGTACACGTCAACCTGATCCCGCTGAACCCGACACCGGGCTCGAAGTGGACCGCCTCGCGGCCGGCGGACGAGAAGGCGTTCGTCGAGGCCATCGCCGCCCACGGGGTGCCGGTGACCGTGCGGGACACCCGGGGCCAGGAGATCGACGGCGCCTGCGGGCAGCTCGCGGCGTCCGAGCGCTGAGGCCGGAACGGGCCGTGTAGCCTGGGCTTGAATTCAACTTCATATTCCGACAGGGGAGCGCCACAGCGCTGAGAGTGCGGCACCAAGGACAGGTTGGCCGCAGACCCTCTGAACCTCGCCCGGGTCATTCCGGGTAGGAAGTTCGGACCTTACTCAAGCTGTTGCGCCCTGCCCGCTTCCGGTTCTCCACCGGCGCGGGCAGGGCCGCGTCTCTTCCTGGTCACCCCAGGAGGAATCACATGAGCACCACCAGGAAGATCGCGGTGACGGCCGTCGCCGCAGCGATCGGCGCGACCGCGCTCGCCGGCTGCGGCAGCTCGGACGACGCGTCGTCCGGCTCGGCCGGAACCAAGGGCACCGGCTCCAAGACCGTCACGCTCGTCAGCCACGACTCCTTCAACGCGTCCAAGGGCGTGCTGAAGGAGTTCACCCGGGAGACCGGTTACACGGTCAAGGTGCTGAAGAGCGGTGACGCGGGCGCCGCCCTCAACCAGGAGATCCTGACCAAGGGCTCACCGCGCGGTGACGTGTTCTTCGGCGTCGACAACACCCTGCTCTCGCGCGCCCTCGACAACAACCTCTTCACGCCGTACGCCGCCAAGGGCCTCGGCCAGGTCGCGTCCGACGTCCAGCTGGACGCCGAAAAGCACCGGGTCACTCCGGTCGACACCGGTGACATCTGCGTCAACTACGACAAGAAGTACTTCGCCGACAAGAAGCTCGCGCCGCCGAAGACCTTCGACGACCTGGCGAAGCCCGCGTACAGAAACCTCCTCGTCACCGAGAACGCCGCGACCTCCTCGCCCGGCCTCGGGTTCCTCCTCGGCAGCATCGCCACCTACGGCGAGGACGGCTACCAGGACTACTGGAAGAAGCTGAAGAGCAACGGCGTCAAGGTCGTCGACGGCTGGGAGCAGGCGTACAACGAGGAGTTCTCCGGCTCCGCGGGCGGCAAGAAGGCCAAGGCCGACCGGCCGCTCGTCGTCAGCTACGCCTCCAGCCCGCCCGTCGAGGTGCTGTACGCGGACCCGCAGCCCAGGACCGCTCCGACCGGGGTCGCCACCGGGACGTGTTTCCGGCAGATCGAGTTCGCCGGGCTGCTCGACGGCGCGAAGAACGAGGCCGGCGGAAAGGCCCTGCTGGACTTCCTGATCGGAAAGAAGTTCCAGGAGGACATGCCGCTCAACATGTTCGTCAGCCCGGTCACCAAGGGCGCGAAGGTGCCGCAACTCTTCACGAAGTTCGGCGCCAACGCCGAGAAACCGGCGACCGTCGCCCCGGACACGATCGCCAAGAACCGTGAGCAGTGGGTCCAGTCATGGTCCTCGCTCGTAGTGAAGTAGCGAAGCCCCCCGTACGCGGGCCGGGCGCGCGCGGGAAGGCCGCACGCACCCGGTCGCGGCGCGGGAGTGCGGTGCGGCTCGGGCTGATGGCCGTGCCCGTCGCGTTCTTCGCGCTGTTCTTCGCCTACCCCGTCGTCGCGATCGTCGGACGCGGGCTCAAGGACGGCGGGGTGTGGCAGTTCGGACGGATCGGCGAGGTGCTGAGCCGGTCCGACATCCAGGACGTCCTCTGGTTCACGCTCTGGCAGGCGCTCGCCTCGACCGCGCTGACCCTGCTGATCGCCCTGCCGGGCGCGTACGTCTTCGCCCGGTTCGACTTCCCCGGGAAGCAGTTGCTCCGGGCGGTCGTCACCGTGCCGTTCGTCCTGCCGACCGTCGTCGTCGGCACCGCGTTCCTCGCGTTGCTGGGGCGCGGCGGCTTCCTCGACGACCTGTGGGGCGTCCGGCTCGACACCACGGTGTGGGCGACCCTGCTGGCCCATGTCTTCTTCAACTACGCGGTCGTCGTGCGCACCGTCGGCGGGCTGTGGTCGCAGCTCGACCCTCGGCAGGAGGAGGCCGCTCGCGTTCTCGGCGCCGGTCGGTTCGCCGCCTGGCGGCGGGTGACGCTCCCGGCGCTCGCCCCCGCCGTGGCCGCGGCGGGGCTGATGGTCTTCCTCTTCACCTTCACCTCCTTCGGCGTCGTCCAGATCCTCGGCGGTCCCGGATTCTCCACGCTGGAGGTGGAGATCTACCGCCAGACCGCGCAGTTGCTCGCCCTGCCGACGGCCGCCGTGCTCACGCTCGTGCAGTTCGCCGCGGTCGGCGCGATCCTCGCCGTGCACGCCTGGACCGTACGGCGCCGGGAGACGGCGCTGAGGCTCGTCGACCCGGCGCAGACCGCCCGCAGACCGCGCGGCGCGGGTCAGTGGGCGCTGCTCGCAAGCGTCCTGCTGACCGTGCTGGTACTGATCCTGCTGCCGCTCGCCATCCTGGTGGAGCGTTCGCTCGACCTGCCCGGTGGCCACGGCCTCGGCTACTACCGGGCGTTGGCCTCTGCGGATGCGAACAGCGGTACGTTCCTGGTCGCGCCGCTCGAAGCGATCGGGAACTCGCTGCGGTACGCCCTGGTCGCGACCGCCATCGCGCTGGTCGTCGGGGGCCTGGCCGCGGCGGCGCTGACCAGGCGGGCCGGGCGGCTGGTCAGAGGCTTCGACGCGCTGTTGATGCTGCCCCTCGGGGTCTCCGCCGTCACCGTCGGCTTCGGTTTCCTGATCACCCTGGACAAGCCGCCGCTCGATCTGCGGACCTCCTGGATCCTGGTGCCGCTCGCCCAGGCGCTGGTCGGGGTGCCGTTCGTCGTACGCACCATGCTGCCGGTCCTGCGCGCGGTGGACGGGCGGCTGCGCGAGGCGGCCGCGGTGCTCGGGGCCTCGCCGCTGCGGGCCTGGCGCGAGGTGGATCTGCCGCTGGTGCGCCGGGCGCTGTTGGTGGCGGCGGGCTTCGCGTTCGCCGTGTCGCTCGGGGAGTTCGGCGCCACGGTGTTCATCGCACGGCCCGACAACCCGACGCTTCCGGTCGCCGTGGCGCGGCTGCTCGGGCGGTCCGGGGATCTCAACTACGGCCAGGCGATGGCCCTCAGCACCATTCTGATGCTCGTGTGCGCGGTGTCTCTGCTGTTGCTCGAACGTATCCGCACCGACCGATCCGGGGAGTTCTAGGGATGCTGACACTCGAATCGGCCACCGTGCGCTTCGGTGACCGGCCGGCGCTGGACGCGGTGGACCTGGAGGTCGCCGAGCACGAGATCGTCTGTGTGCTGGGACCGAGCGGCAGCGGGAAGTCGACGCTGCTGCGGGTGGTCGCCGGTCTCCAGCACCCGGACGGCGGCCGGGTACTGCTCGACGGCGCGGACCAGGCCGGGGTGCCGGTGCACCGGCGCGGACTCGGCCTGATGTTCCAGGACCACCAGCTGTTCCCGCACCGGGACGTCGGCGCCAACGTCGCCTTCGGGCTACGGATGCGCGGCGTGGGCCGGAGCGAGCAGGACCGCAAGGTCACCGAACTCCTCGACCTGGTGGGGCTGCCCGGCGCGGAGCGGCGGGCCGTCGCCGCGCTCTCGGGCGGCGAGCAGCAGCGCGTCGCCCTGGCCCGCGCGCTCGCGCCCCGGCCCAAGCTGCTGATGCTGGACGAGCCGCTCGGCCAGCTGGACCGCAGTCTGCGCGAACGCCTGGTCGTCGAACTGCGCACGCTGTTCGCCCGCTTGGGCACCACCGTGCTCGCCGTCACCCACGACCAGGGCGAGGCCTTCGCGCTGGCCGACCGCGTCGTCGTGATGCGCGACGGACGCATCGCCCAGGCGGGCACCCCGCTGGAGGTCTGGCAGCACCCCGCGTCGGCCTTCGTCGCCCGCTTCCTCGGCTTCGACAACGTGGTGGAGGCGACGGTCACCGGCGAGGCGGCCGACACGGAGTGGGGCAAGGTGCCGGTGCCCGCCGGATCACCGCAGGGGGCCTGCGACCTGCTGGTGCGGCCGGCCGGGGTGCGGATCGGAGCTCCCCAAGACGGTCTGCGCTGCACCGTTGCCGCACGCACCTTCCGCGGCAACCACGTCACGGTGACGCTGCGCCCCGAGCACGGACCGGCCCTGGACGCCGAGTGCCCGCTGCGCGGCACACCGGAGGAGGGCGCGGTCGTCGGCGTCACCTTCGACGCGGCGGAGAGCGTCGTACTGCCCGCCGTCTTCTGACACGTCGGCGCGTACGGGGTTACGTGATCCGGGCCGACGTGATCCGGGCCGCGGGCCCGCCCCGGCGCCCGCC
>CBRG010000015.1 GCA_000470535.1 Streptomyces sp. AW19M42
CGTTCCGTTTCCGGTTCGAATTCGATTTCCGGTGGCCGTTGAAGTGGCCTTGCCTTTCGGCTGATTCGACTTTATCAGAAGCAGTTCGGCCGAACTAATCGGCTTCGTGATCCAGGAAGTGGGAATCAATGGCTCCGCGGAAATTCAATTCCCGACGAGAGCGAGATGACACTAACTGCTGGGCCCGAACTTGTCCAGTTCGAGGCAACCGTTCGAATCTACCTCCCCCAGTACGCCGTGTCAACGGTTTTTGGGGCGAGGAGGAGACTAGCAGGTCAGGAGAGGCGTATGCACATCAGGCGGCCACCGGGAGTTCGGCGCTCCGTTCGGTGTCGGCAATATCGCCGGCATCGCCGGTTCGGGCCGCACGGCCGCCCAGGATGTAGACGTATGCGAGGAAGGCCAGCTCGGCGGCGATTCCGATGGAGATACGGGCCCAGGTCGGAAGGCCGGAAGGGGTGACGAAGCCTTCGATGACACCCGAGACGAACAGGATCAGGGCCAGGCCGATGGCCATGCCGATCGCAGCGCGGCCCTGTTGCGCGAGCGCGGTGCGCCGGGTGCGCGGGCCGGGATCGATGACCGTCCAACCCAGTCGGAGCCCGGTTCCTGCCGCGACGAAGACGGCTGTGAGTTCGAGCAGTCCGTGCGGAAGGATCAGGCCGAGGAAGGTGTCGAGCCGGCCGGCCGAGGACATCAGTCCGATGCCTGTGCCGAGATTGAGCACGTTCAGGAAGAGGATCCAGATCACCGGGACGCAGAGGAACGCACCCAGCACCAGGCACATGGCTGCGGCCTGGGCGTTGTTCGTCCAGACCTGGGCGGCGAACGAGGCCGCGGGATGGCTTGAGTAGTAGGTCTCGTACTCGCCGCCGGGACTGGTCATGCGGCGCAGGTCCTCCGGGGCGGCGATGGCCGACTGGACTTCCGGATGAGTGGCGAGCCACCAGCCGATCAGCGCCGCCAGGAGCACGGAGAGAACGGCTGTGGGCATCCACCAGTGACGGGAGCGGTAGACCGCTGCGGGAAAACCCGCGGTGAGGAATCGCGCGGCGTCCTGCCACGAGGCACGGCGGGTACCGGTCACCGTGGCACGGGCACGGGCCACCAGTTGTGTGAGGCGCGCGACGAGCAGCGGGTCGGGGGCGCTGGACTGGACAAGGGAGAGATGGGTCGCCGTGCGCTGGTAGAGGTCGACGAGCTCGTCTGCTTCCGCGCCTGTCAGCTTGCGTCCGCGGTGCAGGAGGTGGTCCAGGCGGTCCCACTCGCTGCGGTGGGCGTTGGCGAAGACGTCGAGGTCCATGGTCGGCTGCTGCTCCAGGCATGGGTGCGTACGGGTCCGTACTGCTGCGGCGCGTTTGCGGCTCAGCTTGGCAGACTGTGGCCCGGTGGGGCAGGGACGGACGGCGAAGGGTGGGCGGGGATGAACGAGCTCGTAACCGGGGACGCGGTCGTGCTGGGGCTGCGGCCGGCGAAACTGCCGAGCCGTGCGCTGGCTCTGTCCATCGATCTGTTCGTGGTGGGAACGGCGTTCGTTCTGGTGTCGGTCGGACTGGCCGTGGCGAGCGCCGGACTGGACGCGGCGGCGTTCGCCGCCGTCTCCGTGGCGACGTTCCTGCTGGTACTGGTCGGGGCTCCGATCGCGGTGGAGACGCTCAGCCACGGCCGTTCGCTGGGGAAGCTGGCGTGCGGGCTGCGCGTGGTGCGGGACGACGGGGGGCCAATCCGGTTCCGGCACGCGCTGGTGCGTGGGGCGATGGGTGTCGTCGAGATCCTCATGACGCTCGGGGTGGTCGCTTCGATCGCGTCGCTGGTCTCGGCGCGCGGGAGGCGGCTCGGGGATGTCTTCGCGGGGACGCTCGTCGTACGCGAGCGGCTGCCTGCGGGCCGGTCCGCCTCTGTTCCTCCCCCGCCGCCCTGGCTGGTGGGACGCTTCGCCGGACTGGACCTGTCGGCGGTTCCGGACGAACTGTGGCTGGCGGTACGGCAGTACCTGACGCGGATGCACCAGCTGGACGCGGATGTGGGCCGGGCCATGGCCGGTCGGCTGGCCGGGGAGCTTGCCGGGTGGACCGGAGTTCCGGCACCGGGCGGCGTGCCCGCCGCCGCGTACCTGGCAGCCGTGGTGAACGAGCGGCAGGCCCGGGACGCGCACCGGATGCTGGCCGCCTCCCGGTCCTCTGCCGACGGCCCCGGCGGTGCGGGGTGGCCGATGGGTCCGCCCGGCCCGACGGGCGACGGTGCGCGCGTGGGTGAGCGGCCGTGGGGTCCGGGGGCTGTGCCCGGGGCCCCTGCGCATGCGCCTGCGCCTGGGGCCCCTGCTGCTGCGCCTGCTGTCCCTGCTGCAGGGAGGGATCCCGTGCCACCGGCCGCCACCGGGTTCGCCCCACCCGCCTAGGGCCTCGGCGGATCTGGGTCGGGAAGGGCGGGCTGCTGTTCTCCCCGGCAGGCTTTGCCGGTCACGGCCCTCGGGCCTGTCGTCGAGTTGCCGTTTGCCGCGCGACGGCAGTTCGACGACAAGCCCTAGCGGGCCGAGGGCGGGGATTCCAGCTCTTCCAGCTCGATGCCGGGGGCCGAGAGGACCACGTCGCCGGCCAGGTGGATGGTGTGCTGGTCGCCGGTGTCCAGGGCGTTGACCTGGTATTCGTCCACGGTCAGCGGCCCGTTGTCAGTGGCGTGCGCTTCACTGTTCATCAGGGCCCAGGACTGGTCGACGGTACGGGGGGCGAGGACCGGATCCGTGAAGGCGACGACGCGGAGACGGGTCGCGGGGGAATCGGGGGTGAGGCGCAGCAGGCGAGCGGTCGCGACGAGAAAGGCGGGGGAAGTGCCGGTGAAGCTATGGGCGCGGACATTGCCTTCGGTGGCGTGAGTACCGGTCGGATCGGTGCGGACCCAGGTGACGCCTTCGAGGGCGGCGCCGCGGATCTGCCAGCTCGCGGCGTGGAGTTCGAGACGGATCGGGCGGCCGAGTTCGTCCAGAGTGAGATCGATGGATCCGAGGTGGTCGCCGGACGGGGCGGTCGTCTGGGAGACATAGCGCCAGCCGGAGGGGCCGGGGGCGCAGTGGAAGTGCTCTTCACCGAGGGGGGTGTGGTCGTGAAGATCGTGGAGCGAATAACGGCCGCGGGGCATGGGGTCCTTCGGGTTCCTCGGGCTGTGCGGGTGCGGTACGACGCAGGCCCCCGACACGGGGGTGCGGGGGCCTGCGTTCGTAGCTGCTGCGCTGCGCTGCTGAGCTGCTGAGTCACCGGGGCTGCTGACGCTGTCGTGTCCGCGGGCACCGGGGCCGGATCCGCGAGGGCTGCCGGTGGCCGGTCGTCACTGACCGGCGGTGACTGTGACCGGTCACCGGCATGCCGTCGTGGTTACCGGATCAGTAGCGGTAGTGGTCGGACTTGTACGGGCCGTCGACCTCGACGCCGATGTAGGCGGCCTGCTCCGGGCGGAGCGTCGTGAGCCTCACGCCGAGCGCGGCGAGGTGGAGTCGGGCGACCTTCTCGTCGAGGTGCTTGGGCAGCACGTAGACGTCG
>CBRG010000016.1 GCA_000470535.1 Streptomyces sp. AW19M42
GTGCGCAGGAGCCGTGGCGCCGCCCGCCCCGCCGTCGCCGTGTTCCAGGCCCCGGTCTTCTCCGAGCCGATGTTCCAGACCCCGGAGACCGCTGCCGCGGCCGCCGCCGCGGGGACCGGCACGCACGACGAGGAGCCGGAGGAAGAGATCGGGACGACCGAGGAGCAGACCCCGGTCGCCGAGGCACCCGCCCCCGCAGAGGCCCCGCAGGGCGGTTCGCGCCGCCGTCGCCGCCGCCGCGGTGAGGCCGCGGAGGCCGAGCCCGCCGCCGCACCCGCTCCGGCCGCCGCCCCGGTGGAGGAGCAGGCCGCGCAGGAGCACGAGCCTTCGAACGAGAGTGACGCCGAGCACGACGGCGAGGACACCGACGAGTACGGTGACCGGCCCTCGCGCCGCCGCCGTCGCGGTGGCCGTCGCCGCCGCCGTGGCGAGTCCGCAGAGGACGAGAGCACGGAGCAGCAGCACACCGACGACACCTCGGACCACCGCTCCGACCGCTCGGACGACGAGCAGGAGCGCGCCCACGAGTCCGAGGACGAGGGCGACCACGACGACAGCGACAACGACAACGACGACAACGACTCCGGTGCCGCCGGTTCGAGCAGCAGCCGTCGTCGCCGTCGTCGCCGCCGTCGCAGCGGTGACTCCTCGTCCGACGCCGAGAACGGCACGGACGACCCGGAGCGCACGGTCGTCAAGGTCCGCGAGCCCCGTAAGAAGGAAGCCGAGCGCGAGCCCGGCACCGGCTTCGACGAGGTCCAGTCCATCAAGGGCTCGACGCGTATGGAGGCCAAGAAGCAGCGTCGGCGCGAGGGCCGCGAGCAGGGCCGCCGCCGGGTCCCGATCATCACGGAGGCCGAGTTCCTGGCCCGCCGCGAGGCCGTCGAGCGCGTGATGGTCGTCCGCCAGAGCGGCGAGCGCACCCAGATCGGCGTCCTTGAGGACAACGTGCTCGTCGAGCACTACGTCAACAAGGAACAGGCCACCAGCTACGTCGGCAACGTCTACCTGGGCAAGGTCCAGAACGTCCTGCCGTCCATGGAGGCCGCCTTCGTCGACATCGGCAAGGGCCGCAACGCCGTCCTGTACGCCGGTGAGGTCAACTTCGAGGCGCTCGGCATGGCCCACGGGCCGCGCCGCATCGAGACCGCGCTCAAGTCCGGCCAGTCCGTTCTCGTCCAGGTGACGAAGGACCCGATCGGCCACAAGGGCGCCCGCCTCACCAGCCAGGTCTCGCTGCCCGGCCGCTACCTGGTCTACGTGCCCGAGGGCTCGATGACCGGGATCAGCCGCAAGCTGCCCGACACCGAGCGCGCCCGGCTCAAGACCATCCTCAAGAAGATCGTCCCCGAGGACGCGGGCGTCATCGTCCGCACCGCCGCGGAGGGCGCCAGCGAGGACGAGCTGCGCCGCGACGTCGAGCGGCTCCAGGGACAGTGGGAGGAGATCCAGAAGAAGTCGAAGAGCAGTGGGGCCTCCAACGCGCCGACGCTGCTCTACGGCGAGCCGGACATGACCGTCCGGGTCGTCCGCGACATCTTCAACGAGGACTTCTCCAAGGTCATCGTCAGCGGCAACGAGGCGTGGGACACCATCCACGGCTATGTCTCGCACGTGGCGCCCGACCTGACGGACCGGCTGTCGCGGTGGACCTCGGAGGTCGACATCTTCGCGACCTACCGGATCGACGAGCAGCTCATGAAGGCGCTGGACCGCAAGGTCTACCTGCCGAGCGGCGGCTCGCTGGTGATCGACAAGACCGAGGCGATGGTCGTCGTCGACGTCAACACCGGCAAGTTCACCGGTCAGGGCGGCAACCTTGAGGAGACCGTCACCAAGAACAACCTGGAGGCGGCCGAGGAGATCGTGCGCCAGCTGCGGCTGCGCGACCTCGGCGGCATCGTCGTCGTCGACTTCATCGACATGGTGCTGGAGTCCAACCGGGACCTGGTGCTGCGCCGCCTTCTGGAGTGCCTGGGACGCGACCGTACGAAGCACCAGGTCGCGGAGGTCACCTCGCTGGGCCTCGTCCAGATGACCCGCAAGAGGGTCGGACAGGGTCTGCTGGAGTCCTTCTCCGAGACCTGCGTCCACTGCAACGGGCGCGGCGTGATCGTGCACATGGAGCAGCCCACGTCGGTGGGCGGTGGCGGTGGTGGCGGCAACGGCAAGCGGTCCAAGAAGCGCCGCGGCGGTTCCGGCCAGGACCACGAGCACGGCCACGAGCACGAGCACGAGCAGGATCACGACAACGAGAACGAGGCCGAGACCGAGGCCGAGGTGGCTGCCGAGGTCGCCGCCCCGCTGGCGCTGCCCGAGCCGGAGTTCGTCGCGGACGAGGAGCTGTACAGCAGCCCGGCCGAGGCAGAGGCGGCAGCAGGCCGCGGCCGTGGCCGTCGCCGCGCGACCCGTAAGGCGACCGCCCCGGCAGGCGCACCGAAGCAGGCGTCCGCGCCCGCTCCGGCGGCCGAGCCG
>CBRG010000017.1 GCA_000470535.1 Streptomyces sp. AW19M42
CTCGCCGTCGTGGCGGGTGGGGTGGTGGTGGGGTTCCCGCTGCTGACCACGCTGGCGTTGCGGACCTCGACGACCTCGCACGCGGCCGTGGTGGTGGGGCTGCTGCCGCTGACCACGGCGGTGTTCTCCTCGCTGCGGACCGGATCGCGGCCGTCCCGTACGTTCTGGACCGCGGCGGTGACCGGCGCCGGAGTGGTGATCGTCTTCACCGTGCTGCAGAGCGGCGGCACGCTCTCGGCCGGGGACCTCTTCCTGTTCGGCGCCCTGCTGGTGTGCGCGGCCGGTTACACGGAAGGGGGCAGGCTGGCGAAGGCCATGCCGGGCTGGCAGGTGATCGGCTGGGCGTTGATCCTGACGCTGCCGCTCGCCGTGGCGGGCACCGCGCTCGCGCTGCCGTACGAGCCGGTGCGGCTGACCGCGCACGGGGTGATCGGCGTGGTCTGGGTCGCGGCGTGCTCGACCTTTCTCGGGCTGTACGTCTGGTACCGGGGCATGGCGGAGATCGGGGTGGCGCGGGCCAGCCAGCTCCAGCTCGCGCAGCCGCTGCTGACACTGGTCTGGTCGTACTTCCTGCTCGGCGAGGAGGTCTCGGCGGCCGCCCCGGTGGCGGCGGTCGCGGTACTCCTGTGCATCGCGGCAACCCAGCGAGCGGGCGGTGCCGGGCGCGGGCGGTGACCTCCTGGCGCCCGGCCCCGACAGAGCCGGCCGGTCAGCCGGGCGGGCGCACCCGCGAGCTGTAGTGGTCGGCCACCACCCGCGACATGGCGCCGATCCGGTCCGCGATGACGGCCCTCCCGGAGAAGTAGGCGTGGCCGCGGACCTGGTCGTACCCGGCGGCGAGATCGATGTGCCGGGACAGTTCCGCCGGGTCCCGCCAGGCCGCCGGCTGGGCCGGATCGCCGGCCTTGTAGAGCGCCTCTCCGATGAAGAGGTCGACGCCCGTGCCGCGTACCACCTCGTTCCACCAGGGCACCAGCACGGCGTAGTCGGCGGCGGCGAGGCCGATGTTCCAGTAGAGCTGAGGGCAGATGTAGTCGATCCAGCCCTTCTTGATCCAGCCGCGGGTGTCGGCGTACAGATCGTCGTAGGTCTCCACCCCGGCCGCGCTCTTCGAGCCGAGCGGATCGGTCGAGGCGTTGCGCCACACCCCGAACGGGCTGATGCCGAAGCGGACGCCCGGCCTGACCTCCTTGATCCGCCGGGCGGTCTCCTGCACCAGCTTGTCGGTGTTGGAACGCCGCCAGGCCGCCTTGCTCGCGAAGCCCGCACCGTACTTCTCGTACGCGGCCCCGTCCGCGAAGGACTGCCCGGCCACCGGGTAGGGGTAGAAGTAGTCGTCCCAGTGGACCGCGTCGATCTCGTAGCGGCGCACGGCGTCCAGCACCGCGTCCTGGACGAAGCCGCGGACCTCGGGCAGGCCCGGGTTGTAGTAGAGCTTCCCGCCGTACGGCAGCGCCCAGTCGGGATGCACCCTGGCGGGATGGGTGGCGGCCAGCCGGGAGCGGTCGGTGTGGTTCGCGACCCGGTACGGGTTGAACCAGGCGTGCAGCTCCAGGCCCCGGCGGTGCGCCTCCCGCACGGCGGTTCCCAGCGGGTCCCAGCCGGGGTCCTTGCCCTGTACGCCGGTGAGGCACTTGGACCACGGCTCGTACGGGGAGGGCCACAGCGCGTCGGCCGACGGGCGGACCTGGAGGATCACCGCGTTCAGCCGCCGGTCGACGGCCTCGTCGAGGTACCCGGTCAGCTCGGCCCGCTGCGCGGCGGCGGACAGTCCCGGTTTCGAGGGCCAGTCGAGGTTGTCGACCGTCGCCACCCACATGCCTCTGAGCTCACGCCGCAGCGCGTCGCGAGGCGCGCCCAGCCGCTCCGCGTGCCCGGCGTCCGGCGGATCCGCGGCCGCCTCCGCGGCCACGGCGCCCGGGGCCACCGCCGACGCCACCGTCCCGGCCGCACCGGCCACAAAGCTCCTTCTGGCGATTTGCCGCATTTCTTCGCACCTGCCGTCTCTCTGTCCTCTTCCGGCCCCCGGAATCTCCGGCCGGGGCCGCGCATGCACGCCCCGGCCTGCGATCCCGTGCGAGGCGCGGAGTAACGTCGTGGGGTCGAGGCGGAGCCCGGAACCGAACGGAAGCCGCCACACGGAGAACAGTGAAAGGCACGAGGTGACGGACTCTATGGCGGACATCGCACGCGTCGGAGTGGTCGGCTGCGGCCAGATGGGCGCAGGCATCGCGGAGGTGTGCGCCCGTAGCGGCCTCGATGTCAGAGTGGCCGAGACCACCGGCGAGGCGCTGGAGATCGGCCGCACCCGGCTCTACAACTCCCTCTCGAAGGCCGCCGAACGCGGCAAGATCACCGAGCAGGAGCGCGACGAGACCCTCGGCCGCCTCAGCTTCACCACCGACCTCGGTGAGTTCGCGGACCGCGATCTCGTCATCGAGGCCGTGGTGGAGAACGAGCAGGTGAAGACCGAGATCTTCCAGGTGCTGGACCAGGTGGTGACCCGGCAGGACGCGATCCTCGCCTCCAACACATCCTCGATCCCTCTGGTGAAGCTGGCCGTCGCGACCTCGCGCCCCGACCAGGTCATCGGCATCCACTTCTTCAACCCGGCCCCGGTGCAGAAGCTCGTCGAGCTGATCCCGGCGCTGACCACGTCGGACGAGACGGTCAAACGCGCCGAGGCCGTGGTGCAGGACATCCTGGGCAAGCACCCGATCCGCGCCCAGGACCGGTCCGGCTTCGTCGTCAACGCGCTGCTGATCCCGTACCTGCTCTCCGCGATCCGGATGTTCGAGTCGGGCATCGCCAGCCGCGAGGACATCGACAACGGCATGGAGATGGGCTGCGCCCACCCGATGGGCCCGCTCAAGCTCGCCGATCTGATCGGCCTGGACACCGTGGCCTCGGTCGCGGACTCGATGTACGCCGAGTACAAGGAGCCGCTGTACGCCGCTCCCCCGCTGCTCCAGCGGATGGTGGACGCGGGCCGGCTCGGCCGCAAGACGGGCTCGGGCTTCTACCCGTACTGACCGTCCTATCGGCGGG
>CBRG010000018.1 GCA_000470535.1 Streptomyces sp. AW19M42
CGGTCAGCGGCGGGCCCCGCCGATCCGCCCCTCCAGCTGTACCAGCAGCTCGCTGAGCTGCTCACTGAGCCGGTCCCTGGACTCCGCGTCGAGACCGGATAGCACCGCGCGTTCGTAGGCCAGTTGCTGCGGCAGCAGTCCGTCGACGAGCGCGCGGCCCTCCTCCGTGAGCCGCACGTGTGCGACCCGGCGGTCGCGGGCGTCGCCGCGGCGGTCGGTGAGGCCGCGCTCCTGCAGGACGCGGAGGCGTTTGGTCACGGCCGCGCCGGAGGAGAACGTCTCCCTGGCCAGTTCGCCGGGGGTGAGTTCACGGTCGGTACGGCGCACCGCGCCGAGCAGGTCGAACTCCGCACGGGTCAGTCCGGCCGCCCGCAGCGGGGCGTCCTCGGCCTGCTGGAGCAGGGCCGCGCAGCGGTTGATCCGGCCGATGAGCTCCATGGGTCCGGTGTCCAGCTCCGGGTTGACTGCCCGCCACTGCCGTACCACCGAGGCGACGATGTCGTCGGTCACACCGCTCCGTTCTCCGGGGCCGGGGCGATCAGCCCCTGCCGTATTGCTGTCGCCGCGAGCGTACGGTGTCCGGCCTGCTCGGTGGCGAGCACCTCCTCCTGCGGCAGGTCGCGCTGCCACCATTCGCCGGCCGCCGTGTCGTCCGCCTCGCGCAGCTCGACCAGGGAGCCGGTGAGCCCGCGGCGGGCGGCTTCCAGTGCGGCGGGGCTCGGGCCGGGGGCCGCGAGGGTCTGTACGGCGTGGGCGCGGGCCAGTTCGGCTGCGGCGAGTGCCGTTTCCACCCGGCCGGCGGCACGCCGGTTGGTGACGAGCATCGCGGCGAGGAATCCGGCCGCGGCGCCGATGACGGTGTCCAGGACCCGATCGCCGATGAGCTCACCGGCCCGGTGGCGGCCTGCGTACTCCAGGACCAGCAGGGCCATCGGGGTCACCGCGACGGAGCCGAGCCAGTAGTTGCGGGTGATCAGCGCCTCGGCGGCGAAGCTGAAGAAGAGGCAGAAGCCGATCAGGGCCAGTGGGCCGGTCCGGGTGACCGGGAGGACGGCGGCGAAGACCAGGACGCCGACGAGGTTGCCGAGGGTGCGCTGAAGGGTCCGGTTCCAGGAGAGCGTGACGTTGGCCTGGTAGAGGGAGGCCGCGGTGACGATCGCCCAGTAGGGGCGGCCGACACCGACGGCCGATGAGACGTAGCCGGCCAGCGCGCAGCCGATGAGGGCACGGGCCGCGATCGGCAGCAGCGGGGACCCGGGGCCGAGGCGGCGGAGCAGCGCGCGGCGCGCCGCTCCGGGTGCGGTGGGGCGCAGGGCCGTGCGCTCGGCTTCGATGCCGAAGAGTTCGGCGGCCGTTCCGGGGGCCGCCG
>CBRG010000019.1 GCA_000470535.1 Streptomyces sp. AW19M42
CGCGGCGAGACGACGCAGAGCGTCAGGAAGAGCGCGATCCGGCCGGCGGAGCGGCGGGTGCCCTTCGCGGCGGGCGGGCCACCACCCATCACAAGCCGGGCACCAGTCACGAGCAGGCCACCGGCAGCGTCGGCCGCCTGTTGTCCTCGGACGACGGCTCCGGTCACCGGCTGCGCCAGATCGACGCCGAGGGCGCGCCGGAGGTGACCATCGCTGTGCGGCCCGACTCGGAGGACGGCTGGAACGCCCACCTCTCGGTGCGGAACTTCCGTTTCACCCCGGACAGCGTCGGCGGCGGCGCACTCCTCGGCCGGGGCCACGCCCGACTCCTCCTCGACGGCCATCCGCTCGCCCGGGTCTACGGGACCTGGTTCCACCTGCCGGAGTCACTGCTCCGGGGCGCAGGGGGCGGCACCGAACTCACCGCCCGCCTCTACGCTGACGACCACACCGCCTGGGCCGTCCGCTCTACCCCCATCCAGGCCACCGCCGCCCTCACCGCCACTCCGACGACCGCACCCGCCACCACCCCCGCCGCACCCGTCCACGC
>CBRG010000020.1 GCA_000470535.1 Streptomyces sp. AW19M42
GCAGTCGTTCGCTGAGGACATGGGGTATGCGGAGCATCCGTGGGTGATGGGACGTCACGGGGATGACCACGTGCATATCGTGGTCTCTCGGATCGATGATGTGGGTGAGGTGTGGCATGCCAGGAACGATCGTAGGGCAGCACAAACAGCGTGCAGCAAACTTGAAAAGGCTTATGAACTAGAGGCGGCACCGCGACGTCGGGAGCAGCCGAAGCAGCCCGTGCTCGTTGAGCGGGAGAACGCCCGGTTTAAAACCCAGTGGGTCTCCGCGCAACGTGCGCAAAAGGAAAGCGAGGCCCGGGAAGCGGCGGAGAAAGCGGCCCAGCGGGCGAGATGGCGGGTTTCAGACTTCCCTAACGCGCCGACCACCCGCAACCCCAATAAGGGGATCACTAAAAGGGCGAATAAGTATATTCCACCGCAACGGCAACGGTCTACAGGCTACGAAAGATGAAAACTTTCTGTTTACTTTAGAAGATCTGGTCCCCACTTCTTCATGATTTGCATGGCATCACTAAAAGCAACTATTCCGCTACGCATCGGTTTAAGCGATTTCCTGAGAATGCTGGATGCAGCTTCTGCAGGAGCCATCGAAGCCAATAAGGAAGCCATCTGGCCTTCAACTTCGTAGGTTACTGACATTGCTTCATGAGCATTCTTTAGAAATTCACTTACACTTTCAGCGATCGGATCTCCGTTTTCATTCGCAATCCTAACTAGAGAGCGAATCGTTAAATCGATAGAGCTTGTCTTCTCACGCAGTTTTTTGCCCACTTCGCCCAAGGCTTTGCTGTTCGGTTCCATCTGGTGTGCAACGAGAGCCAGCTTTCTATTCATTTCTTTCGCCGAAGAGACAGAACCTAGATCGATTTCCGCTACAGGCTCAGACACAGTATTGAGAAGTGAACCCATCTCCTCGGCAAGAGAAGTCATTTCTTCAAAATCTTCTTCCACACTAGCGACGGCGTCTAAAAAACCCAGTTCTTCTGATCCACCACCATCCCCATCAGGAGTTTGATCGCTAGCAGGGATAGAGAATTTATTCTGTGGCTCTTCAGAGCCTTCTATCTGGTCTTTGAAGGCTTCTTCTTCGACATTCGAAACTACTTCTATGAAACGTTCGGCAAGTTTGAAAAGCGCTCTTCTCCAAGCCGGAGATTTTTCCCCCTCTATAACAGCTTCCTGGATAGATTCGAATTGAATTTCAGCGATTTGGCGGGCTACTTCGTCTTCTGAATCTAGACTGAAGACTGGAGAATTTACCGGAACGATAGGGAGTATTAGCTTCTTTGCTAGTTTGTTCCCTGAGGAATTTGCCGCATTCAGGAAGTCTAAAAATTCTGCTCTACAATTTGCGCTATTAAGGTAATCAGTTGTTGCTATCACGAATAGGACGCTCGCGTTTGCAAGTCCGTTATCAATCGCGGCTTCCCAACGAGAACCCCATTTGATACTTGTCCGGTCACGGAAAATCTCGATGTGACGGTTCGAAGTGAGCTTGATTGCTCTTACAAGGTCACGATGCAGAGGTTCAGCGATCTGCAAGAATTCATCAGATTCGTGTGAGTAGCTGAGAAAACCTTCTATCTTAGTGACAGACGCTTCAGCAAGGTTGTTAGGGTTCATAATCCCTACGCTAGCTAACGCACTGAACATTTCGATAGCAAAACGTCTACCATCAGCAATGGTCTTCTGAAAATCACCCAGATTTGCACTAGATGGGGTGGCTTGTGAATTCGTTGAATATGCGACGCTAGGGATCTCGATGTTCGTAACGTGCGTCCGCAAGGCGATGACGAAGCTTCCGCAAGACCCGAACTCTTCGGGTGAGAATCCTTGTCAGT
>CBRG010000021.1 GCA_000470535.1 Streptomyces sp. AW19M42
GGTGGCGGCCGGGGTGCGCGAGCTGGCGGCCACCGACGCGCTGGGGGTGGCGACGCGGGTGTGGACCCGGGTGCCGGTCTACCGGGAGTACCGGGAGGCGCTGGCGGACATAGGGTTCGGGCCGATGGACACCGCCGGGGTCGACGCCTGGGTACGGGAGGCCACCGGCGGCCTGATCGAGCGGCTGCCGCTGGAAATCAGCGACGAGATGCTGCTGGTGCTCGTCAACGTACTGGCGCTGAAGGCGCGGTGGGACGAGCCGTTCGATCCCGCGGACACCAGGGAGCTGCCGTTCACCGACGCGGCCGGGGTGAGCCGTGCGGTGCCGACCATGTGCGCGGGGCGCGGGCCGTGGGACGGCTGGACGGTGCGCGGCACCCAGGTCGTCGAGCTGCGCTGCCGCACCGAGCGCCCGGGCGGCGCCCCGGCCCGGGTCCGGCTGGTGCTGGGGGAGCCGGGCGCGGGAGCGGCCGACGTACTGCCCGCGGCCTGGGCGCCGCCGTCGCAGCGCACCCCGCTGGACACGGACGTCCTCAGTATCGCGGTCCCGCGATTCACCCTGCGTACGAACGTTCAGGTGACCGAGCAGCTGGCGGCGCTCGGGATCCGGGTCGCGACGGGTGAGGCCGCCGCATTCGCGCGG
>CBRG010000022.1 GCA_000470535.1 Streptomyces sp. AW19M42
TTCAGAACTCAATGAACTAGCAGCCGCTTCTGCAAGCGCAATATCATCTAAAATATAAGATGAGTAAAAGAACATCGCTAACTTACCTTGTAAGTAATAATCTCGTGCTCTCCAACTCTGTGGGCCAGGAGGATTGTATTGCGATAGATTTTTATAAAAGTCTAAGACTTCTTTTTGTGCTTTCGAGTTAAAGACAAGTTCACCGTTTTTATTAAACTGCCCAGCATCATTAGACAATGCAAATTGTGTATAACATTGCTCAGCATAATTATCCGCTTTAGTTCCAATCAAAATACCGTATTGATTTTCTGTGGGTTTATAAAAGTACTTTGCAGCAGCTTCAATCGTTTCCCAAGTAGTCGGTGGCGCTAACCCAGCTTCTTTAAACCAATCGGCACGATACCAAATACCTTGTACCCAGCCACTATAAGGAACAGAAACATATTCATTAAGTGTGGTACTTTCTACTAACTTAAGTGCACCAGAATAAAAACGTTGTTGACCAATTCGTTTAACCAGATCCGTATTAGAAGCAACGTCTATAATGCCCTCTTCAGCAAAAGCCAATGAAAGGTCAGACCCTACTTCAATCATATCCGGTAATGTATTCGATGCTGCCGCAGCTGCTATTTGTTTTGGCATCTCGTATGCCGTCTTCT
>CBRG010000023.1 GCA_000470535.1 Streptomyces sp. AW19M42
CCGCCCCGGCGGCCGCGGCGCTTGCGGACGAGCTCGCCCCGGCGGCGTACGACGGGCAGTTTGGTCTCGTCCACGGACGGCAGCGGCACCACGTCGAGTCCGGCCTCGGGCTCCGGCGCGGACCGCACGAGGGAGCGCAGCCAGCCGCGCAGCTCCTCGA
The DNA here is from genome assembly GCA_000470535.1 of Streptomyces sp. AW19M42. Classification (GTDB taxonomy): domain Bacteria; phylum Actinomycetota; class Actinomycetes; order Streptomycetales; family Streptomycetaceae; genus Streptomyces. The sequence goes on from CBRG010000023.1 coordinate 161, forward strand.
AGTCCGGCCGCTCGGTCGGGTCCTGCCGCAGCAGTGATTCGACGACGGGCCGCAGCGCGCCGCACTCCTCCGCGAAGGCGGGCGGCTCGCCGCAGACCATCTGGACGAGCTCGGCGGCGTTCTCCTCCGGGTACGGGGCGTGGCCCTGGACAGCGCGGTAGAGCAGCGCGCCCAGCGCCCAGAGGTCGGTGGAGGGGCCGATGGGCGGTGCGAGCTGCCAGTTCTCGTGGACCGGTCCGGCCTGCTCCGGCGCCCAGCGCTCGGTGACCGCGCCGACGACGGCGATCCGGGCCTGCCGTGCGCGTTCGGCGGCGAGGGTGGTGGCGGGGCCCCGGTAGGCGGAGGTGTCGCGGTTCCCGGCGACGACCTCGTCCCAGCCGCCCGGGGCGGCCGGCCCGGACTGCCTGATCTCGGCGGCGGGCGGCGTGTGGCGGACGACGGCCGGGGTGGTGCCCTGGCGCCGGGAGTCCGCCCGCAGGGCGTCCTCGCTGGAGCCGCCGGCCGGGACCGGGCGTCCGGCGCCGGGGCCGTCGTCCCAGGAGCCGGTCAGATGCAGCCGCCGGGGCGGCGCCTGACCGCCGTCACCGTTCTCGCCGTCCTCGCCGTCCTCGTCGTCGTACTCGTCGTCGAACTCGTCGGCGTCGTTGCCGTACGGGTCGGCTTCGTTGCCGTAGCCGTACGTGTAGTCGTCGGCCAGCGGGTCGGGCAGCCGGGACCGGCCGCCGGGCGGCTGCGGGCCGGTGGCTTCGCGCTGGACCGGCAGCACGCCGGTGTCCCGCGACTCGTCCGCATCGGCGCGGCGCTCCTCCTCGCTGACGCGCGCGGCGGCGGCGCGGGCCCCCGCGCGGTACGCGGCGAT
>CBRG010000024.1 GCA_000470535.1 Streptomyces sp. AW19M42
TCGCTGAGCTTCGATTTTATGCTCGTGACGGCTTTTGATGGTCAGCCTCATGGCCGTGAAGGCCAGCAAGGCGGTTGGGTGAAAATTGCCGATCTGGCCAATTACCGCTTTCCTGAAGCGAATGATCCGGTGGTGAAGCAAGTGATTGCTCAATTTGGTTAAGACCCAGCTTTCTTGTACAAAGTGGTGATGATCCGGCTGCTAACAAAGCCCGAAAGGAAGCTGAGTTGGCTGCTGCCACCGCTGAGCAATAACTAGCATAACCCCTTGGGGCCTCTAAACGGGTCTTGAGGGGTTTTTTGCTGAAAGGAGGAACTATATCCGGATATCCACAGGACGGGTGTGGTCGCCATGATCGCGTAGTCGATAGGGGCTCCAAGTAGCGAAGCGAGCAGGACTGGGCGGCGGCCAAAGCGGTCGGACAGTGCTCCGAGAACGGGTGCGCATAGAAATTGCATCAACGCATATAGCGCTAGCAGCACGCCATAGTGACTGGCGATGCTGTCGGAATGGACGATATCCCGCAAGAGGCCCGGCAGTACCGGCATAACCAAGCCTATGCCTACAGCATCCAGGGTGACGGTGCCGAGGATGACGATGAGCGCATTGTTAGATTTCATACACGGTGCCTGACTGCGTTAGCAATTTAACTGTGATAAACTACCGCATTAAAGCTTATCGATGATAAGCTGTCAAACATGAGAATTCTTGAAGACGAAAGGGCCTCGTGATACGCCTATTTTTATAGGTTAATGTCATGATAATAATGGTTTCTTAGACGTCAGGTGGCACTTTTCGGGGAAATGTGCGCGGAACCCCTATTTGTTTATTTTTCTAAATACATTCAAATATGTATCCGCTCATGAGACAATAACCCTGATAAATGCTTCAATAATATTGAAAAAGGAAGAGTATGAGTATTCAACATTTCCGTGTCGCCCTTATTCCCTTTTTTGCGGCATTTTGCCTTCCTGTTTTTGCTCACCCAGAAACGCTGGTGAAAGTAAAAGATGCTGAAGATCAGTTGGGTGCACGAGTGGGTTACATCGAACTGGATCTCAACAGCGGTAAGATCCTTGAGAGTTTTCGCCCCGAAGAACG
>CBRG010000025.1 GCA_000470535.1 Streptomyces sp. AW19M42
TCACCATACGTGGAACTACTAGCGGCATAGGTAAAACTTTTTACGCCTGCATCTCGAGCGGCTACCAGAATATTCAGAAAACCGGTGATATTAGCCGCATTTGTGGTAATGGGATCGTTGATGGAGCGTGGCACCGAGCCGAGGGCGGCTTGGTGCAAAACGTAATCGGCGCCCGAGCAAGCATTTATGCAATCGTCTTGGTTGCGGATATCGCCTTCGAGGAAGGCGAAGCGTGCCCACTGGTCCGGGGTTACAAGCTTTTGGACTTCATCAAGGTTGTGCTGGTGACCAGTTGCAAAGTTGTCGAGGCCGACAACCTTTTGGTTGAGCTTTAGGAGGTGCTCAAGAAGATTTGAGCCTATGAAGCCGGCTACTCCTGTCACTAGCCAAGTATATTCCTCTAACAACAAGCGCTCCTGTAATGCACGATATTCAGGCACTAGATTCAACCCTCCCAGGCTTCATGATATGAATTGACCATTCTTGCAATGCTGAAGTTATCTTCTATCCTCTTCTGCGCATCTCG
>CBRG010000026.1 GCA_000470535.1 Streptomyces sp. AW19M42
ATCATCAATAAACATCTTTCCGCGATCTAATAGAATCGACATAGTTGACGATAAAGAAGCCCAATCATTTTCATCTAATTGGCCCGTACGAATTTTACCTTGGTCAATGCGCCCTAAAGAAGCCAACATACGGTTCATGATTTGGTCTGAAGGCATCTCTAATGAGAAAATAATGGTTGGTTTGTCAGCGTTCAAAGCCGCATGCTCTGCTAAGTTCATTGCAAAGGTGGTTTTACCCATCGATGGACGTGCCGCGACAATAATTAAATCGCCTGGTTGGAAACCAGTGGTCATTTGGTCTAAATCATTATAACCCGATGATAGGCCTGTAATACCGTCACGTGGGTTTTTACATAAGTCATCAATCTTTGCGACAGTCTCCTTGAGAATGTCTTTAATAGGTTGAGGACCTTCATTTTGATTATTACGGGCTTCAGCAATTTGGAATACTTTAGTTTCTGCAAAGTCTAATAACTCCGCACTATCGCGCCCTTCAATCTCGTATGCCGTCTTC
>CBRG010000027.1 GCA_000470535.1 Streptomyces sp. AW19M42
CCCGCCATGATCGAGGCAGACGCGCCCCTGGTCGGCATCTCCTCGTGGCAGCGCGGCGAGCCGATGATGACCCAGGAAGACCTCGCCACGTACAAGAAGCTCCCCAAGGTGGCGGGCGAGCAGGCGGCCGAGACCAACTACGAGGCCGTGGCCGAGGCCGAGCCCGACCTGATCATCATCGGGGTCCCCGCACCGGTACTGGGCGACATCGACATCAAGCGGCTGGAGTCCATCGCCCCCGTCGTGGCGATCGGCCCGACCGTGCCGTCCGCCTGGCGCGAGCTGTCCCGCAAGCAGTCCGACGCCGCGGGCGCGCTCAAGCAGTTCGACTCGGCGAAGAACGCGTACGAGAAGAAGGCCGCCGCCCTGGCCAACAAGTACAAGGGCGTGCTGCCCCAGCTCAAGCTGGGCCACGTCGGCGCCTACGGCGACACCGCCAAGGGCACCTTCCAGCGCGAGTTCGACGGCTCTTGGGGCACCAACATCGCGGACGACATCGGCGCGAAGTACTACGGCGAGGTCAAGAAGTCCGGTCCGGGCTCCCAGTCGGTCAGCGAGTACCCGTCCATCGAGGAGCTTCCGGCCGCGTTCCGCGAGGCCGACGTCATGACGTACTCGGTCAACGCCGACGGCAGCATCCCCAAGCCCGTCCAGTACGTCCTGGACTCCAAGCTCTGGAAGAACCTCCCCGCGGTCAAGGCGGGGAAGACCTTCCCGTTCCGCTACACCGAGGCCGCGACCTACGGGGAAGCCGTGAAGACCCTGGACGCGATCGACACGTCGCTCGCTCCGCTGCTGAACCGGTGACCGTCGCGGGTCGCGCGTACCGGGCGGCGGGATCCGGGCGGGCCGTGCCGCAGATCGGCCTGCTCGTCGGCGGGCTGGTGCTGCTGGCAGCGGTCGCCGTACTCAGCATGGGCGTCGGGGCCCGCCACGTGCCGCCCGCCGAAGTCGTGCGGGCACTGCTGGACTTCCGGGGCACCGACGACGACCAGGTGATCGTGCGGGACATCCGGGCGCCGCGCGCACTGCTGGCCGTCGCGGTGGGCGCCGCGCTCGCGGTGTCCGGCGCGCTGATCCAGACGCTGGCCCGCAACCCGCTGGCCGAGCCCGGCATCCTCGGGGTCACCGCGGGCGCCGGGTTCGCCGTCACCGTCGGCTCTGCGCTCGGCCTGGCCACCGGCCAGGCGGGCG
>CBRG010000028.1 GCA_000470535.1 Streptomyces sp. AW19M42
TGTCAGTTGCCATGTGCGAACCAATGCAATGGTTTTTGACCATTAGAGTATCCCTCGCCCGTGTACATCAGATGTTTGCTGTGAATGGAACGGGTCACAGGTTAGAAATAGTCCTATTTGTGGCGGAGAATCGCGCTACCGTCGAATATTTTACTTTTTCACAAGCCACCCCTGTCTAGAAAATAAATGGTTGACTATGGTGTTAAAAATTGGCATCCAAAGTATTAGGGATCACATGGACGATTTCGTCGTACGCACATACATAAATGAGCTTATTCATCAAGGCGAGGCTGCCCATATAGCGGTGCAGGACTTCAACACATCGCTTAACAATCAGGATGGGCCACGTACGTTTGCAGCCGTACAGTCTTTATTGGCAGCTTCCGCGATGGTTTCGAAAATTCTATGGCCGCACCCGCCTAATATTTTGCCCAATAACTCACCAATAGAACCCGATCAAGAAGAACATCGACAGTTCACATTGGAGCGAGGCCGCGCTCTTCGTAGGGCCCTGAAAATTAAGGGCATCCCTGTTTTGGAAAGTCGAAAGGTCCGGAACGCGCTAGAGCACTTCGACGATCGACTGGACCGCTATTTCAGAGAGGGCCACCGTATGGTAATTGATCGCAATATCGGCCCTCGTGAGCAGATGATTATTGTGGATGGTCAGATTCCCATGCACTTACGTCTCATTGACAATGAAAAATTCACCATATCTGTGCTCGACGACGAAGTTTCCATCCAACAACTATTCGACGCCATGATGGACGTAATGAGAAGGGCCAATGAATGGCTCTCATCTGCTGAGCGATGATTTTAAGCGCACTTACTTAGAACCCTTTGGCAACGGTTTTAACCAAGCCATGATTTATAGTCAACGACCCTTGGGTTTATTCAGGCAAGCAACCATAACGCAGCGAGGGACCGGCAGGTCTTGCTCGAAACTATTTAA
>CBRG010000029.1 GCA_000470535.1 Streptomyces sp. AW19M42
TCGCCTCCCGCTGCACCGTCCCCGTGACGGTGGGGGTGGATCTGCCGGGACGGCCGGCGCAGGCCATCGAGGGCATCGCGTACTTCACGGTGTCCGAGCTCCTCCAGAACGTCAGCAAACACAGCGGGGCGCGCACGGCGTCCGTCGACGTGTGGCGGACGGCGGACCGGCTGCTGCTCCAGGTCACCGACGACGGACGCGGCGGGGCCTCGATGGACGGCGGTACGGGGATGTCCGGGCTGGCCGAGCGGCTGGGCGCCGTCGACGGGCTGTTCGTCCTCGACTCGCCGCCCGGCGGCCCGACGACCGTCACGGCGGAGCTGCCCTGGCGCGACCGGGAGAACGAGAAGGCCGCCGCACACGGCCGGATGGAGAAGGCGTAAGCGCCCTGGGGCCCGTCCGGGCAGGCCCCAGGTCCTGCCCGGCCGCCTTCGGGGGGTGGGGAAAACCCCCGGTCGAAGAGGGAGACCGGCCTCATGGTGCGCCGCCGCCCGGGACAGCACCCTTGAAGAAGCGAGAAGCGAGAAGCGAGAAGCGAAGAAGCACGGCGCACGTACCCCTGCGCTTACGGCGGAGACGCGCCCGGTACGCGGAACAGCGGCAGCCCGACAGAATCCAGAAGAGCAGACGCGGGAGAAACGGATGGACGCCATGGCCACGGCATACGGACCGGATACGCGGGACCAGCAGCGCTCGGGCACCGGCACCGGCACCGGCACCGGGTCCGGGGACGACCGGCCCGAGGCCAGGCACGTGTTCCCCGCCGTACTGCGCGCCCCCTTCGAGGGCCGGACCTGGCGCGAGACCACGTATCTGCTGCTCAGCCTGCCCCTCAGCATCGTGTTCTTCACCCTCGCGATCACCATGACGTCGCTGGGCGCGGGGCTGCTCATCACCTTCCTGGGGATTCCGGTGCTGGCCGCCGGACTGGCCATGTGCCGCGGGTTCGGCGCGCTGGAGCGGGCGAGGGCCCGTGGACTGCTGAGGCTCGACGTGCCGGCCCCTGCGCCGGTGCGGGGGCGGACCGGCGGGCTGATGTCGTGGGTCGGGGCGGTCCTGAAGAGCGGGGTGTCCTGGCGGCACCTGCTCTACTCGCTGCTGCACCTGCCGTGGGCCGTCTTCGGCTTCATCGTCCCGACGGTCCTGTGGTCCTGGGGCCTGGCGTCCTTCACCTACCCGGCGTGGCACTGGATCTTCCCCGCCTACACGGGCGTCGAGGGGGTCCAGCTGTACGGGGACGACGGGCACCGGATCTATCTGGACTCCCCCGCCGAGCTCGCCCTGACCAGCGCCGTCGGGCTGCTGGTCGTCCTGGTCACCCCGTGGATCGTGCGTGGTCTGACCTCGGTGGACCGGCTGATGGTGACCGGGCTGCTGGGTCCGTCCCGGCTGGCGACGCGGGTCACGGAGCTGGAGTCGGACCGGGG
>CBRG010000030.1 GCA_000470535.1 Streptomyces sp. AW19M42
GCCCCCCCGCCAGTCCGCGGTGGGGCCGTCGCGGGTGTAGAGCACGGCGGTGGCGCGGTTGGAGTCCACGGACTCGCCGGTGACGACGAACGCCTGGCGGGTACCGGCCGGGATCGCCGCCCTGGTCCGCGGCCCGAGCCCCGGGATCTGCCGGGGCGGGGCCGGCGACGGTCCGGGCGGCGCGACGGCCGCCCCGGACAAAGGCGGTGCGGACGACGACTGCCCGGCCCCCGGCGGGCCGGGGACGCCGACGGGGGCGCCCGCGGTCTTCGTCAGGGCGCCGATCTCACCCGTTCCGGCGACACCGCCCGTCCCGCACCCGGCCAGCAGCAGGGTGAGGACGGCGCAGACGACGTACGGGAGCCGCAGAGGAACGCTCGAACGGGGCACGGACACGGAGGGGCTCCTCAGCAGTCGGTGGCGAGCCGCGGGGCTTTTCGGCACGGCGAGGGGTCCGCCGTACCGATGTCGGCCCAGGCAGTCTTTGCCGCAGCGGGGACCGGCCAATCCGGCACCGGGGCCATCCGGCTGTACCCGTTCAGGTGATTCATGTACTTGTATGCGCGGAGCCCTTGCCGCGCGGCCCTCGCACACGCCCCGGACGCGGAACAGCCCCCGGCCATCCGGCCGGGGGCTGTTTCACGTGGAACCGAAGCGGAACCGAAGCGGAACCGAAGCGGAACCGCTGACGCTACTTCGCGCCGGTGTCCCTCACGACCGAGTCCTTGGCCTCGGCCTTCTCCTTCGCGGGCGCGACCGGCTTGCGGAGCTGGATGTTCAGCTCGCGCAGCCGGGTCTCG
>CBRG010000031.1 GCA_000470535.1 Streptomyces sp. AW19M42
AGCATGGGCTGAGGCCAACGAGATCGTCGAGGGCAGCAACGTCAGCTGGGCCTACCTGCGGGCCGAGACGCGCGACGCCCAGACCTACAACGAGCGACTGCGTGTCGCCGAGACCACCGACCCCGTGTCCGGTCGGTCCTTCTGGACCGCTCGCGGCACCTGCTGACTCCGGTCAGCACCGCTCAAGGAGACAGTCATGCCACTCACCTTCAGGGACGTCGACTTCAAGGTCGACCTGCCCGACATCCCCTCCAGCACACCGGTGCTCACGCACACTCCACCGTGCCTGCGTGACTCCGAAGAGGTCACCCGCGCCGCGGCCGAGGTCCTCGAGATCGACCTCAAGGGGACGGCACAGGTCCCCCATGGCTACGCCGTCGGCAGCGACCGTGGCCAGGTCGAGGTCTTCTCGGCGAGCGGCGCGGTCCGCGGCCGCAACACGGAGCGACTCACGGCATACCCGGATGAACGTCGCGAATGGCGCGACGTCGAGCGCGACGACGACGGCACCTACCGGCTCGGCCGAGAGACGGACAGGATCCTGACCCATCACGGGCTGGAACTGTTGTCCCGCATCGGGATTCGCGACGACTACGCGAGTCTGGACGTCTCGCTCGGACAGTGGGCGCTCCTCGACGAGGAGAGCGGCAAGGAGCTCGAGTCCGGTCCCGGACGTGCCACCGTCCGTATCTCGTATGCCGTCTTCT
>CBRG010000032.1 GCA_000470535.1 Streptomyces sp. AW19M42
TTATATCTCCTTGTCATTAAATAACCTAAATTATTAATAAAAAATGATGTCACACCACTATTTTCAAGAATATCAACGATAAAATAACAATGTCGAGCAATACTGTTTTATAATTTTAAAGTTAACTATATTGATATACCAAGACCAATCATATGAATTGATGCTTTCGGCATCATCAGAATTGTACTTATTACTTCAATTCAAGAGTTAAACAATATTTATCTATAAAAATATTATCATCACCTACATTAATAATATAATTGTATTAATCTCCCTACGAAATATAATTACCCCAACAATAACATCGCATTAGTGGCTTCAATCAAATGATGCTTCGTGTTTTTTTCAACCGATGCATGACCTGAGGCTTCGCTGGTAATCAAGGTTGAATTGGGTAGTTTTTGATGTAATTGCCAAGCGTTATCAAATGGGCAAACAATATCGAATCGACCATGTACGATAGTCGTTGGAATATCTTTAATTTTATCTGTATTCGCTAAGATTTGATTCTCAGATAAGAAGCAATTATTGATCATAAAGTGTGCCTCATGACGAGCCATTGTCCACGCTTGATGATCTCCAGTTGCGGCATCAACAAAATCTTGATTCGGTATTAACGTACAACAACGAATTTCCCAAACACTCCATGCTTTAGCAACTCTCATTGCTAGTTCTTTATCGTCACCGACCATAATCTCGTATGCCGTCTTCTGCTTGAAGAAGAGAGGGAAGG
>CBRG010000033.1 GCA_000470535.1 Streptomyces sp. AW19M42
CTGCGTACTTTAGTTAAATAAGAAAATGGCTTTACTCCTTCTTGAAGTAAAGCACCCGTTAGTTGAAAAGTATCCATAATAAAACTGTTAATCCTAATATAAATATTCCAAACAAAAAGGAGAGAATTTTAAAGATAACAATATGGTATTTTTCCGGAAAGAATTTTTCGGAAATTAATATTAGAATACCAAATAAGAATTCAATAAAAGTAAATGTATTTATTCCTCCAGTAAAATCGTCATCTTCTTCATATTTCTTAAAAGTGACATAAAAAGCATATCCAGCAACAAATAATAAAATTATTGAAATTAATAACAAAATATATATATTCATACTCAAATGTCTCTCCTAATGTAAAGCTTATTGAAGTAAAGCACACCTTTAGTTGAAGAAGCACCTTCTCATTTATTACACATTATCTACGAACTATGACACATTCTTTACATATTATAAACACTCAATTAAAATTGGTAAGTGTTCTTATAAGGAGTGGAAATATGTTTAGAAAAATATGGATTAATTTACATTGGATTGCTTTGTCCATTTTATTATTGCTTGTAATCCCAA
>CBRG010000034.1 GCA_000470535.1 Streptomyces sp. AW19M42
ACCGATATTACAGAATTTAAAGTTTTAGGAAAAAAACTATATCTATCTCCAATAATTGATCTCTTTAATAGAGAAATAATAAATTATCAATTATCTGAAAAACCTGATTTTAAACAAGTAGCTATTATGCTGAAAAAGTCTTTTAAGAAAATACCAGATCAAACAAATTTAATATTACATTCAGATCAAGGATGGCAGTATCAAATGAAACAGTATCGAAGATTATTAACAGAAAAAGGAATTACTCAGAGTATGTCTCGTAAAGGAAATTGTTTAGATAACGCTGTGATAGAAAATTTCTTCGGTATTCTAAAATCTGAATTGTTTTATATAAATAAATACAAGTCGATATCTCAATTAAAAAAAGAGATTAAAGTGTATATAAAATATTATAATAATGAGAGAATTAAACAAAACTTAAAGGGAATGAGCCCGATTGAATATCGAGCTAATTATTATCAAAATTAATTATAAATCTGTCTAAACATTTGGGTGCACTTCACTTTCTATCTGTGATTTATTTACTAACTTT
>CBRG010000035.1 GCA_000470535.1 Streptomyces sp. AW19M42
AATTGGTGCTAGGTCAGGTCGTAGTTGATGCAAAAACCAATGAAATCACTGCTATTCCTGAGCTTCTAGCGATGCTAGATATTGAAAACAGCATCATCACGCTCGATGCGATGTCAAAAAGAGATAGCAAAACAAATCGTTAAGCAAAAGGCTGATTATATTCTAGCGCTTAAAAGGGCGTTGTTGATTAAATCGTGGCCCTAGATGCAGCTACGCCAAGGGGTGTACCGAATTAGGCAGCTTGTTTTCCAATTGGCATACCTAGTCCTATGACTTTGTTCATTGCTTTTACGCCAGCTAAAGCTTCGCCTACCTGAGCATTGTAATCACGAAGGCTAAGTTTAGGGCTAACCAACTGCTTATATCGATACATCGCTGTCTCAGATAGTGATCTTAGGTGGTAAGAATTATTCTGCTTCCATTGCGCTAATTGCTTTGTCTTGAGCGCTTTTACTGCTTCATTTCTCGGGTGCCCATCCTCCCAGTACCCTGCATTACTTCTGGGTGGAATAGTG
>CBRG010000036.1 GCA_000470535.1 Streptomyces sp. AW19M42
GGCGCGGGCATCTCGACCGAGAGCGGCATCCCCGACTACCGGGGTCCCGACGGCAACCGTCGCGTCACCCCGATGTCGCACCAGGAGTTCACGGCGACCAGTGCCGCGCGGCAGCGCTACTGGGCGCGCAGCTTCATCGGCTGGCAGCGCTTCACCGCCGCCGAGCCCAACGCCGGCCACCAGGCGGTCGCCGAGCTCCAGCGCGCCGGCGTCTTCGGCCCGGTCATCACCCAGAACGTCGACGGACTCCACCAGGATGCCGGCGCTCGTGACGTCATCGAGCTGCACGGCAACCTCGCCGAGGTCGTGTGCCTCACCTGCGAGGAGCGGGTCGACCGCGATCTGGTGCAGGCCTACATGCACGACGCCAACCCCGAGTTCGCTTCTCTCGCACTGGGTCTCGTGGGCGACGGGTCCCGGGTCAGCAGCCAGATCCGGCCCGACGGCGACATCGTGCTGGACGACGAAGCGGTGCAGGGCTTCATCGCTCCGCGCTATCTCGTATGCCGTCTTCTGCTTGAAAAAAAAAAAATATCGACCTACAAGCACCCGCCACCACCTTA
>CBRG010000037.1 GCA_000470535.1 Streptomyces sp. AW19M42
CATCTTTCTGTCGTCAGTTATGTAGTATGCTTTTGCGCCATATATCGCATGATTCTTACATACCACTTTTATAGCTGAAGCATTCCACATTCGACCGGTTGCAGATGGGATGCCGTCAATATTTAATTCTTTAGCTATCCTTTGGTTGCTAATGCCTTTCTTTTTCGACTCAATGATACGACTCAGAATCTTAGCTTTGTCGTTCAAAATAATTTTTCGATTTAATGATTTTTCTGTGCCTGTTCTGGTAAGCCAGAATGGGAGTTTACCTGACGTTGTCTCATCATCTCTGCGTTTTTGCTTAGAGGCTCTAATAAGCTCTGACTTGCGTTCGGATTCAGCGAATGAGCGTTCCGAGTTAAACATCAAGATGATGTTTTCCATTACATCTTCAATGTTGTTTTGGTCGTATATAATATTTGAGTCAGTAAAAACGAGCTTTATTTTTAAGTCGATTACAAGTCTTCGGATACGCTGTTGTGTCTCGTGCCAACGCCTTCTTGAGAGTCTGTCATTATTTTCAACGAGTATGTAGCTCCCAACAGGGATTCTTCCGTGCTCTATTGAAAGGATAAGCTCCTCGAATGCAGGGCGTGCTGCTTTCTTGTATGCACTTACGCCTAAATCCTCGTAAGTTTGACTGCTAAGTTCTACTTTATCTCGTATGCCGTCTTC
>CBRG010000038.1 GCA_000470535.1 Streptomyces sp. AW19M42
CGAGGGGGTTGATGCGGAATTGTTCAATAAAAGAAGTCTGCGGCTCATTAGATATTGCTTTGCAAACTACCCCTGATGAAGTCTATAACCATGTTGCCCCTAGTGTGCTCACAGATTGTCGAAAGCGATTAGGTGAATCTCCTATGAGTTACCTTTTTAGTACAACCTGTGCGGCTTGGCATAACGTTATTATTACTAAAAAACATAGTATCGGTTTAACGTTATTAGCCGTAGATGGGACGACCTTTAGAGCACAAGACACACCAGAAAATAGGGACGCATTTGGTTTTATCTCTAAATCCAACCCAGTTTATCCGCAACTTCGTATGGTTTCTTTGCATTCAACGCATACTCGGATGTTACTTGGTGCTGCATTTGATAGCTGTAGCGTCGGTGAAATAACCTTAGCTAAACGGTTGCTGACCGATATTCCAGAAGATTCATTAACCTTATTTGATCGTTGTTATTTTTCAGCAGACTTAATGCTCAACTGGCAACAGTTCGGTATTAATGCA
>CBRG010000039.1 GCA_000470535.1 Streptomyces sp. AW19M42
AATCACTCAGGGATGCAAGCTGAGTTAGAAGCTTGGTGGCATAAAGCGGAACGAGAAGGGTTAACACAAGAACATTACGCAGTGCATACAGAAATTGATTTCGGTCATGGTCGGATCGAAACCAGAAGATGCGAACAGTTACTGATAGAGACCAACTGGTTAGCAAAAGAGTGTAGATGGTCAGGACTTAAAAGCGTGATAAAAATATCCTCTGAAGTTATAGAAAAAACAACGGGTAAGCAGGCGAATGAAGTTCGTTGGTATATTAGCTCACTAGATTTGGATGCTGTTCAAGCATTACATGCAGTGAGAAGTCATTGGCAAGTAGAAAGTATGCACTGGATGCTCGACATGACCTTTAGAGAAGATGGATCGCGTATAAGAAGGGGAAATGGTGCGTTGATGTTCAATGTGCTTCGTAAAATAGCATTAAACCTCTTGAAACAAGATACAACAAAAACGGCGAGTTTAGCTCGAAAAAAGAAGATGGCCGCACTTGATGATGACTTTCGCTCAGTGCTTATGGAGTCAGGAATTTAATGCGCTAGCCGTGAGGGGCGCCCG
>CBRG010000040.1 GCA_000470535.1 Streptomyces sp. AW19M42
TCGTCGCCGACATCCGCGAACGGTGGTCGGCCTTCTGGGACGGGCTGCGCATGATGGCCACCGCCGGGCTGCTCCCGATGCTCACCTTCAGCCTCGCGTTCCTGCTCGTGCTGCGCATCCCGTGGATCGTCGGTCAGCTCCTGCGCTGGGTGATCGGACCGCTCGAGACCACCACGTGGCTCGCGATCTCGCCCATGGAGAAGGCGGTCGGCCTCGCCCTGACGATGGTGCTCGCGGCCGCCCTGCTCGCCGCGGCGATCGACTGGCTGCTCGGGCCGAGGCTCCTCGACGGCCCCGATGCCGGTGGCGCACCCGCGGCCGCTGCCGACGCGGTCAGGGCAGTCGAAGCGTGACGTAGTCCGGGTTCTCGAACGAGATCCGCAGCTCGACGAGCCGTGCGTCCTTCGGCACGGCGATGGCCGGCGAGGTGGACCACTGCGCCGGCCGGGGGAGCTCCTCGGGGTCCAGGGCCCCGCGCGGCTGGCTCCTGAACAGGGGGATGCTCGGGCCCGGGGTCTTCTCGGGGACGCAGACCGTGACGCTCGGGCCGAGGCTGTCGAAGATGTGGCCCACGCGGTACGCGCGCCCCTCGTCGTCGATGACGGTGACCGCGCAGCTCTTGAGCGGCACGGCCGGGTCGGCCCGGAACTGCAGGTCGACCGTCCTGGCCACCATCCCGTCCGGGAGCTCGAACTCGCTGCCATAGCGATCTCGTATGCCGTCTTC
>CBRG010000041.1 GCA_000470535.1 Streptomyces sp. AW19M42
ACTTCAGAAATAGGTAAATCTGGTTTTTCCCATTCTGTTATATAATCTTCCGAAGGCGTTAGTGTTTTTCCTGAATTCAAAATCACTTCATTTGCCAAATCGTAAGCATTTTGCCAATCGTATTTAGAAACGTAAACTCGAGCAAGTAAAGCTTGAGTACTTACTTTATTGAAATAAGAATATGTTGGTCCATCTAAAAGTAAAGTGTTGGAGTAGTTGTTTATTGCTGAAGTTAAATCGGCAATAATTAAAGTATAGGTTGTTGCTAATGTTTCTCTAGATGGGTAGGTGATGCCATTGGTTAAAGTGGTTTTATTATAAACAATGCCTAAATGACTAGCATCTGCAGTAAAACCATAATTTTGCGCATATATTTGAGATAATATAAAGTGAACATAAGCTCTAATGGTTAGGGCTTCGGCTCTTATTTGATTTTTTATATTATCATTAGAATCTGTTAGTGCATCCACATATTCTAGAATAAGGTTTGTTTGGTTTATAATATCGTAGCAGTCATCATAAAACCCGTCTAAATTACTGTCATCTGCTAAA
>CBRG010000042.1 GCA_000470535.1 Streptomyces sp. AW19M42
GTTTTATTTTTCTAAGTTATGTTTTAAGTGGCAGATTCAAGTTATGTTCGAATCAATTTTTGAATTCACTTTGTTACTGTATTCACTTTCTTACACCGCCCTCTATGCTTGATTGGTTCTAGTTTAAGGGATAGAGTTCTCCACCTCTGTATTTGAACCCTTTTTTTTGAGCATCGCCATTTTGAGCATTTCCATAAAGGTTATTAACATTAATGAATAAATACCTAAGCATTATTCTTTTTATATTCACTGGTTTAGTCAGCCTCCAAAGTCATGCTGCTTTAAACGTTGCAGTCGCTAGCAACTTTAAATTATTAGCATTAGATATTGGACAACAATTTTCTAATAAATACGCTATCGACGTTAATATCTCTAGCGCTTCAACGGGCACGTTGTACCAACAAATATTACGTGGTGCTCCTTTTGATCTATTTTTATCAGCAGATCAAAAACATATCGATCTATTAAAAGCAGAAAACAAAACAACACAACCAGACTTTATCTATGCACAGGGGCGTTTAGTATTTTGGCAACCCAATGCTTTAAGCAATCCTACAATAGATGATTTTATGGCTTACACAGGTCGGCTCGCCATCGCAAATCCTAAGTTTGCTCCTTATGGTATTGCTGCACAGCAATCGCTTGAATTTACACATAAATGGCAATCTCTGCAGTACATACAAGGTAATAACATCAACCAAGCTTATCAATTTGTAGAATCGAAAAATGTTGTTGCAGGGGTAATCTC
>CBRG010000043.1 GCA_000470535.1 Streptomyces sp. AW19M42
TCGTATACGTTGTTTTTTCCTGTAATAATCATAACCTCTCCTTAAATTTGCATTCAAATTTGTTTTAAATTGACGAGTAAATTAATCATAAGGTAAGACTTAAAGGTTAGTCTAAAAAACTAACACCGCCACTGACTCTATGTGTTTAATTATAGAATTATAATTTAAAGAAGCTGAATACTTGCTGTATGAAGGTTGGCAATAACACTAAAAAAATGATAGAAAATATTAAGCGCCAGCACTAATTATAGCGCTGGCGAATAATAGGTGATTAACTAAAACACTTTAAAATTAAAGGGTTATTGACAATACCTTAATAATGTTTGAGTCAATATCCCTTACAAAAGTAGCAAGCTACATTTTGCTTTGCAGATAGTTACCTAGACCGATTTTGTCAATCAAGCCCAACTGTTGTTCTAACCAGTGCATGTGATCTGATTCGGTATCATCGAGCAATACCTCTAAAATTTCGCGAGTCTGATAATCTTTTTGCTGTTCACATAGTGCAATTGCCACACGCAAGTTATCGGCAACTTGATACTCGTATGCCAAGTCGTTTTTGAGCATCTGTTCGGTGTCT
>CBRG010000044.1 GCA_000470535.1 Streptomyces sp. AW19M42
CCGGCCCCGACCGCCTCGACCTGCGGCACTGCTGTAACTGGACCAACCTGGCCGGCCACCCGGTGACCGGCCGGCCCGGACCACCGTGCGGATCCCGACCTCGCGCGTCTTCGACGACCGGGCGCTCTGCGAGATCATGACCCGTGTCGGGGCAGGAGGGAGACCCTGATGCACCGGCCGATGGACGAGCCCGCCGACGGAGCTGCCCCGTCGGCCGTACGACCCCACCCCGCCGAACCTCCCGGACTCCGGCCCGGCGGCCCGGCCGAGGCCTCCGGGGGCCTCCCGGACCCCGCCCGGGTGGACCCCGCGGTGCTCGCCGTCCTGCTCGCCCGGCACGGCTGGCGGCGGCGCGGCGGGGCCGCCGGACGCTACAGCCGCTGGGCCCCGCCCGGACCGACCGCCGCCGGTGGTGCCACCAGCCTGCTCGTGCCCGGCACCGGCGCCTTTCCGGACAGCGAGGACCTGCTGGGCGAGGCACTGACCGCGCTGGCCCGCAGTGCGGTTCCCTCCGCCCGCGACATCCTGGTGTCCCTCGCCGTTCCCAGCGACGAGATCCGCTGGTGGCGCGAGGCCCCCGAACCCGCCGCCGGCGTGGGCGCGGCCAGCTGGACCGGGGCGGAGCGACTGCACGGCGCGGCCCAGCAGATCCCGCTCGCCGGCGCCCTCGCCGGCCGCCGCCGGG
>CBRG010000045.1 GCA_000470535.1 Streptomyces sp. AW19M42
CTTTTCACTGTATCTTTTTTCTAAAAAGAAAAAAGGATGCCGTTTCAATCGCTAACGCGCATATTTGCTAATAAATTGAGTTTAAATTTTCTTATTTACAATTTTAAGAAATTAGACCTTTACATAAAAAAAACCTCGATGTATCGAGGTTTTTTTTTATGTCTATATTATGCTAACTTTAGTTCTTTTTACTAATTATATATACAGCACCAGAACCCTCTTTATTCTTTTTTATTTTTACAAAAAAAGCGAGTGTGAAAAGCCTGACGCAATTATTTTTTCAAATAATTGGGGAATGCCTAAAAAAAATCCGCTCATTGCTGAACGGATTAATTATTTTATTTAGACATCTCTGTAAAATATTTATAGAAATAAGGAATCGTTTCAATACCTTTTAGGTAATTCCATACCCCAAAATGTTCGTTAGGTGAGTGAATGGCATCAGAATCTAAACCGAAGCCCATTAAAATAGTCTTGCTTTTTAAATGTTGCTCAAATAGGGCAACAATAGGGATACTACCACCGCTTCTTTGAGGAATAGGTGTTTTTCCAAAGCTGGTCTCGT
>CBRG010000046.1 GCA_000470535.1 Streptomyces sp. AW19M42
TTGGAAAAATAATTTTGATACATCCATAGAAATCATCAACAAAGCAAAGGCAATTAAAGGTGATAACCTTTGGATTTCTTCTTCATGTTCTTTATTGCACAGTCCGTATGATTTAGATAACGAAAAAGATGGTTCTATTCTAGAAGAAGTAATACAATGGTTGGCTTTTGCGAAACAAAAATTGCAGGAAATTGTATTACTTAAAAAAATAGCTCAAGATAATTTACAAGCATCAGACATTAAAGAAATCGAAGCCAACAGACTCGCTTTTATCAACAAAGAAAAATCTACACTTATACATAACAACAAAGTTAAACAACGTATAAATGCATTAACAGAGGCAGATAGTTTAAGAAAAAGTGTGTTTGCAGAAAGACAGAAAAAACAGCAACAAGAATTACAATTACCTCTTTTTCCAACCACTACTATCGGTTCTTTCCCACAAACAAAAGAAGTTAGGTCTTTAAGATTAAAATACAAAAAGAAGCAATTATCCGAAGAAAAATACAACTCCTTTTTAGAAGAAGAAATAACTAGTGCTATCAAATTTCAAGAAAATATTGGCTTAGATGTTTTAGTTCATGGTGAGTTTGAGCGTAATGACATGGTAGAATATTTTGGAGAAAGATTAGCTGGTTGTGCCTTTTCTAATTTTGGATGGGTACAAAGTTATGGTACAAGATGTGTAAAACCTCCTATTCTTTTTGGTGATGTCTCTAGAGAAAACCCTATGACTGTAAAATGGAC
>CBRG010000047.1 GCA_000470535.1 Streptomyces sp. AW19M42
CCCCCCGCCCCCGGGTCCCAGTCGGGGGCCCCCGACTCGTCCCGGTCCTTCCACGAGCCGAAGTCGAGCGCGGCGTGCTCGTCGTGCATGGCCGGGTTCGGCGGGACGAGGAACACCCCGGAAGCGGCCCCGCCGTTCGCGCCGGAGCCGGTGCCGGGCTCCGGGACGGGGGCGAGCAGCGCGGCGGCGGTGCCGACGGCCACGGCCGAGCGCGGCAGCAGGGCGGCGGCGCCGAGGACCTCGCGGGCGCGGGCGTGCGCGTCCGGATCGGTGATCACGACGCCGTCGACGAGTTCGGGCCGGGCCGCGAGCACGGCCGCGTGGTCGGCCGGGTCGACGGCCTGGGCGAGGTAGCGCCAGCCGGGGAGGGCGGGGATGCCGTGCTCTCCGAGGTACTCGACGGTGGCGAGGACGTCGGGGCCGGGCGGCAGCAGTCCTCCGTCACCGAGCGCGCCCAGGATGCGGGAGTCGTCGGCCGCCCCGGTGCGCAGCTCGAAGAGGCGCCGTTCCGCGGAGCCGACCGCCTGGTCGAGGAGCTCGCGGAGCTCTTCGGCGTTGCGGTCGAACTCCGCCGCGGTGAGCGGCTGTTCGGCCGCGCGGGGTCGTCCCGCGGTGACGGTGTGGGTGCCGTACGCCGCCGGTTCGGTTCCGTCGGCGCCGGGGGCGGCGGCCCCCTCCGCGTCCGGGGCTTCCTGCCGCGGGCTCTGGTCCCCGGAACCGGTCTCCGCTCCGGCTTCGGGTCCGGCCGCGCCCCGCCGTGGCCGGGGTACGCCGCTGCACTGCGCCGCGGGCAGCCCGAGCAGGTCCGCGAGGCGGTGCTCGGCCGCGATTGACTCGGCGGCCCTGAGCTCGGCCTCGTAGGCCTGTTCGGCGGCCCGCGCA
>CBRG010000048.1 GCA_000470535.1 Streptomyces sp. AW19M42
CACTGTGCTTTATAGCATTATTGCTAGCTTATTTCTCCTGGCGCTATGTAGAGCGGCCATTCAGAGCAAAAGATGGCTCTTGGATTAACAGCAGAGTAAAAGTATTTTCTACGGCTATTGCCGTATCCTTGGCTGTTTTTTCTTTTGGATTATATGGACATTTAAGTAATGGCATGCCCGATAGAATTCGCTTAAGTGAAGAGCAAAGCTCATATCTTTCAACAGCAACAGCGAGCCCGATGAGAAACATGTGCCACGCTAGCTCAGATCATATAATAGAACCCGAAGATGCTTGCCGGTATAACAATGAAAGTGCAGCCATAGCCGTTTTTGGTGACAGCCATGTGGTTGAACTTGCTTACGCTTTAGGTGAGCAGGTAAAAGGAACTGAAATTGGCGTTGCGCATTTCTCGTTCAGTGGTTGTGCTGCATCGTATGGACAAGCAGACAGTTCGACTTGTTCAGAATGGGCAAACAATACTGTCAACTATATTATAGAGAGTGATGAGTTCACTCATGTGATCGTATCATCTCGTATGCCGTCTTC
>CBRG010000049.1 GCA_000470535.1 Streptomyces sp. AW19M42
TTTTCAACTAAATCCTTTACCAAATTTGTTGTAGCGTCTTTAATATTAGAAGTAAATTTAGGGCTATTAAAACTACCCGTTAAGGTTCCGTTTACAGGAATACTTTTAATACTTGCAGCATCTTTAGCTGTTAATTTAGCTATTATATTGGTTACATCTGTACCTAAATATTTTACAGGAACATCAAAAACCAAGTTATAATTCATAGATTGATCAAAACCATGTGTCCCTGAAATTATTAAGCCAATATCTTGATAGTTTAAAGGAATTGGTTTTACAGTAACTTTACCATCTTTAAAAGAAAATGCCCCAGTTGCTTCGTTTAAGTTTAGTTTATTTATGTCTAAAAAACTTACTTTTTCTGTTAATGTGGTTAACATTTTAGAATTACTAGCTTTTAGTTTAGTGTCTAACAACTGTCCTAATAAATTTCCAGTAATGGTTTTTAGATTAGGTGTCATATCTTTATTTAAATCACCAGAGACAGTAATAGTAGAATTCATTTTTCCTTCTATGGCTTTTGCTATTGGAGCAATAGATTTTAACATTTCTAAA
>CBRG010000050.1 GCA_000470535.1 Streptomyces sp. AW19M42
CTACCTGTGCCACTGGCGCTGAACGCAATAGCTGGTTGAGTACATCCTGTTCCACCACGAGAAACTCGCAATTTTTAACTGCCGTCACGTCGTACATTCTTGGTTGCAGTCTGGCGATGGGGTTCAACGCCTGGTCGGTTTCAGCTTCGATAACCGATTTGCGCCCATCTACTGACTCCAGCTCAACTTTCCCCGTTACCAGAAAATAATCAAGGCCGTCGCGTACACCACGTTCCAACACACGCTGGCCAGGGCCGTGGGATCTGCGCTCAGCACGACTGGCCAGCACAACCAACTGATCATCAGTTAGCCGATTCAGTGGCTGAAATTCCTTCAGGCGGCGCAGCGGCAGGCTCTCCTGGCTAGCCATAGATAATCTCCTAAGTTGGCTCAAAGCGGGGGATAGTGCTTTATAACATCTGTAAACGATTGTAACCATGGCGCCGCAAAACAGCCATGCGCCCGGGGTCTAATCTGGTATCCTTTGTATCTGCATCAGCAAGCATCCCCTATTCATACAGAGAGAGATCAGAACACCATGCCTCAGTATCGTTCGCGGACTTCCACCGCAGGCCGCAACATGGCCGGCGCCCGCGCCCTCTGGCGCGCCACCGGCATGAAAGACGATGATTTCGGCAAGCCGATTATTGCCGTTGTTAACTCCTTCACCCAGTTCGTGCCCGGACACGTGCATCTCAAGGATCTGGGGCATCTCGTATGCCGTCTTCTG
>CBRG010000051.1 GCA_000470535.1 Streptomyces sp. AW19M42
ACGACCCACCGCGGAGTCCTGCGTGTAGACCATCTTCGTGGCCTTGCTGCCGACGCCGCGCTTGAGGATCGCGGGGCGCCCGGCACGCAGGGCGGGCTTGTAGACGTAGAACTCGTCGGGGTTGACCGCCCCCTGCACGACGGCCTCGCCCAGGCCGAAGCTGCTCGTGATGAAGACGGCGTCGGAGAAGCCCGACTCGGTGTCGATGGTGAACATCACGCCGGAGGAGCCGATGTCGGAGCGCACCATGCGCTGGATGCCCGCCGAGAGGGCGACCGAGTGGTGGTCGTAGCTGCTGTGCACCCGGTAGGCGATCGCCCGGTCGTTGTAGAGCGAGGCGAAGACCCGCTTGATGGCGAGCAGGATGTTGTCGATGCCGCTGACGTTGAGGAAGGTCTCCTGCTGCCCGGCGAACGACGCGTCGGGCATGTCCTCGGCCGTCGCGCTCGAGCGCACCGCCCAGGTCACGTCACCGTCCGCCTCGTCGACGAGCAGCTCGTATGCTGTCCTCTGCTTCACGGTAAATGCAGCATAGCGGCGCCATGCGCGGGC
>CBRG010000052.1 GCA_000470535.1 Streptomyces sp. AW19M42
CCCCACGACCCCCCGCCGCGTGCGGGCCCGAGCCGCCGGGAGGCTCGGCGGCGCGGCGGGAGGCGGCCTGCGCCTACTGGAACCGGCGCGGACTGCGCGGCGGCCCCGAGCACATCGCGGCCGCGCCGGGCACCTCCGCGCTGCTGCTGGCCCTCATCGCCGCGCACGGCGGCGACGTGCTGATGCCGCGCCCCTGCCCCGCCGCCTGGATCCCGCAGGCCCGTCTGCTGGGCCGACCCGCCTACCACGTGCCGACCCCCGCCGAATGCGGCGGTGTGCCCGACCCGTACGCGCTGCTGGAGACCGTACGCAGGGTTCGGGCCGAGGGCGGCCGGCCCCGGCTGCTGCTGATCTCCGTCGTCGACGACCCCACCGCCACCGTCGCGCCGCCGGAACTCGTGCGCGAGGCCTGCGAGGCCGCTGTCGCGGAGGGGCTGCACATCGTCAGCGACGAGACCTGGCGCGACACCCTGCACCGGCCGCGCGACACGATGCTGCTGAGCCCGGCCGAGATGTGCCCCGACGACGTGACGGTGATCTCCGACCTGACCGGTGCGCTGACCCCGTCCGCCTGGCCGGTCGCGGTCGCCCGGTTCCCGGACACCGGCCGGGCGGCGGTACGCCACGCCCGTACGCTCGACATCCTCACCGCGCTCGGCGCCTTCGTCGCCGGTCCGGTCGCGGCGGCCGCCGCGCACGCGCTGCGCGAACCGGACGCCGTCACCGAGCGGGTCCGCCGGGCGGCGGCCATGCAGGCGCAGGTGGCCGCCGCCGCCCACCGGGCGGTCCTCGCCTCCGGCGCGCTGGCCAGGCCCCCGCAGGCCGGCCGCCACCTCTACGCGGACCTCGGCCCGCTCAGGTCCCGGCTCGCCGCCAGAGGCGTCACGGACTCGCTGGAACTGGAGGAGTACCTGACGGAGCGGCTCGGCGCGCCGGCCCCCGGCGGCCACCGGTTCGGCGACGAGCTGGGCGCCCTGCGGGTGCGGCTGGGCACCGGGACGCTGCTCGGGTCGACCCCGGAGCAGCAGCTGGAGTCACTGGCCGCGCCGCAGCCCCTGGAACTGCCGCACGTCGCGGCAGCCCTCGGCATCTTCCGGTCGGCCCTCGACGAACTCCGCTGACCCACCCCGGCCGCTCCGCCGGAGCACCCCACCCGTCAGTGGCCGAACCGCACCCGAAGCCGGCGCCACAGCGCGGGCGCCCCGCTGATCAGCAACGTCAGACCCACCGCGGCCACCACCCCCTGCCACGGCTCGGGGAACAGCGAGCCGCCCAGAACGCCGATCAGCTGGTACGTGACGGCCCAGGCCAGACAGGCCGGCACATCCCCGCGGGCGAACCGCCGCACCGGCATCCGGCCCAGCAGGCACGCCAGCATCACCGGAATCCGCCCGGCCGGCACCAGCCGGGACAGCACCAGCACCATCGCGCCGTGCTCGTCGAGCTTCTGCTGCGCCTGCGCGAGCCGCTCCGGAGCGGCCCGTTCGCTGATCACCCGCAGCCACTTGGAACCGTTCTTCGACCGCACCCCGCGCTGACCCAGCCAGTACAGGCAGATGTCCCCGAGGAACGCGGCGCCCGACGCCACCGCGAAGACGTACAGCAGCGCGAACGGCGACGACTGGTGGAACGCCACCACCGCCGCCGAGCTCACCAGCGCACCCGTCGGTACCACCGGCACCAGAGCGCCCAGCGCCACCAGCAGGAACAGCGACGGATAGCCGACCGCCTGCTGCGTCGACTCCGGAGGGAGCCGGCTCACGACCTCAAGGATCACCCGTCGGCCTCCGGCCGGACGTGTTCGCCGTGCTCCAGCCGGTGCACGGCCACCCGCGGTGCCAGCAGCGCCGCCTGGCGGACGAACTCGTCACCCGGCGAATGGAACTCGTGCGGCCGGATCCCGTCCATCCCGATCGGCCAGTACGTGCCGTAGTGCACCGGCACGGCCGAGCGCGGCGACAGCCGGGCCAGGGCCTCCGCGGCCCGCCCGGCGTCGAGATGGCTGTGGCCCAGGTAGGGCCCCCAGCCGCCGACCGGCAGCAGTGCCACGTCCACCGGCCCGACCTCCTTGGCCATGTCGTCGAACAGGCCGGTGTCCCCGGCGAAGTAGGTACGCGCCTCGCCCTGGACGACGTAACCCAGCGCGGGGGAGCGGTGCGGGCCCACCGGCAGCCGCCGCCCGTCGTGCAGTGCCGGGACCGCGCGGATCAGCACCGCACCGACCCGCACCTCGTCGCCGGGCACGACCTCGGTGATCCGCAGCCCGCGCATCCTGCGCAGCAGCCGCAGCCCCGGAACCGCCCGGACCGCACCCATCGGCACGATCAGCCGGCCGCCCGGTGCGATGCGGGCCAGCGACGGCAGATGCAGGTGGTCGGAGTGCAGATGCGAGATGAGGACCACATCGGCGACGGCGGCCGCCGGACCGGGCAGCTCTCCGCGCCGGCGGCGCAGATGCGCGATGCGCCGTACGAAGAGGGGGTCGGTCAGGACCCGGACCCCGGAGTCCTCGATCGTGCAGGTGGCATGACCCCACCAGGTGACCTCCACCGGCACGCGCCGCCTCCTGTTCCCCGGGCCCCGCTGTCGGGCCGCTCCCCGGCCCGCTGCCGAGCCTACGGCCCGTCGCCGCGCCCCTTCCATGCCCCCCGCCCGGCGCGCCCGCTCCCGTGCGCCCCCTGCCCGTCCCGCCACGCGCCTTCTTGTACGCGAACCCGGGGCGTAGGGTCGCAGGACGCCTAGCACGGGGGGAACGGCCATGGGGGACGTACGGGTGGCGGCCATCGCCAGTCTCACGCCGCTGGAGGAGCTCGACAGCGACCCGTTCCTCGTGGACACCCGCGGCCAGCACGACATGTGCGCCCGCTGGGCGGCCGACAAGGGCTACGTCGTCACCCGGCAGCTGCGCCTGTACGGGCTGCGCCCCGACCACCGCGCACTCTGGGCCGACGTCGAGGACGGCGAGGTCGAACTCTTCGTCGCCCCCAACGACCGGGTGCTCGCGCGGGCCGTCGCATCGGTCTCGCGGTTCACCGAGGAGTGCGAGAGGCGTGGCGTACGCCTGGAGATCGCCGGTCTTGACGAGCCGCTCTACAGCTCCCGGACAAAGGCCGGCGTGCACCGCAGGCTCTCCATGCCGACCGCCGGATACGACGGCTCCTGAGCCGCCCGGCCGGAGATCGCCGGCGGAGTGGGCCGTCCCGCTGTGAAAAGCTGGGCCGGGGCCCGGAACAGCGGGGCCCGGACGTGAGGTGGCGGCGGCGTGGGTGACGGGCGATGGCGGACAGCCGGAAGCGCCCTGGTGCGAGTGATTGTGGTGTGGGCCGTCTCGACGCTCACGATGCTTGTGCTCGCCGGGATTCTGCCGGACTTCCAGCTCCAGTCGGACGACGGCGACACCATCACCAAGACCGCGTTCACCGCGGTGTGGGGCGCGGGCGCGTTCGGCCTGCTCTCCGCACTGGTCTGGCCGGTGCTGGTACGGGCCCTGCTCATCGTGCCGGCCCTGGTCCTGGGCATGCTGGTCTTCTTCCTCAACGGCTCGCTGCTGCTGATAGCGCTGCGGCTCATCCCGGACGGGCGCGGTGCGGCCGACCCGCAGATGGCGGTCGTCGTCGCGGCCGTGATGTCCGCGGTCGCCTCGGCGACCTCCACCGCCCTCGCCGTCCGTGACGACAACGCCTACCGCCGCCGTCTCTCACGCCTCGCGGACCGGCGACGCCGCCGCAGCGGCAGCGGTGACGGCGCGGACGGAGGGCCGCCCGGCACGGTCTTCATCCAGCTCGACGGAGTCGGCCACGACGTCCTCGCGCAGGCCGCCGCCGACGGCCTGATGCCGACCGTCGCCCACTGGCTGGCCGACGGGACCGGCCACCGGCTCACCCCCTGGCGCACCGACTGGTCCAGCCAGACCGGCGCCAGCCAGCTCGGCATCCTGCACGGCACCAACTTCGACGTCCCGGCCTTCCGCTGGTACGAGAAGGAGACCGGCGACGTCATGGTCTCCAGCAGACCGGCGAGCGCCCTCGAAATGCAGCGCCGGGCCGTCATACGCACCCGTGACGGCGGACTGCTCACCCTCGACGGAGCCGGCCGGGGCAACCTCTTCAGCGGCGGCGCCGACCAGCTCGCGCTCGTCCTGTCGATGGCCGCCAGACGCGGCAAGGGCCGCCGCTCACGGGCCGGGTACTTCGCCTACTTCGCGGACCCGGCCAACGCCGTCCGTACCGCGCTCTCGTTCGTCGCAGAGGTCGGCAGGGAGATCGGCCAGTCGACCCGGGCCCGTATCCGCAAGGAGACCCCCCGGATCAAGCGCGGCGGGCTCTACCCCTTCATCCGGGCCTTCGCGACCGTCGTCGAACGTGATGTGGTGGTCGCCGCCGTCATGGGCGACATGTTCGCCGGACGGACCGCGGTCTACGCCGACCTGGTCGCGTACGACGAGGTGGCCCACCACTCCGGGCCGCGGAGCCGGGACGCGGAGAAGGTCCTCGCCCGGCTGGACCGCTCGCTCGCACTGATCGTCAAGGTCGCGGAACACACCCCGCACACGTACCGGATCGTGCTCCTGTCCGACCACGGCCAGAGCCCGGGGGAGACCTTCGCGGGGGTGTACGGGCTGACGCTGAAGGATCTGGTGCGGGCGGGCAGCGGACTGCCGGTGCCGCGTCGGGCGCAGCGCACCCGGAGCGGTTCAGAGGCGCGTGACGCGGTACGGATCGCGCTGCACCGGCCGGTCGACGGGGAACGGCAGGAGACCCCGGCCCACCCCTCGGACCCGGTCGTCCTCGCCTCCGGCAACCTCGGCCTGATCTCCTTCCCCGACCTCGCGGGACGCGCCTCCATGGAGCAGCTCGACCGCCGCCACCCCGCGCTGCTCAGCACGCTCGCCAACCACCCCGGCATCGGCTTCCTGCTGGTGCGCAGCGAGGCCCACGGCTCTGTGGTGCTGGCGCGCGGCGGCACCCGGATCCCGGTGGCGGAGCTGCGGGACGGGGACGGGCCGCTGGCCCCGTTCGGCGCGGGAGCGGCGGCCGCGGTCCGGCGCACCGACACCTTCCCGCACGTCGCGGACGTGATGGTCAACTCGATGTACGACCCGGAAACGGGCACCGTGCACGCCTTCGAGGAGCAGATCGGCTCGCACGGGGGCCTGGGCGGCGAACAGTCCCGGCCCTTCCTGCTCTGGCCGCGTGGGATGACGGACCCGCTGGACGCGGCGGCCGCCGAGGGCCGGCAGCGGCCGGCCGAGCTGGTCGGCGCGGAGACCGTGCACCGGGTCCTGAGGCGCTGGCTGAACGAGGTCTCCGGGCCGCAGGTGCCCGTGGGGCGGGACCGGGCCGGTGACGCCGACGCGGGCACCGGCGCGCGGGGCTGACCGCCCGAGCCGACGGCGTCAGGAAGAGCGGCGCCGCACCAGGGTCGGATGGAAGATCACCGACGGCACCCGCTCGCCGGGGCTGCCGATCTGCTTCAGCAGCAGCCTGGCCATCTCGGCGGACATCTCCTCCACCGGCTGCCGGACCGTCGTCAGCGGCGGATCACAGGCCGTGGCCGCACTGCTGTCGTCGAACCCGACCAGCGCGATGTCATCGGGAATCTCCTTGCCGGCCCGCAGCAGTACCGGAAGCGCGCCCAGCGCCATCAGGTCCGACGCGATGAACACCGCGTCCAGGTCCGCACGGTCGTCGAGCAGCCGCTTCATCGCGGCGGCGCCGCCCGTATGCGTGAAATCGCCCTCCACGGCCGTCACGTCCCGGATGCCGTGCGCCGAGAGCGCGTCCAGGAAACCCGTCAGCCGCGCCTGACCGGCCGGCATGTCCTGCGGGCCCGACACCGTGCCGATCCGGCGGCGGCCCAGCGAGACCAGGTGATCGGCGGCCAGCTGCGCCCCCGCCCGCTGGTCGGCCTCGACATAGGTGAGCGGCGTGGGCCGGCGGGGCTCTCCCGCGAGCACGGCGGGCAGCCGGGTGTCGTGCAGCAGTCCCGGCAGCGGGTCGTCCGCGTGCGAGGAGATGAGAACCACCCCGTCGACGTGGCCGTGGCGCAGGTAGGACAGCAACTGGTCGCGGGAGGACTGGTCGTCGGCCAGCATCAGCACGAGCTGGATACCGGCCGGGCGCAGGACATCGAGCAGCCCGCTGACCACCCGCCCGAAGTACGGATCGGAGAACATCCGGCCTATGAAGGGCTCGGAGACCGGACGCCGTTCCCGTTCCGAGACGACGAGCGCGACCGAATCCGTGCGCCGGGTCACCAGCGAGCGGGCGGCACGGTTGGGCACGTATCCGGTGGCGTCCACGGCCTCCTCGACCATCCGGCGCAGCGCCGGGTCCACGGTCGTCGCGCCGTTGATCACCCGGGAGACGGTGGCCCGTGACACTCCCGCCACGGCGGCCACGTCCTCCAGAGTGGCGGGGCGCGCGGGCAGTGGTGCGTCGGCAGTCATGCAGTTCTTTATACCGGGCGGTACGGCCGGTCCGGAAACGGGTACCGGGCCCTGTGGCGGCACGGAGCGGGGCGTCAGCCGGCGTCCCCGGGCGGGCCCGGAAGCAGATCGAGTTCGGCGAGTTCGGTCTTGCGCGCCGACACCAGGGCAGTGGCCAGCCGCTTGGCATCGGGCCTGGTCCCGGACTGCGTCTCGGAGCGCGACACCTGGGCGGACTGGCGCAGATGGTCGCGGATCAGAGCCGTGACGAGGCGGTCGAACGCCCGGCCCCCGACGGCGCGGGCCCGTTCGAGATCGCGCTCCGTCACCATCCCCGGCATGTCGTGCCCCTCGTGCACATTGGTGTCGGGCAGTCCCATCAGGGCCAGCAGCGGGCGCAGCCGGGCGAGTTCGGCGTTCTGCGCGGCACGGAGCCTGGCCGCCCAGCCCCGCACCCGAGGATCGGCGGCGCGCTCCCCGGCGAGTGAGAGCAGCACCACGGCCTGCTCGTTCATCGGGGTCATCAGCTGGGCCCAGGCGGCGTCCGTCGGATCGGCCGGGGTCCGGCCCCCGGTGGCGGCGGACGCGGCGGCGGAGACCGAGGGGGCCGGGGCGGCCGGGTGCTTCGCGTCGGCCGGGGCCGCGCATCCGGCCAGGAGGCATCCGGCCAGGAGGAGGAGCAGGGACAGTGCTGCGGTGCTGCGGGCCGCCTTCATGGCGAGGTCCTCGGGGGAAGGGCCCGTCCGGGGTGCGGGGCCCCGGACGGGCATCGGACGGACGGCGGCGGTTCAGCCGGTGGCCCGCGGGTGGTGGGGTGGCAGCCGGTCAGGGGGTGCCGTCGGCACCGCACTTCACGATGGCGTTGATGCAGTCGCGGACGCGCTGGGCCATCTCGGCCTCGGGCCACACGTTGAAGAAGTCACCGTGCATCGTGTAGCCGGGGCCGGACGCCAGCCGGAACCGGGCCGGGTCGCCGTTGACCGGGTAGCGGAGCACCTGACGGAGCTTGGGTACCGGAACGGGATGGGTCGAGGGGCATTCGCCGTTGACCGGATACGCCATGTGGCTCTTGTGGTCGGCGGAGTCGAGGTCCTTGCCGTTCCAGCACTGCGGGAAGTCCAGGTACGACTCCAGCATCGCGTCCGCCGGGCAGTTCACGAAGTTGTGCGACGGGTTGACCTCCCCGTGGTGGAGACACGACCAGCGCGAGATCGTGTTGTCGTCGGGACCGGTCGCCTTCGCGTTCCCCGCGACGATGCGCAGCCCGCGCGGGAAGGGCTGGATCCGCTGGATGACATCGTCCCGGACGCCTTCGCCCAGGTAGTAGAACGTGGTGCCGGTGGGTTCGACCTCCTTGTCGCCGTCGTACAGGGTCGGCACCCAGTACGACGAGAGGTCCGTGTCGGGTGAGCAACTGCTCCTGGCCTTCTCCAGCGAGGCGAGGTCGGAGTTGCCGTTCGTGGAGTCGTTGCCGAAGAAGCTGTGCATGTGCGAGGCGCCGGGCAGACCCGGGAAGACGATCGGGTCGTCGGGCGCCCGGTGGGTGTAGGGGCATTCGGCGAGGAACTCGGCGACCCGGACGACGTCCGCGGCCCTGGCGGCCGGTGCGGCGTTCGTGCCCGCTTCCGGACCGGCGGACGCGGTGCCGGTGGCGGACTGGAGGAAGGACACGGCGAGCACGGCTGCGACGAGTCCCGCGACGCGGTACCGCCGGCGCGGCAGGGCCGCGCGGCGGCTGTGTTCTGCGGTGGGCCGATGACGGGCGAATCCATGACGGAAGAGGGGCACGGCACTCCTGTTCGGAGGAAGTGGGGATTCCTTGGTCGTACGAGAGAGCGCTCTCTCAAGGGAACGTAAAATGACGTTCTGGACATGTCAATAGAGTGCGCGGCGCCGCAACAAGCTGCTGTTTGCAGCTTGTTGCGGCGCTGCGTATTGGGAGAGCGCTCTC
Source organism: Streptomyces sp. AW19M42 (assembly GCA_000470535.1). Lineage (GTDB taxonomy): Bacteria > Actinomycetota > Actinomycetes > Streptomycetales > Streptomycetaceae > Streptomyces. The sequence goes on from CBRG010000052.1 coordinate 8,379, forward strand.
TCAATATTGTCCCGGATTCGGCCGGCCCGGCCGCCATCAGCCGCCGGTGGCGCGGCGGGCCGGAGGGTGTCGCGGGGCTTCTTCGGCGCTCCGCCGCCGGGGCGTTGTCAGTGGTGGGCGGCAGTATGGAGGGCATGACGAACTCAGCTGTTGTGCTCGCCGATACCGCCGCATACGCCGTCGCGGTCGAAGAGGCGTCGCAGGCCGCCGCCGCGTACTACGCCACGGGTGAGAGCACGCTCGACGACGATGCGTACGACCGGCTGGCGCGCGGGATCGCCACCTATGAGCAGGCCCATCCGCAGGAGGTCCTGACCGACTCGCCCACCGGCAAGGTGGCGGGCGGCGCGGCCGTCGGGGATGTGCCGCACACCGTCCCGATGCTCTCCCTGGACAACGTCTTCTCGGCTGAGCAGTTCGTCATCTGGACCGCGTCGCTGGAGCGCCGGATAGGCAGGCCGGTCACCGCCTGGAGCGTCGAGCCGAAGCTCGACGGGCTGGCGGTCGCCGCCCGTTACCGCGAGGGCAGGCTTGAGCGGCTGATCACCCGGGGCGACGGCACGGCCGGCGAGGACGTCTCGCACGCGATCGGCACCGTCGCCGGTCTTCCCGAGCAGCTCGGTGAGCCGGTCACGATCGAGATGCGCGGCGAGATCCTCATGACGGCCGGGCAGTTCGAACAGGCCAACGCGATCCGCACCGAACACGGCGGCGCCCCCTTCGCCAACGCGCGCAACGGCGCGGCGGGCACCCTGCGCGCCAAGGACCGCCCTTACACCGTGGAGATGACTTTCTTCGCGTACGGCGCCCTGCCACTGCCCGAATCCGGCGAGCTGACCGGCACCCTGGCCGAGCTGCCCCACAGCGAGGTCCTGGAATACGCCGCGGAGCTCGGCGTGCACACCGCGGCGGACACCGAGGTGGCGCCGCGCACCGTCACGACCGTCGAGGACGTCCAGCTGCGGGTCGAGGAAATCGCCGCACTGCGCGCCTCGTTGCCCTTCGGGATCGACGGCATCGTGATCAAGGCCGACCTCGCGTCGGACCAGCGCGACGCCGGCTCCGGCACCCGCGCACCGCGCTGGGCGATCGCGTACAAGCTGCCGGCCGTCGAGAAGGTCACCCGGCTCCTCGGCGTCGAGTGGAACGTGGGCCGGACCGGCATCATCGCGCCGCGTGCGGTGCTGGAGCCGGTCGAGATCGACGGATCGACCGTCAGCTACGCCACGCTGCACAACCCGGCCGACATCACCCGCCGCGATCTGCGCCTGGGCGACCATGTGATGGTCTACAAGGCGGGCGACATCATTCCCCGGATCGAGGCCCCCGTCGCCCATCTGCGGACGGGCGGGGAGCAGCCGATCGAGTTCCCCGGGGCCTGCCCGCAGTGCGGCTCCGAGATCGATGCCAGCGAGCAGCGCTGGCGCTGCGTCCGGGGCCGGAACTGCCGCCTCGTCGCCTCCATCTCGTACGCGGCCGGGCGCGACCAGCTCGATATCGAGGGGCTCGGCGCGACCCGGGTCGTCCAGCTCGTCGATGCCGGACTGGTCGCGGACTTCGCGGATCTGTTCGCACTGGAGCGTGAGCAGCTGCTCGGGCTGGAGCGGATGGGCGACACCAGCACGGACAATCTGCTGGCCGCGATCGACGCGGCGCGCACCCAGCCGCTCTCGCGGGTGTTCTGCGCCCTGGGAGTGCGTGGCACCGGACGCTCCATGTCGCGCCGGATCGCCCGGTACTTCGCGGACATGGACCGCATCAGAGCCGCCGACGCCGAGACGCTCCAGCTCGTCGACGGCATCGGCAAGGAGAAGGCCGGGGGAGTCGTCGCGGAGCTGGTGGAGCTGGCACCGCTGATCGAGAAGCTCGTCGCCGCCGGGGTCAGCATGACGGAGCCGGGCGCGACCCCGCCCCCGGAGCCGGGCCAGGAGACCGACGCGGACGGGAAGGACGCCGACGGCAAGGGCGCGGACGGTGACGGTGCGGACGGGCGGCCGCTCGGCGGGATGACCGTCGTGGTCACCGGGTCCATGACGGGTGCCCTGGAGAAGCTCTCGCGCAACGAGATGAACGAGCTGATCGAGCGGGCGGGAGGGAAGGCCTCCTCCAGCGTCTCCAAGCGCACCACGCTGCTGGTGGCCGGCGAGAAGGCCGGGTCCAAGCGCACCAAGGCGGAGGACCTGGGTATCCGGATCGCCGCGCCCGAGGAGTTCGCCGAACTGATAGGCGCGTTCCTGCCGTCCTAGGGGTGAGGGGACAGAGGGACAGAGGGTCAGCGGATCAGCCCTTTGATTTTGCGTGGGAGTGGCTTTCTTTACCTTCCTATTGCATAGTGATGGCTCGGTCATGCCTCGCTATCAGCGGGTCAATGGGTGTGTGAACGGCTGCGAGAACGGGCCGGGGGTGAGGGGCGATGCGTTCTTTGCGCGACGGACAGCGACACGTCCGCTCCGTTCACCGGCAGCACCGGGGGGTGACCCGGGGGCTCGCGCTCGACCTCGGCAGCTCCCGTACCCGTGCCTGGCTCCCCGGCCGGGGCATCGTCTCCGACACCGGAAACGGCCCCGGCGGTGAGTACGGCCGGGGCGGCCCGGTCCGGCGCGGACGCATCGTCGACGCCGAGTCCTGCGGGCGGATGCTCGGCCGTATCGCGGACACGGCATTGGGCGCCGACCGCAGCGACACCGTGATCGTGCTCAGCCACGCCGTACTCGCGGGCCCCGAACACCGGGCCGCCGCGCGGGAGATCCTCGGCGCGCTCGGTCCGTCGAGCGTGATCGTCCTGGACAGTGCCAGGGCCGCCGCCGCGTGCGCGGGGCCGCAGGACGGCGGGCCGCTGCTCGTCGTCGACATCGGTGCCGAACTGACCGAGGCGACGCTCCTGGTGGACGGGCTGGTCCGCGACGCGCGGCTGACCGAGACCGGGCTCAGCGATCTGGACCCCGGCGCCCCGCCCACCGCCGTCGTCCGGGCCGTCCTGGACATGACCATGGCGATGTGGCAGCAGGACCGGCACGGCGCGGTGCTCGGCGCCCTGCGCAGGGGCCCGCTGCTCGCCGGAGGCGGTGCGCTGCGACCGGACGTCACCGACCGGATCGCGATCCGCCTCGGCGTCCCGGTCCGGCTCCCGGACGATCCGGCAACCACCGTCGTGCGCGGGGCCGGGCTGTTCCTCAGCTCCGTGCTCCGCCATGCCACCGTGGCACCGGCCCTGCCCGGCGGAGCCGGGTGACCCCCCTCCCAGGGGAGTCCTGGGGCGACGCGCAGCCACGGGAGCGGCCGGACACCCCGGCGCACCTCCGGCGCCCGGCTCCGGTGCGGCAGTACCTCGCCGCGCTGCTCCTCGCCGTCCTCGCAGTCACCGCCACCTTCACCACCACCGCCATCGTCGCGGGCGGCGCGCCTGCCGCCGGAGCCGGGCTGCCCGCCAGGACCACGGCCGGACCGGTGTCCCTCGCCGGCCACCCGGCCGGAACAGGGCCGACTGCCCGGGACCTGCCCAGCCCCAGCGCCGAGCCCAGCTCCTGCTCTGAGCTCAGCCTTAGCTCTGGGCTCAGCCCCAGCGCCGAGCCCAGCTCCAGCTCTGAGCTCAGCCCCAACCTCGATCCCGGCCCCCGTACGCGCGCCGCCGTCGAGGGGCTCCGGCCGGTACCGGTGACCGCGCCCCAGCCCTGGGCCGCCGCCGAACACCCCCGTACCCCTCAGCACCTCCCGCCGCCAGGCCCTGGTGCCCCGCTCCCGCGCCCACCGGGCCTCCTGCCGCCGCTCCCCGTCCCCGTATCCGCCCTGGCCGCACCCCCGGCCTCCGCCGACCGCCTCCGCGCCGCGCTCCCCGGTGTGCGCGGGCCTCCGGGCACGGCTGTTCACCGGCCTTGGGACCTGCCACCGGTCCCGTCCCGCACCCCTGCCGTGGCGCCCTGATCCAAGGCGAGAGCCCGGGGGGCCCCGGCGCCCCTCGGAGGAAACCCATGACTCGCGCCCTCACGGTGCGGGCGGTTCTGGCTGCGGCCGTCCTGCTCGTCGCCGTGCTCATCACGCTGACCATGTCCCCCAGACTCGGCCTCGATCTCCAGGGCGGCACCAGAATGGTGCTCCAGGCCAAGGACTCCGGCACCGCGAAGGACTCAGGCACCGCGAAGGCGGACCGGGAGAGCACCGACCGGACCCTGGAGGTACTGCGCAAGCGCATCGACTCGCTCGGCGTCGCGGAACCGACCCTGACCCGCTCCGGCGAGGACCGGATCATCGTCGAGCTTCCGGACGTCCAGGAACCCGGCAAGGCCGCCGAGGTCATCGGCAGAACCGCCCGGCTGACCTTCCACGCCGTACAGGGACCCGGAACACCCGACGGCTCCGGTGCCGAGGACGGGACGACGCTCCCCGACGAGCAGGGCCGCCGCCTAGCTTTGGGGCCCGCCGCGCTCTCCGGCGCGGGCGTCAAGGACGCCTCCGCCTCCTTCGACGCCCAGCAGGGTGCCGGCTGGTCCGTCTCCCTGGACTTCCACAAGGACGCCGGACGGGACTGGACCCGGCTGACCGGCAAGGCCGCCTGCCACCCGGTCCAGGACGAGCGGCGCCGGGTCGCCATCGTCTTGGACGAGCAGGTCATCTCCTCGCCGCAGGTCTCCCCGACCGTCGGCTGCGGCACGGGCCTGCCGTCCGGCTCCACCCAGATCACCGGCTCCTTCAGCGCCGACGAGGCCCGCGAACTCGCCCTGCTGATCCAGGGCGGCGCCCTGCCGGTGCCCGTCGAGATCGTCGAGCAGCGGACCGTCGGCCCGACGCTCGGCGCCGCCGCCATCGACGCCAGCGCCCGCGCCGCCCTCATCGGTGCCGCGGCCACGGCCCTGTTCATCACCGTCGTCTACCGGCTCTCCGGCGCGCTCGCCGCCGTCGCGCTCGGCGCCTACGGAGTGATCTCCTACGCGGCGCTCGTCGCGCTCGGCGTCACGCTCACCCTGCCCGGACTCGCCGGATTCGTCCTGGCCATCGGCATGGCGGTCGACGCCAACGTGCTGGTCTTCGAACGGGCCAGGGAGGAACACGCGCAGCGTCCGGGCCGTTCTCTGCGCACCTCGCTGACCGCCGGTTTCCGGCACGCCCGGACCGCCGTCGCGGACTCCAACGTGACGACACTGATCGCGGCGGGGCTGCTCTTCTTCCTGGGTTCAGGGCCGGTCAAGGGCTTCGGTGTCACGCTCGGCATCGGCGTGCTCGCATCGATGTTCTCGGCCCTGGTCATCGCCCGCGCACTCACCGAGATCGCCGCGGGCTCCACGTTCGTCGGTACCTACCGGGGCGTCAACGGCATCGCGAGCCCCGGCCGGGTACGGACCTGGCTGAACCGCCGCGATCCGCAGCTGATGCGGTCCCCGCGCCGCTGGCTGCTCATATCCGCGGTGCTGATCGCCGTGGCGGTCACCGGCATCCTGGTGCGCGGCGTCAACCTCGGCGTCGAGTTCACCGGAGGCCGCCTCGTCGAGTACGCGACCAGCCGTCCGGTCGACGTCGAGACGGCCCGTTCCGCGCTGGCCGGCGCGGGCTTCGCCGACGCGGAGGTCACCACGGCGGGCGCGGGGGACATCTCGGTGCGGACCGGGGAGCTGGACAACGCGGGCGAACACGCGCTGCGCGCCGCGCTGGCCGAGGAGGGCGGCGGGACCACCAAAATCCGGGACGAACTCATCGGACCCAGCCTGGGCGACGAGCTGCGGCGCAACGCGTTGATCGCCTTGGCCATCGCCGTACTCGTCCAGCTCGGCTATCTGGCCGTCCGGTTCCGCTGGACGTTCGCGGTGGCCTCGGTCGGGGCACTGGTACACGACGTGATCATTCTGGTCGGCGCCTTCGCGTGGCTGGGACGCACCGTGGACGGCATCTTCCTGGCGGCGCTCCTCACCGTCATCGGCTACTCCGTCAACGACTCGGTGGTGGTCTTCGACCGGGTGCGGGAGCTGTGGGCCAAGGCCCGCCGGGAGCCGCTCGGGACCGTGGCGAACCGGGCTGTTCTGCAGACGGTCCCCAGAACCGTGAACACCGGGATGGGCGCCCTGTTCATCCTCGTCGCGCTGGCCGTCCTGGGCGGTGACTCACTCGCGGACTTCGCCCTCGCCCTGCTGATCGGCATCGTCGTCGGAACGTACTCCTCGGTCATGACCGCCGTGCCGGCCGCGCTTCTCCTGGAGCGCGGCGGCAACGCCCCGCCGCCCCTCCGGAAGAGCGCCCCGCGCGGCCGGTCCGGGGCCGGACGCCGGGACCCGCTCGACAACGGGGCGCGCGTGTAGTCCCGGCCACCGTCCTGCCCCCACGCCGCCGGACCGGTGCGGGGGCTTAGGGCCTGTCGTCGAACTGCCGTCTGCCGCGCGGCGCCATCACGCACTCTCGCCGCACCGGCCCCAGACCCCGGTACGTCCAGTACAGGGGTCCGGGGCCGGCACGCCGAGAGCACGCACCTGACGCCGCGCGGCCGCCCTTCGGGCGACGAGGGCAGTTTGACGACAGGCCCCAGGCGCGTCGGTCGTGGCATTCGTACCGGGCACAACGGCACAATCCTGATCAACCACCCCGTGATCGGAGCGTGCCCGTGCCTGTCGTGCTGCGTGAGGCATGGACCACACTCGTACCGGACATGAATGACCGGCACGGGCCGCTGCCGCCGCTGATGCTCGCCCTGACCGTCGTCACCGGGCTGGTCGACGCCGTCAGCTACCTGCAACTGGGCCGGGTCTTCGTCGCGAACATGACCGGCAACGTGGTGTTCTCCGGCTTCGCGTTCGCCGGCGCCCCCGGCTTCTCGCTGGCCGCCTCGCTCGTCGCGCTCGCCGCCTTCGCGGCCGGGGCGCTGACCGGCGGCCTGCTCGTCCACCACTCCCACGCCCACCGCGGCCGCATGCTGCTGCACGCGCTGTGCGCCGAGACCGTGTGCGTACTGGCCGCCCTGGTCGTCACGCTGATCTCCGGCAGCCCGTACGACGGCGGCGTGCGGTTCACTCTCGTCGTGCTGCTCGCGCTCGGCCTCGGCGTGCAGAACGCCGTGTCGCGGGCGCTCGCCGTACCCGACCTCACCACCACCGTGCTGACGTTGACCATCACCGGCATCGCCTCCGACGGGCGGCTCGCCGGGGGCGGAGGCAGCAGGGCCGGCCGCCGGATCCTCTCGGCCGCCGCCATGCTGGCCGGCGCCCTGGTCGGAGCCGTGGCCGTGCTGCACGGGCATCCGGTGCTGCCGTTGGTCCTGGCCGTGGCGATCCTCGCGGTGGTGTGCCTGGCCGCGCGGGTCCTGGCACGGGACGACGGCCCGTGGACCCGGCCCGTCCTCAAGAAATGACCCTCAGGACGCGAGCGACCGCAGATACGCGGCGGTGCCGGGGTCGGCGGGCAGGAACGTCTCGATGGCCAGCTCCGCGACCGTCACGTCCATCGGTGTGTTGAACGTGGCGATGGACGCGATGAACGAGAGCAGCCGGCCGTCCTGCTCGATCAGCAGCGGCAGCGCGAACGGCACCGACGACGAGGGCTCGTCCCACTCCTGACCGCCCGGCCTCGGCTCCACCGGATAGCCCGCGACCTCCTCGTACAGCTCACGCAGCTCCGCCGAACGGACCAGGGCGATCTGACGCTCCATCTGTGCCAGCAGATCGGCCCGCCACTCGCGCAGATTGCGGATCCTGGGGGCCAGACCCTCCGGGTGCAGGGTGAGCCGCATCGCGTTCAGCGGCGGGGCGAGCAGGTGTTCCGCGACCCCGGCCGTCATCCGGGCGATCCCCTGATTGGCCGCCACCACGTTGTACATGCCGTCCACGACGAGCGCCGGATACGGGTCGTACCCCTGGAGCAGCCGGTCCATCCCCTCGCGCAGCGCGCCCATCGCCGGGTCGTCGAGCGCGGTCTCCGTGTAGCGAGGGGCGTAACCAGCGACCACCAGAAGGGCGTTGCGTTCCCGCACGGGCACGTCCAGGTGCTCCGCCAGCCGCAGGACCATCTCCTCGCTGGGGCGGGCGCGGCCCGTCTCGATGAAGGAGATGTGCCGGGCCGAGGAGTCGGCCCGCAGCGCGAGCTCCAGCTGGCTGATCCGGCTCCGCTCCCGCCAGCTGCGCAGCAGCGGCCCTACCCCCGTGTCAGGCGCGACAGTTGTCATCCCGAGACCGTAACGTCACCGGCACCGACCACGAGCGAGGGAGCCCCCGTATGCCCGCCGAACCGCTGCCGCTGAACGAGATCGAGAACCGGCTGCGCGAACTGCCCGGCTGGACGCTGGAGGGGGACCGGATCACCCGCACCTACCGGCTCCCGTCGCACTTCGCCGCGGCCGGGCTCACCGTCCATGTCGCCCAGATCCAGGACGAGCTGAACCACCACTCCGATCTGACGCTCGGGTACGACACCGTCGCGCTCTCGGTGAACTCCCACGACGCCGGAGGCAAGGTCACCGAGAAGGACCTGTTCCTCGCCGCCAGGGTGGCGGCCGTCGCTCCGGGCCACGGCGCGCGGTAGCCGAGGCCGGCGGCCCGTCAGATCATCGCGCCGAAGCCGGGGTGCGCGGCCAGCCAGCGCGCGCAGCTCTCGCTGCGCTCCACCGCCTCCGCGTACGCCGCCCGGGTGTGCCCGCTCACCGCGGTGGCCGCGGCCGAAGCCGCCGCCGAGCGCGGATGCCAGCCCAGCAGATGGCGCCAGCTCAGCGGCGAACCGGTGATCGGACGGGTCACCACGCCGGGCGTCGGCGGGAACGTCGCCCGGCACAGCCCGACGGCACGCCCCACCCGCACCAGATGGACCACGGAGACGGTGTCCGTCTCGTACACCGACACCGGGCTGAAACCCGCCCGCGCGCAGGCCGCCACGAAGCAGTCCGCGAAACAGCCGTCGCCCGGCACGTCGGCCCAGCACTCGTCCGCCAGCGCGGAGAGCTCCAGCTCGGGCGCCCCGGCCAGCGGGTGGTCCTCGGGCAGCATCACGAAGACCGGATCGACCCCGACGACCTGCCAGGTCAGCCGGTCCGCCATCGGCGGCGGGCTCTCGCCGCAGGCGCCGATGAGCGCGAAGTCGAGCCGACCGTCGACCAGTTGGGCGGCGATCTCGGCCACCGACCAGCTGGTGTACGTGGACACCGGCGCGGCCGGGTGCGCCGTCGCCAGCCGGTCGACGAGACCGCCGAGCAGCGGCCCGTGCGTGCCGCCCAGCCGGAAGCGCTCCATGGCCCCTCGCGCGTTGGCGAACCGCACTGCTTCCGCCTGGAGTTCACTGACGGCGGGCAGCACCACCCGGGCCCGTTCGAGCACCAGCTCACCCAGGGGTGTCGGCCGCGCACCCGTGTGGTCCCGGTCGAACAGCGGGCCCCCGAGCGCCTTCTCGATCCGCCGCAGCTGCGCGCTCAGTGCGGGTTGCGCGAGGCCGAGCGTGGCGGCGGCCTTGGTGAGACTTCCGGTGTCGGCGATGGCACGTACGGTTCGCAGATGGCGCAACTCAAGCTCCATAACGGCAAGTTATGGCCCCGTATCGCTGCTGGCAATCGTGACCGGGTGGCGGCTTGGCCGGTCAGGGCGCGGAGAGATGGGAGACAGACAGGACCGCTGTCGACAACCCGAGCATCCCCAGGCAGTTCAGCCAGAACTCCTGCTTGAGGAACCGCGCCCGGTAGTGGGCGTAGGCGGCGCACAGGAAGTAGGCGATCACCGCGACGTTGGCCGTCACGGCGGCGCCCTCGTACCGGAGTCCGGCGACGAGTCCGGCCGCCGCCAGGAGCTTGACGACCACCAGCACCCACCACCAGTCGCGGGGGAAACGCACTCCTTCCAGGCACTGCTGGACATCGGAGGACGCACGGACATGGCCGCGTCGGAGAGGAGTACCAGGGCGAGCAGTGCGGTCGGCCACCACGGGTGCTGCGGCCCGGCGGCGTGTTCGTCACCACGGTCGACCAGGACGCCTCGCACGATGTGACCAGCGACATCGACGCGGCGTTCGCCCCCTACCTGGCACCTTCTCCGTCCGACGCCACGGACCGGGTCATCGGGTACGGGGCCGGGTGCGGCCTCGACGTGGTGGGGAGCGCCGTCTTCCGCGGGCACGGGCAGGGCCGGACGCCGGCGAGCGCGGCACTCGGAGTGCGCGACGGCTACTTCGCCTCGCGCCTGGATCTGCTGCGGGAAACGGACGCGACGGTCGAGGCGGTGGCCCGGAAGGTCGGCTACAGCCAGGCTTTCGCCTTCAGCACCGCCTTCAAGCGGGTGCGCGGGGTCGGCCCACAGGACTACCGGAACGGCCGCGAATTGCCGGAACGGCAACAGAATTTGCCCGTGACCTGATGGCTGGTGAGGCTGTCCGCATGAGCAACGACACCGTCCACGGTCACCACCACGACAGCAGCCACGGGCAGCGGCACGAAAGCGGCCATGCCCGCCATCACGGCTCCGATCTCGACTGGGACGCCATCGGCCCGCTGCTGGAGAAGAACGCCGAACTCAGCACCGGCCAGTACACGGAGGCGGCCCGCTGGATCGCCGGTCTGCCCGGCGCCCCCGAGGTCCGCCGGGTCCTGGACATCGGCAGCGGACCGGGCGTCGTCGCCTGCCTGCTAGCCGAGGTGTTCCCGGAGGCCGAGGTCGTCGCGGTGGACGGCACCCCGGCCCTGCTGGAGCGCACCCGGGACCGCGCGAAGCGGCTCGGGCTCGGTGACCGCGTCACCACCCTGCACGCAGAGCTGCCCGACGAACTGGACCGCGCCGGGGAGGCGGACCTGATCTGGGCGGGCAACGCGCTGCACCACATGGGCGACCAGCGCTCCGCACTGGCCGGATTCGCCGGGCTGCTGCGCCCCGGCGGCACCCTCGCACTCGTCGAGGGCGGGCTGCAGCCCCGCCATCTCCCGCGCGACATCGGCTTCGGCCGGCCCGGTCTTGAGGAGCGGCTCGACGTGATCCAGGCCGAGACCTTCGAACAGATGCGGGCGGACCTGCCCGGCACCAAGCGGGAGACCGAGAACTGGGCCGCCCTCTTCACCGCCGTGGGCCTGGCCCCCCAGGGCACCCGGAGCTTCCTGCTCGACCTGCCCGCGCCCCTCACCGAGGCGGCACGGGACCATGTCATCGACAACTTCACCCGCCGCCACGAGAGCCTGGGCGAGCGGCTCGACGCCGAGGACAACGCGGTGCTCGACCGGCTGACCGACCCCGAGGACCCGGCCGGACTGAACCGGCGCACGGACACCTTCCTGCTGCTGGCCCGGACGTTCCACCTCGGCCGCAAGGCCTGAGCGTGACAGCGGGAATCCGCCGTCCGGCCACCGGCCGGACGGCGGATTCCGGGGTTCGGTCAGCGGCGAAACGTCACGGCTGACCGTCCGGCTCAGGCGCCGAGGTTGAACTCACCCGGGTGCGAGCCGAGCCGCTTGCCCTCGTCCAGCGCCGCGAACGCGGCGAGGTCGTCCTCGTCCAGCTCGAAGCCGAACACATCGATGTTCTCCGCGATCCGCGACGGGGTCACGGACTTCGGGATCACCACATGGCCGGTCTGGAGGTGCCAGCGGAGCACCGCCTGAGCCGGCGTGCGGCCGTGCTTCTGCGCGACCGCGACCACCGTCGGAACCTCCAGGAGGCCCTTGCCGGAACCCAGCGGCGACCAGGCCTCGGTCACGACGCCGTGCTTGGCGTGCAGCGCGCGGGACTCGGCCTGCTGGAGCTGCGGGTGCAGCTCGATCTGGTTGAGCGCGGGTACGACGGAGGTCTCGCCGAGCAGCCGTTCCAGGTGCTCCGGGAGGAAGTTCGACACACCGATGGCCTTCGCGCGGCCGTCGGCGTAGATCTTCTCGAACGCCCGGTACGTGTCGACGTACGCGTCCTTGGCGGGAACCGGCCAGTGGATCAGGTACAGGTCGACGTAGTCGAGACCCAGCTTGTCCAGCGAAGCGTCGAACGCGCGCAGCGTCGAGTCGTAGCCCTGCTCGCTGTTCCACAGCTTGGTGGTCACGAAGAGCTCGTCGCGGGCGACACCGGAGGCGGCGATGGCCTTGCCGGTGCCCCCCTCGTTCCGGTAGATCGCGGCGGTGTCGATGCTCCGGTACCCGGACTCGATGGCTGTGGCGACCGCCTTCGCGGCCTCGTCGTCCGGCACCTGCCAGACTCCGAAACCGAGCTGGGGCATCTCGACGCCGTTGTTGAGGGTGAGGGAGGGGACCTGGCTCACGAGCGGTCGATCCTTACGTTGGGAGGTGGGACTCGAACCTTCAACGATGAAGACGGCCCGCACATTCCCGTCCGCGGCCCCATTCTTTCCGACCCGCGGACTTCCTGACTGCGGACTTCCCGAGCGCGGACCGGTTCTCCCCGGCGCGGCGGAACGGCTTCCCGCCCGCTCAGCGGTACAGCGCGTCCACCTCGGCCGCGTAAGCCGTCTCGATCGCCTTGCGCTTCAGCTTCAGCGACGGGGTGAGCAGCCCGTGCTCCTCGGTGAACTGATGGGCCAGAATGCGGAATGTCCGGATCGACTCGGCCTGTGACACCGCCGTGTTCGCGGCCACCACCGCCCGCCGGACCTCCATCTCCAGATCCGGGTCCCGCACCAGTTCGCCCGGCGACAGCCGCTGCCGGCCCTGAATGGCGAGCCAGTGCTCCACCGCCTCCTGGTCCACGGTGACCAGGGCCGCGATGTACGGGCGGTCGTTGCCGACCACGATGCACTGCGCCACCAGCGGATGTGCCCGCACCCGCTCCTCCAGACCGGCCGGCGAGACGCTCTTGCCGCCGGACGTCACCAGGATCTCCTTCTTGCGCCCGGTGATCGTCAGATAGCCGTCCTCGTCCAGCGCACCCAGGTCCCCGGTGGCCAGCCAGCCGTCGTTCAGCACCGCGTCGGTGGACTTCGGGTCGCCCAGGTAGCCGGAGAACACATTGCGGCCGTACACCCAGATCTCGCCGTCCGACGCGATGTGCACCGTGGTGCCGGGGATGGGCTGTCCGACCGTGCCGTACCGGGTGCGCTCCGGCGGATTGGCGGTGGCCGCCGCGGTCGTCTCGGTCAGCCCGTACCCCTCGTACACCGTGACACCGGCGCCCGCGAAGAACAGCCCGAGCCGCCGCTCCATCCCCGAGCCGCCGGACATGGCGTGCCGGATGCGGCCGCCCATCGCCTCGCGCACCTTCTTGTACACGACCTTGTCGAAGAACTGGTGCTGCATCCGCAGCCCGGCGGACGGGCCGGGACCCGTCCCGAACGCCCGCGCCTCCATCGCCTCCGCGTACTTCACCGCGATGTCCACGGCCTTGACGAAGGGGCCAAGCCTGCCCTCCGTCTCGGCCTTGCGGCGGGCCCCGTTGAAGACCTTCTCGAAGATGTACGGCACCGCCAGGATGAACGTGGGGCGAAACGTCACCAGGTCCGGCATCAGCGCCCTCGCCGACAGCTCCGGCTGGTGGCCCAGCTTCACCCGGCCCCGGATCGCCGTGACCTCCACCATCCGTCCGAAGACGTGCGCCAGCGGCAGGAAGAGCAGGGTCGCGGCCTCGTCGCCCGGCCGGGAGTGGAAGACCGACTCCCAGCGCGATGCCATCGTCTCCGTCTCGAACATGAAGTTGGCGTGCGTGATCACACAGCCCTTGGGCCGCCCGGTCGTGCCCGACGTGTAGATGACGGTCGCGACCGAGTCGGGCGTCACGGCACGCCGGTGCCGGTGTACCACCTCGTCCTCGACATGGGCGCCCGCGGCGACCAGCTCGGACACCGCGTCGGTGTCCAGCTGCCACAGCCGCTTCAACTGGGGCAGCTGGTCGATGACCGAGGCGACCGTCATCGCGTGGTCCTCGTGCTCGACCATCACCGCGGAGACCTCGGCGTCGTGGAGCATCCACAGGACCTGCTCGGCCGAGGACGTCGGATAGACCGGAACGGACTGCGCGCCGACCGCCCACAGGGCGAAGTCGAAGAGCGTCCACTCGTAGCGGGTGCGCGACATCAGGGCGACCCGGTCCCCGAACCGCACGCCGTGCGCGATCAGTCCCTTGGCCAGTGCGAGCACCTCGTCGCGGAACGTGCCGGAGGTGACATCGAGCCACTTCCCGGACGCGTCCTTGCGGCCGAGGGCGACCCGGTGTGGATCCTCCTCGGCGTAGTCGAAAACCACATCAGCGAGCCCGCCCACGTGGGGCGCGGCCGCCATGGGTGGGACAGTGAACTCGCGCAATGACCTGCTCCTTGTGGCGCTCCGCACAGCGCCGTGACGCTACCCCACCGGACGCCGCCGCGGGAGAGCCCGCAACGGCAGGCGAAACATGGCGTCTGCACTGGTCAGGGGTTGAAATCCGGCCAGATGGGCAAGGCTCGGACGCGCTTCCGACCAAGGGGTAAGCGGCTCGCGCGGGAATCTCCACCGAATCTGTACGCCGCGATCACTGCCGATCCGTGCGGATACGGGGGTTTGGTCCGCAGTCGCCGGGCCTGACCCGGCTTGGGCTGCCCCGGCCCAGGCCGCCGCGTCCCGTTGATACTCCCCCTCAGGACCGCCCCCCAATCCCCGGCGGACGGATCAGCCGGTCGCCGCCCGCCAGGATCGCCGCGGCGAGCGCGTCCGCCGCCTGCTGTGCACCGTCCCGGCGGCGGCCGTGCAGCAGGACGAAATCCACCTCGCCCAGATCCGGCAGCCCCGCCCTGGCCGGCAGCGCGACCAGGCCGGGCGGGACCAGGCCCCGGCTGTGCGCCATCACGCCGAGCCCCGCGTGGGCGGCCGCGATCAGCCCGCTGAGGCTGCCGCTGGTGCACGCCACCCGCCAGGAACGGCCCTGGCCCTCCAGCACCTCAAGGGCGCGGGCCCGGGTGATGGCCGGCGGCGGGAAGATGACCAGCGGCACCGGCCGGTCCGGGGCGACCCGCAGCGTCGGCGCACCGATCCAGGTCAGCGCGTCCTGCCAGACCAGCTCCCCGTGCGTGTCGCCGGTCCGCCGCTTGGCCAGCACCAGGTCGAGCCGGCCCGCCGCCAGCTGCTGGTGCAGCGTCCCCGACAGCTCCACCGTGAGCTCCAGCTCGACCTCGGGATGGTCGCGGCGGAACGCCTGGAGGATCTCCGGCAGCCGGGTCAGGACGAAGTCCTCCGAGGCCCCGAACCGCAGCCGCCCGCGCAGCCGGGTGCCGGTGAAGAACGCCGACGCCCGCTCGTGGGCCTCCAGGATCGTCCGGGCGAAACCCAGCATCGCCTCACCGTCCACGGTGAGATCGACCCGGTGCGTGTCCCGGGTGAACAGCTGCCGTCCGGCCGCCTCCTCCAGCCGCCGCACGTGCTGGCTCACCGTGGACTGCCGCACCCCGAGGCGGCGGGCGGCCCGGGTGAAGCTCAGCGTCTGGGCGACGGCGAGAAAAGTGCGCAACTGCGCGGGCTCGTACATGCCCCGAACGTTATCGCGAACCGTGATCACAGTCAGAGCGGTATGCGGGATTCCCGATGTCGGTGAGCAGGGGCACGATAGCTGAAGGCTGCCCCGCCAGGAGTGACGGGACAGCCCTCCGGGCACGACCCCTGAACGAGAGAACACGTGGAGCGCATGAGCCGCCGCAAGCCGCAGCCGCCGTCCCGGCTGCCGATCGACCCGTACATCCTGGCGCTGATCGGCACCGTCGTACTCGCGGCGCTGCTGCCCGCCGCCGGCGCGGCCGCCGATGTGGCGGGCGGGGCCTGTACCGGTGCGGTCGCCTTCCTCTTCTTCCTCTACGGCGCACGGCTCTCCACCGCGGAGGCGCTCGACGGCGTCCGGCACTGGCGGCTCCACCTCACCGTCCTGGCCTGCACGTTCGTCGCGTTCCCGCTGCTGGGGCTGGCGAGCGAGGGGCTGGTCCCGTATGTACTGACGCCCCAGCTCCAGAGCGGCTTCCTCTTCCTCTGCCTGGTCCCCTCGACCATCCAGTCGTCGATCGCCTTCACCTCGATCGCCCGCGGCAACGTACCCGCCGCGATCTGCGCGGGCTCCTTCTCCTCGATCGCCGGAATCTTCGTCACCCCACTGCTCGCGGCCGCGCTGCTCGGCAACAGCGGCGGCGGGTTCTCCGCGGACGCGCTGCTGAGGATCGGCGTTCAGCTGCTGCTGCCGTTCGTCGCGGGACAGCTGCTGCGCCGCTGGATCGGCGGCTTCATCGCCCGGCACAAGAAGATCCTCGGCCTGGTCGACCGGGGCTCGATCCTGCTCGTCGTCTACACCGCGTTCAGCGAGGGCATGGTCGCGGGCATCTGGCGCCAGGTCACCCCGGCCCGGCTCGGGGCGCTGCTCGGCGCGGAGGCGGTGCTGCTCGCGCTGATGCTCACGCTGAGCTGGTACGGCGCCAAGCGGCTGGGCTTCGGCCGGGAGGACCGCATCGCCATCCAGTTCGCCGGCTCGAAGAAGAGCCTGGCCTCCGGCCTGCCGATGGCCAGCGTCCTGTTCGGCGCGCAGGCCGGCCTCGCCGTACTGCCGCTGATGCTCTTTCACCAGATGCAGCTCATGGTGTGCGCGGTGCTCGCGAAGCGGCGCGCCCGGGACCTGCGGGAAACGGCTGCGGACGGCGCGGCGCTGCCGGCGGCGCCCGTCACCGTGGCCTGACGGCGGGGGCCTCCCGGTCGGGGCGGGGAGGCCTCAGCCCCGGCCGGCCCCCGGCTCCAGGGCGATGCGGTGCTCACCCGCGTACACGTTCATGGAGGGCCCCCGCAGGAAGCCGACCAGGGTCAGGCCCGTCTCCGCCGCGAGGTCGACGGCGAGGGAGGACGGCGCGGAGACCGCCGCCAGCATCGGGATGCCGGCCATCACCGCCTTCTGTGCCAGCTCGAACGAGGCCCGGCCCGAGACCAGCAGGATCGTCCGGGACAGCGGCAGCCGGTGCTCTGTGAGGGCCCGCCCGACCAGCTTGTCGACCGCGTTGTGACGGCCCACGTCCTCCCGTACGTCCATCAGCTCGCCCGTCTCGGAGAACAGCGCCGCCGCGTGCAGTCCTCCGGTCCGGTCGAAGACCTGCTGCGCGGCGCGCAGCAGGTCGGGGAGGGCGGACAGCAGCGAGGGCTCCACCCGGAGCGGGGGAGTGTCCGCGACGGGGTGCCGGGTCGTGGTGCGGACCGCGTCCAGACTGGCCTTGCCGCACAGCCCGCAGGACGACGTCGTGTAGACGTTGCGCTCCAGCGTGATGTCCGGGACCACGACACCGGGCGCGAGCCGCACGTCCACCACGTTGTACGTGTTGACCCCGTCGGCCGTCGCCCCGGCGCAGTACACGATCGACTGCACCTCGTGGCCCTCGCCGATCACGCCCTCACTGACCAGGAAGCCCGCCGCCAGCGCGAAGTCGTCGCCCGGGGTGCGCATCGTGATGGCGAGCGGCTTGCCGTTCAGCCGGATCTCCAGCGGCTCCTCGGCGACGAGCGTGTCGGGGCGGGTCGACACGGCCCCGTCCCGGATGCGGATGGTGCGGCGGCGCTCGGTGACCCGTCCCATGACAGTCAGACCCGATTCTGTACGTATTGGAAGCCGAAGCGGCCCTTGATGCAGAGGTTGCCGTGGGTCACCGGCTGCGGCGAGGCGGCCCTCACGGTCTCATTGTGCTGCACGTGCGGGTTGACGCCGGTGGTGAGCCCGGTGTGCGCGCCGGAGCGACAGAATATTGTCTACAGTATGTGATCCGGCCGGTCGAGGCTGTTGTCAAGCCTCCAATCGTTGAGCGGTAATCCTGTGGGATCACGTGCCTCTGTACCGGTCAGTAGCGACCAAGACTGGATGGTTCCTGCCATATGTAGCGAGGGGAACCTGAATATGACCGGCTCACGTGTCGTGGCGCTCGGCCACTATCAGCCCGCCAAGGTGCTCACCAACCATGACCTCGCGGCCATGGTCGACACCAGTGACGAGTGGATCACCAGCCGCGTCGGCATCAAGACCCGTCACCTCGGCGGCCCCGAAGAGCCGGTGGACGAGCTGGCCGCGCACGCGGCGGCCAAGGCGCTCGCCGCTGCCGGGCTCCACCCCTCGGCCATCGATCTGGTCCTGGTCGCCACCTCCACCGCGATCGACCGGTCACCGAGCATGTCGGCCAGGGTCGCCGCCCGCCTCGGCATGACGTCGCCCGCGGTGATGGACATCAACGTGGTCTGTTCCGGTTTCACCCACGCCCTCGCCACCGCCGACCACGCCGTACGCGCGGGGGCGGCCACCCGCGCGCTGGTGATCGGCGCCGACAAGATGGGCGACATCGTCGACTGGACCGACCGCTCCAGCTGCGTGCTGATGGGGGACGGTGCCGGGGCCGCTGTCGTGGTCGCGGACTCCGGCTCGGCCGCCCGGCCCGGGATCGGGCCGGTGCTGTGGGGTTCCGTGCCCGGTATGGGGGACGCGGTACGGATCGAGGGGACGCCGCCGCGCTTCGCCCAGGAGGGCCAGTCGGTCTACCGATGGGCGACCACCCAGCTGCCGCCCATCGCGCGCAAGGTGTGCGAGAAGGCCGGGCTCACCCCCGAGGACCTCGCCGCGGTGGTGCTGCATCAGGCCAACCTGCGGATCATCGAACCGGTCGCCAGGAAGATCGGCGCGGTCAACGCGGTCATCGCCAGGGATGTGGTGGATTCCGGCAACACGTCCGCCGCCTCGATCCCGATGGCCCTGTCCAAGCTGGTGGAACGGGGCGAGGTCGCCGCCGGGGCTCCTGCGCTGCTCTTCGGCTTCGGCGGAAACCTCAGCTACGCGGGTCAGGTGATCCGCTGTCCCTGAGGGGGGAACCGTGCTCGGTAGGCTGCAGCCGACAGGCAATTCCTCAACTGCTCGTTGCTCGTTTCTCGGAGGGGACCGCAGTGTCGTCCGCAGGACTGCCGCAAGGGACCGTGCCGAAGCTGGAACGCCCCGGTCCGCTGCGTGAGCAGGTCTACGGGACACTGCTCGAACTCATCACCACCCGTGTCCTCCGCCCCGGCCTGCACCTGGTCGAGAGCGAGCTGGCCGGCCGGCTCGGGGTGTCCCGGCAGCCGGTGCGCGAGGCACTGCAGCGGCTGAACACCGAGGGCTGGGTCGATCTGCGACCAGCCCAGGGCGCGTTCGTCCATGAACCCACGGAGGAAGAGGCGGACCAACTGCTGTCGGTCCGTACGCTCCTGGAGGCAGAGGCCGCCCGGCTCGCCGCCGCCCACTCCGGCCCCGCGGGCATCGCCGCGCTGGAGGAGCTGTGCGCCACGGGCGAACGGGCCGCCGCCGATGACGACGTGGAACTGGCAGCCGCGACCGACGTGGCCTTCCACACCAAGGTCATGGAGCTGGCGGACAATGCCGTACTCGCCGCACTGGCCGGACAGGTGAACCACAGGGCCCGCTGGTACGGCGCCCCCGTCGCCCGGCAGCGGGGCGCCATGTCCTGGACCGAGCACCGCTCCCTGACCGTCGCGATCTCCTCGCGCGACGAGCGGCGGGCCGCGGCGATCATGCGGTCCCACACGGAACACGGCTGCCAGGGTCACCACCAGCGCGAAGAGGGCTGACCTCCGCGTTTTCCGTGCCCTCGAACGCCGACCGGGGAACCAGCCGCCCTGATGGTCAGGGCATCGTCGCGTCCGCCGCCGACGACGGCCGACAGCACTTCCGGAACCGTTGCCCCTGCCCCTTTGTCCTCAGGGTGGAGAAAGTTGCGGTGGATTCCTGCGCAACTTCTTCCCACTCCGGGCGAGCGCTGCTACGTTCCCCTCCAAAGCCCGACGGACAGGCCGATGTGGCGGGGAGGGGCGCGTGAGACGTATGACGGCACGACCCGCGAATGCGCATCAGGCGCGACTGCTTCGGCTGTTGCGCGACGGCGGGCCCAACTCACGGGCGCAGCTGGGGGATCAGGTCGATCTCTCCCGCTCCAAGCTCGCCGTCGAGGTGGACAGACTGCTGGAGACCGGCCTCGTGGTGGCCGACGGACTCGCCGCATCCCGCGGCGGGCGTCGCTCGCACAACATCCGGCTCGCCCCGGCACTGCGCTTCCTCGGCGTCGACATCGGCGCCACCTCGGTCGACGTGGCGGTCACCAACGCGGAGCTGGAGGTCCTGGGCCACCTCAACCACCCCATGGACGTACGCGAAGGCCCCGTCGCCATCTTCGAGCAGGTGCTGTCCATGGCGGCCAAGCTCCGGGCCTCCGGGCTGGCCGAGGGGTTCGACGGCGCGGGCATCGGCGTACCGGGACCGGTCCGCTTTCCCGAGGGAATTCCGGTCGCACCGCCGATCATGCCCGGCTGGGACGGCTTCCCGGTCCGCGAGGCGCTCAGCCAGGAGCTGGGCTGCCCCGTGATGGTCGACAACGACGTGAACCTGATGGCGATGGGGGAGCAGCACGCGGGCGTCGCGCGCTCCGTGGGCGACTTCCTCTGCGTCAAGATCGGTACCGGTATCGGCTGCGGCATCGTCGTCGGCGGAGAGGTCCACCGCGGTACGACGGGCAGTGCGGGCGACATCGGCCACATCCAGGTCGAACCGGACGGGCGCCCCTGCGCCTGTGGCAACCGGGGCTGCCTGGAAGCACACTTCAGCGGTGCCGCACTGGCCCGCGACGCCGAGGACGCCGCCCGTGCCGGGCAGTCCGCGGAGCTCGCGGCCCGGCTGTCGGCGTCCGGGAAACTCACCGCCGTCGACGTTGCCGCCGCCGCGGCCGCCGGCGACCCCACCTCGCTCGACCTGATCCGCGAAGGCGGAAACCGGGTCGGGCAGGTCATCGCGGGACTCGTCAGCTTCTTCAACCCCGGTCTGGTGGTGATCGGCGGCGGGGTGACCGGACTGGGCCACACGCTGCTGGCCAGCGTCCGGACCCAGGTCTACCGGCAGTCACTGCCGCTGGCCACCGGCAACCTTCCCATCGTGCTGGGCGAGCTGGGACCCGCCGCCGGAGTGATCGGCGCGGCCAGGCTCATCAGCGACCACCTCTTCTCACCGGCCTGACCCAGCACTACCGGCCTGAACCAGCACCACCGGCCTGCCCACCGGGCCGCAGCAGGTGCACGAGCCGCGCACCACCCGCCTGATCGCTCTCCCGTCCGATCCGCTTCCCGCCGGACCGATCCCCGGCCGGCCGGCAACAGAGGCACCACCCCCGCGCCAGCGGCCGGGGTCCGGGTGAACCCCGGGACCGTACTTCGCCCTGCCCGCTCACCGGCACCCGCCGAGGGGATTCGTCATGGCTCCAGAACCACCCCTGCTCACCATGTCCGGCATCACCAAGACCTTCCCCGGCGTGCGCGCCCTGGACGGCGTCGACCTGGAGGTCCAGGCCGGCGAGGTCCACTGTCTGCTCGGCCAGAACGGGGCGGGCAAATCCACCCTCATCAAGGTGCTCGCCGGGGCCCACCAGCCCGACGACGGCGAGATCACCTGGCGCGGCTCACCGGCCGTGCTCAAGACACCCATCGCCGCGATGCGCCTCGGAATCGCGACCATCTACCAGGAACTCGACCTGGTGGAGGGGCTGTCGGTCGCCGAGAACGTGTTCCTCGGCCATGAGCCGACCGCCGCGGGCTTCGTCGTCCGCACCCGTGAGGGCCGCACCGCGGCCGCCGCACTGCTGAAGCGCCTCGGTCACCAGGAGATCGATCCGGCCCGCCCGGTCGGTGAACTCTCCGCGGCCCAGCAGCAGATCGTCTCGATGGCCCGCGCGCTCTCCCACGACGTCCGGCTCATCGTGATGGACGAACCGTCCGCGGCCCTCGACCCGGACGAGGTCGCCAACCTCTTCCGCATCGTCGCCTCGCTGACCGCCGACGGGGTCGCCGTCGTCTACATCTCCCACCGGCTGGAGGAGATCCGCCGGATCGGTGACCGGGTGACCGTGATCAAGGACGGGCGGACCGTCGCCGTCGGCCTCCCCGCCGAGTCCACGCCCACGCGCGACATCGTTGCCATGATGACCGGCCGCAATGTCGAGTACGTCTTCCCGCCGAGGCCCGAATCGGTCCCCGCCGGCACCGGCGCGGAGCCGGTACTCAAGGTCGAAGGCCTCACCAGGAAGGGCGAGTTCGCCCCGGTCGACCTGGAACTCAGGCCCGGCGAGATCGTCGGCCTCGCCGGCCTCGTCGGCTCCGGGCGCTCCGAGATCCTGGAGACCATCTACGGGGCCCGCCGCGCCACCGCCGGACAGGTCACCGTCGCCGGCAAGCCGCTGCGGTCCGGCAGCGTCCGCGCCGCCGTCGCGGCCGGTATCGGCCTCGCCCCGGAGGAACGCAAGGCGCAGGCCCTGCTGATGCTCGAATCCGTCACCCGCAATGTCTCCGTCTCCACCATGTCCCGCTTCTCCAGGGGCGGTTGGCTCGACCGGGGCGCCGAGCGCAAGGCGGCCCGCGCCGCCACCCGCGAGCTCTCGCTGCGCCCTGACAACCCGGACACCCCCGTCCGCACGCTCTCCGGCGGCAACCAGCAGAAGGCGGTCCTGGCCCGCTGGCTGCTGCGCGGCTGCCGGGTGCTGCTGCTGGACGAACCGACCCGCGGGGTGGACGTCGGCGCCCGCGCCGAGCTCTACGCCGTGATCCGCCGGCTGGCCGACGAAGGCCTCGCCGTACTGCTCGTCTCCAGCGAAGTGCCCGAAGTGCTGGGCCTCGCCGACCGGGTGCTGGTGCTCCGTGAGGGTCATGTCGTGCATACGGCGGACGCCACGGAGCTCGACGAGCACCGCGTACTCGACCTCGTGATGGAAGGGAGCCCGACGTCATGACGCAGCCCGTCTCCTCGGCACAGCAGACCGGGCCGGACAAGGGCGCCGCGCCCGAATCCGTCCCCGCGTCCCCGAAGAAGGACAGATCCCCGCGAGCCCTCGGGCTCCGCCTGGACCTGCGCAGTCTCTCGCTGCTCGGCGTCCTCGCCGCACTGGTGGTGGTCGGCGCCATCACGGAGCCCGACGCCTTCCTGGACACCGGGAACCTTCAGCTGATTCTGACCCAGGCGTCCGTCATCGGCGTCGTCACCGTCGGGGTGACCTTCGTCATCACCAGCGGCGGCATCGATCTGTCCGTCGGTGCGATGGTCGCCCTCGCCTCGGTCTGGGCCACCACACTCGCCACCCAGGAGTACGGCTTCGTCGGCATCCTGTTCACCGCGATGCTCGTCGGCCTCGGTGCCGGACTGGTCAACGGGGTGCTCATCGCGTACGGGCGGCTGGTGCCGTTCATCGCGACACTGGCGATGCTCGCCTCCGCACGGGGCATGGCCCTCCTGATCACCGACGGCAAGACCCAGATCGTCACGGTCAAGTCCGTCCTGGACCTGGGCCTGCCCGGCTCCTACGTCCTCGGCGTCCCGCCGCTGGTCATGATGTTCGCGGTGGTCACCGTCATCGGCTGGCTGCTGCTGAACCGCACGACCTTCGGCCGCCGCACGGTCGCCGTCGGCGGCAACGCTGAAGCGGCCCGGCTGGCGGGCATCGACGTACGGCGCCAGCGCCTCTACCTCTACCTGCTGTCCGGACTCTGCTGCGGCATCGCCGCCTTCATGCTGATCATCCTGTCCGGCTCGGGACAGAACACCAACGGCAATCTCTACGAGCTCGACGCCATCGCCGCCGCGATCATCGGCGGCACCCTGCTCACCGGCGGCCGGGGCACCATCGTCGGCTCCGTGCTGGGCGTCCTCGTCTTCACCACGATCACCAACATCTTCGCGCTCAACAATCTGCAGAGCGACGTCCAGCAGATCGCCAAGGGCGCGATCATCGTCGCCGCCGTTCTGGTCCAGGGCCGCACGTC
This sequence comes from Streptomyces sp. AW19M42, assembly GCA_000470535.1. Classification (GTDB taxonomy): domain Bacteria; phylum Actinomycetota; class Actinomycetes; order Streptomycetales; family Streptomycetaceae; genus Streptomyces. The sequence goes on from CBRG010000052.1 coordinate 32,062, forward strand.
GGTCAACCGAGACAGCTGACCACCGGTCACCTTTCGCTCGACCTCCGCCTGTTCCGCATGCCCACGCACCGGATGAAGGGTTTGACAGCCATGCCAGAAACCAGCCGCAGAGGACTGCTCTTCGGTACCGCAGCAGTCTCCGCGGGCGCCTTCCTGAGCGCCTGCACCAGCAACGACCCCAAGGAGAAGGAGACCGCGGCGCAGAGCAACGCGGCCGCCGCGGACGACAAGCCGGGCAAGGCCCTCACCATCGGCTTCGCGGGTCCGCAGGCCGACCACGGATGGCTCAACGCCATCAATGAGAACGCCAGGTCGCGGGCGGAGAAGTACTCCGAGGTGACCCTGGAGACCACCGAGGGCTCCAACGACACCGCCGCGCAGATCGGCCAGGTCAAGACCCTCATCAACAAGAAGGTCGACGTCCTCATCATCCTCCCGGCCGACGGCAAGGCGCTCACCCAGGTCGGCCTGGAGGCCATGCGAGCGGGCATCCCCGTGATCAACCTGGACCGCGTCTTCGCCTCCCCGCAGGCGTACCGCTGCTACGTCGGCGGCGACAGCTACGGCATGGGTCTCAACGCCGGTACGTACATCGGTGAACAGCTCAAGGACAAGCCGAACGCCAAGGTCGTCGAGCTGGCCGGCATCGACGGTCTGGAGCTCACCAAGCAGCGCAGCCAGGGCTTCGCCGACGCGCTGAAGAACTACTCCAACATCAAGCTGGTGGCCCGTCAGGCAGCGGACTTCACCGTCGAGTCCGGCCAGGCGAAGATGTCCCAGCTCCTCCAGGCGCAGAAGAAGATCGACGCGCTGTGGAACCATGACGACGACCAGGGTGTGGGCGCGCTGCGCGCCATCCAGCAGGCCGGCCGGGACGAGTTCCTGATGGTCGGAGGGGCCGGCGCCAAGTCCGCGATGGACGCCATCAAGGCGGACAACAGTGTGCTGAAGGCCACCGTCCTCTACCCGCCGAGCATGGCGGCGTCGGCCGTCGACCTGGCCCGCGCCCTCGGCCAGAGCAAGGGGCTCGCCGGCCTCTCCGAGGTGGAGATCCCGACCAACCTCACGCTCTTCTCCGCGGTGGTCACCAAGGAGAACGTCGATCAGTACCTGCCGACGGGCTTCAGCTGAGCGGCCCCGCGGG
>CBRG010000053.1 GCA_000470535.1 Streptomyces sp. AW19M42
CACCGGCTCGACCGCGGTCGGCAAGGCGATCGCCCGCAGCCTCGCCGGTACCGACAAGAGGGCCACCCTGGAGCTGGGCGGCAAGGGCGCCAACATCGTCTTCGACGACGCGCCGATCGACCAGGCCGTCGAGGGCATCGTCACCGGCATCTTCTTCAACCAGGGCCAGGTCTGCTGCGCGGGCTCGCGCCTCCTCGTCCAGGAGTCGGTCCAGGACGAGGTGCTGGACGCCCTCAAGCGCCGGCTGACCACGCTGCGGCTCGGCGACCCGCTGGACAAGAACACCGACATCGGCGCGATCAACTCCGCGGAGCAGCTCGCCCGGATCACCGCGCTCGTCGAGACCGGCGAGGCCGAGGGCGCGGAGCGCTGGTCCGCCCCCTGCGAACTCCCGTCCTCCGGCTACTGGTTCGCGCCGACGCTGTTCACCAACGTCACCCAGGCGCACACCGTCGCGCGTGACGAGATCTTCGGCCCGGTGCTCTCCGTACTGTCGTTCCGCACGCCGGACGAAGCGGTCGCCAAGGCCAACAACAGCCAGTACGGCCTCTCGGCCGGCATCTGGACGGAGAAGGGCTCCCGCATCCTCGCGGTGGCGAACAAGCTCCGGGCGGGCGTCGTCTGGGCCAACACGTTCAACAAGTTCGACCCGACCTCGCCGTTCGGCGGATACAAGGAGTCGGGCTTCGGCCGCGAGGGCGGCCGTCACGGTCTGGAGGCCTACCTCGATGTCTGACGGGCGACTGAGTGTCTTCAAGACCTACAAGCTGTACGTCGGGGGCAAGTTCCCCCGCTCCGAGAGCGGCCGGGTGTACGAGGTGACGGACTCCAAGGGCAGGTGGCTGGCCAACGCGCCCCAGTCGTCCCGCAAGGACGCCCGCGACGCGGTCGTCGCCGCGCGCAAGGCCTTCGGCGGCTGGTCGGGCGCGACCGCGTACAACCGCGGCCAGGTCCTCTACCGCGTCGCGGAGATGCTGGAGGGCCGCCGGGAGCAGTTCGTCCGGGAGGTGGCGGAGGCCGAGGGGCTGTCGAAGTCCAAGGCCGCGGCCGTCGTGGACGCGGCGGTGGACCGGTGGGTCTGGTACGCGGGCTGGACGGACAAGATCGCCCAGGTCGCGGGCGGGGCGAACCCGGTCGCAGGCCCCTTCTTCAACCTCTCCACGCCCGAGCCGACCGGGGTGGTCGCGGTCCTGGCTCCGCGGGAGTCGTCGTTCCTGGGCCTGGTCTCCGTGGTGGCCCCGGTGATCGCCGCGGGCAACACCGCGGTCGTCATCGCCTCCGCGGACGCGCCGCTGCCCGCCCTGTCGCTGGGCGAGGTGCTGGCCACCTCGGACCTGCCGGGCGGAGTCGTCAACATCCTGTCCGGGAAGACGGCGGAGATCGCCGTGCCGCTCGCCTCCCACCAGGACGTCAACGGCATCGACCTCACGGGCGCCGACGCGGAGCTGGCCAAGGAGCTGGAGGTCGCGGCGGCCGACAACCTGAAGCGCGTCTCACGCCCACCCGTATCCCGCCACCACCCCGAGAAGGAAGCGCACGGCGCTGCTCATCCACGGGCCGTGGACGGTGACCACTGGTCGGCCGACCCCGGCACGCGCCGGCTCACCGCGTTCCTGGAGATCAAGACGGTCTGGCACCCGACGGGCGCACTGGGCGCGTCGGGCTCCTCGTACTGACGCCCACGTACGTGTGGCCCGTCCCCCGGCCCCCGGGGGACGGGCCACTTCCGGGTCAGCTGTGCAGCAGCCCCGTGACCTGCCCCACCACGGGCAGGTCCTTCAGCGCGCCGCCGCTGGTCACCGGGTCGGTGACCAGGGCCGTGGAGACCGGCTTGAAGTCGGCGATCTGCGTCCCCACCGCGTTGTCCAGCGGGTCCGTGCCGGTGCCTGCCAGCGGGTCGAGCCGCAGATGCGTGACGGGGGCGATGCTGTTGTCGAGCGCGGGGCCGAGCGCCCCGGCCAGCGCCCCGCCGGCGGCGTGCGTGGCCGCGCCGAGGCCGCTGCTGTCGCTGCCGGTCGCCGGCACGGCGGGCAGCGGCGCCGCCTGGGCCGCCGCACCCCCCGCACCGAGTGCGGCTCCCACCGCGGTGATGGTCAGCCCCGCCCGCAGCAGAGCGCGGCGCGGGGACTTGGAAAGTGCGTGACGTGCCATGGATTTCCCACCTGATCGGGCCGATCGAACCATCAATCGAGTAATCGTCTGGGCGCACAGCGTAGTTGAGGTGTGATGCTCGATACCAACAAGACCTCCGGGGGGTCCCCTGTGCGGGTCAATGCCTCACACTCATGTCCTGTGAGTTCCCAAGCGCTTTCGACCCGCGTCGTCCTCCTGGCGGGCCCCTCCGGCTCCGGCAAGTCCTCCCTCGCCGCCCTCACCGGTCTTCCGGTGCTGCGGCTGGACGACTTCTACAAGGAGGCCGACGACCCCACACTGCCGCTCGTCCCCGGCAGCACGGACATCGACTGGGACTCCGCACGGTCCTGGGACGCCGACGCGGCGGTCGCCGCGATCAGCGCGCTGTGCCGCACCGGCCGCACCGATGTGCCGCTGTACGACATCGCCACCAGCTCCCGGACCGGGCACGAGGTGCTCCACATCGAGCGCACCCCGCTCTTCGTGGCCGAGGGCATCTTCGCCGCGGACATCGTCGAGCGGTGCCGGTCGCTCGGGGTGCTCGCGGACGCCCTGTGCCTGCGCGGCCGTCCGTCGACGACGTTCCGCCGCCGGCTGCTGCGGGATCTGCGCGAAGGCCGCAAGTCGGTGCCGTTCCTGCTGCGGCGGGGCTGGCGGCTGATGCGGGCCGAACGCCGCATCGTGGCCCGCCAGGCCGAACTGGGCGCGCACCCCTGCAACAAGCCGGAAGCCCTGGGCCGCCTGGCGGCAGCGGCAGCAGGCCGCTGCCGCACGCCCGCGACGGCAAAATCAAGCCCCTCCGCAAGGGCCTGAGCCACACCAGGGACAAAGCAAGCCCCTCCACAAGAGCCTGAGCCGCCCGGGGCAAATCAAGCCCCTCCGGCGATTGAGGAGCGGGGGTCCGGGGGCGGCGCCCCCGAAACGCACCGCGGGGCCGGACAGGACCCCCCGGCCCGTCCGACCCCACAGCTTCCCCCGTACACCGCCGCCTCCCCCGAAGCGGCGACCCCGTTTCCCCCGTTCCCCGTATCCCCCGTCGCCTCAGGCCACCAGCTCGCCGAAGGACTCTTCCTCGTCACGGCCGAAGCTGAGGACCTCGTCCTCACGCAGCCGGCGGAGCGACCGCCAGATGCTGGACTTCACCGTGCCGACACTGATGTCGAGGATGGACGCGATCTCCGGGTCCGTACGGCCCTCGTAGTAGCGCAGGACCAGCATCGTGCGCTGGAGCTCCGGCAGTCGCGCCAGCGCCTGCCAGAGCACGGCACGCAGCTCCGTACCGCGCATCGCGTCCGTGTCGCCCGCCGTCTCCGGCAGCTCCTCGGTCGGGTATTCGTTCAGCTTGCGCCTGCGCCAGGCGCTGATGTGCAGATTGGTCATGGTGCGGCGCAGATAGCCGCCGACCGCCGCCTTGTCACTGATCCGGTCCCACGCCCGGTACGTCGAGAAGAGGGCGCTCTGCAGCAGATCCTCGGCCTCGAACCGGTCGCCGGTCAGGTGATAGGCGGTGGCGTACAGGGAGGCGCGGCGTTCCCTGACGTAGGCCGTGAACACCGCTTCGGCGTCCTCGTCCCGCGCCGGAGCCTGCCGCTCCCCCGTGGCCTCCCCGTACGTGCTTCCCCCGTTGCTCCCGCCCGTTGAGGCGGGTGCGTCTACCACCGTCATGTACGACGGGTGCTGACGCCCAGCGCCGCGAACGCACCCCCGCCCGTTCAATGCGGCGCCGGACTTCTCGGTGGTCCGCCCGACGTCGTGGAGACGCGTGACAACTGCGCTTGCGGTGATGCTGTGAGTTGCGTTCATCTCGCGCCCCCCGTCGGTGGAGTCCGTCCGTTCCTTGTGTCAACGAGCTTGCCGGGGCAGTTTCATGGCGCTGTCCCCCGACTGTCACAGGCCTGTCACAGCGCCCGGCGCGGACCCGATACGGGGGTGCCGGACGCATAAGGGGGGACCAACTGTCGAACTAGGGCTCCCCATGGGTCAGAATGACCAGCGTGCCTTTCCTGTTGCTGATCGAGGACGACGACGCCATCCGCACGGCCCTCGAACTCTCGCTGTCACGCCAGGGCCACCGTGTGGCCACCGCGGCGACGGGAGAGGACGGCCTCAACCTGCTGCGAGAGCAGCGGCCCGACCTGGTCGTGCTGGATGTGATGCTGCCCGGTATCGATGGATTCGAGGTGTGCCGACGCATCCGGCGCACCGACCAGCTGCCGATCATTCTGCTGACCGCGCGCAGCGACGACATCGACGTCGTGGTGGGTCTGGAGTCCGGCGCCGACGACTATGTGGTGAAACCCGTGCAGGGCCGGGTGCTGGACGCCCGGATCCGCGCGGTGCTGCGCCGGGGCGAGCGCGAGTCCACGGACTCCGCGACGTTCGGGAACGTGGTGATCGACCGGTCCGCGATGACCGTCACCAAGAACGGGGAGGATCTTCAGCTCACGCCGACCGAGCTGCGCCTCCTGCTCGAACTGAGCCGCCGCCCCGGCCAGGCCCTGTCCCGGCAGCAGCTGCTGCGCCTGGTCTGGGAGCACGACTACCTCGGTGACTCCCGGCTGGTGGACGCGTGCGTCCAGCGGCTGCGCGCGAAGGTGGAGGACGTGCCGTCCTCACCGACCCTGATCCGTACCGTGCGGGGCGTGGGATACCGGCTGGACTCGCCGCAGTGAGCACGGCTGTGCGGCGGGGCCTGCTCGCCGGGCTCCGCTGGACCAGCCTGCGGCTGCGGCTCGTCGTCGTGTTCGCGCTGGTGGCGCTGACCGCCGCGGTGTCCGCGTCCGGGATCGCGTACTGGCTGAACCGCGAGGCGGTGCTGACCCGCACCCAGGACTCGGCGCTCGGGGACTTCCGCCAGGAGATGCAGAACCGGGCGGCCTCGCTGCCGCCCCGTCCCACCAAGGACGATCTGGAGCACGCCGCCGCGCAGATGGCGAGCAGCAGCCCCGGTTACAGCGTGCTGCTGATCGACGAGCGCGATCCGGGCAAGCCGATCGTCGGCAACTCCGACGTCGACACCTTCACCCGGGACGACGTGCCGCAGTCGCTGCAGAAGCAGGTCGCCAAGAAACAGCCGGTCAAGGCGGGCAACAAGTACCAGTACCACCTGTTCTGGCAGCGGATCTCGATCCGCGGCACCCCGTATCTCGTCGGCGGTACGAAGATCATCGGCGGTGGCCCGACCGGTTACATGCTCAAGTCCCTCGACCAGGAGCGGCAGGATCTGAACTCCCTCGCCTGGTCGTTGGGGATCGCCACCGCGCTCGCCCTCGTCGGCTCCGCCCTGCTCGCGCAGGCCGCCGCGACGACCGTGCTGCGTCCGGTACAGCGGCTCGGTGACGCCGCCCGCAAGCTGGGCGAGGGCAAGCTGGACACCCGGCTCACGGTGTCCGGCACCGATGAACTGGCGGATCTCTCGCGAACGTTCAACAGGACGGCGGTTTCGCTGGAGAAGAAGGTCGCGGACATGACCGCGCGGGAGGAGTCCAGCCGCCGCTTCGTCGCCGACATGTCGCACGAGCTGCGCACCCCGCTCACCGCGATCACCGCGGTGGCCGAGGTGCTGGAGGACGAGGCCGACAGCCTCGACCCGATGATCGCGCCGGCCGTGCACCTGGTGGTCAGCGAGACCCGGCGGCTCAACGACCTGGTGGAGAACCTGATGGAGGTCACCCGCTTCGACGCGGGCACGGCCCGGCTGGTCCTGGACACCGTGGACGTGGCCGACCAGGTGACGGCCTGCATAGACGTGCGGGCCTGGCTGGACGCGGTGGATCTGGACGCCGAGCGCGGCATGATGGTCCACCTCGACCCGCGCCGGCTCGACGTGATCCTGGCGAACCTGATCGGCAACGCGCTGAAGCACGGCGGATCGCCGGTCCGGGTCACGGTACGGATCGAGGGCGACGAGCTGGTCATCGAGGTCCGCGACCACGGCCCCGGCATCCCCGAGGACGTCCTGCCCCATGTCTTCGACCGCTTCTACAAGGCCAGCGCCTCCCGGCCGCGTTCCGAGGGCAGCGGTCTCGGTCTGTCGATCGCCATGGAGAACGCGCACATCCACGGCGGTGACATCGCCGCCGCGAACTCGCCGGACGGCGACGGCGCCGTGTTCGTACTGCGCCTGCCGCGCGACGCGGAGGCGCTGAACCGCACCGCAGAGGACCACGACGCGGAGATCCCGGACGAGGAGGACGACGCGACGTGATGCGCAGCGAACACCGGGGCCGACGCCCCCTCGCGGCGGTGGCCGGGGCCGTGCTCTGCGCGGTACTGGCCGCGGGCTGCGGGATCAGGACGACCTCGGTGCCGGTGGACGCCGGGCCCGCGCCGTCCCGGGTGCCGTGTGACATGCCCGCGCAGGACGGCGGCGCCCAGCCGGGGCAGAGCGTCGCCGCGGAGATCTACCTGGTCTGCAACTCGCAGCTGGTCACGGTCGACCGCACGGTCACGGCCCAGGAGGCGGAGTCCGGCAGGCTCGCCCTCGCCGCCGCCCTCCTGGACGAGCTGCGCGAGGAGCCCCCGGCCCCGGAACGGCAGGCGGGCTTCGCCACGGACGTCCCGTCGGCGCTGCGGGTCGGCGGCCCCCGTGCGGGCGACCCGAAGGACGCGCTGCGGCTCAGCGAGCAGCCGGAGGACCTGACGCCGGAGGCGCTGGCCCAGATCGTCTGTACGTACACGGAGAGCGAACAGCTCGTCCAGGACGGCACGGTGCTGCTCGGCGGCCCCGGGTCGTACGCGCCGCGCGGCTATCTGTGCACCGCGGAGACGAAGGCCAGGCCCAAGGCCGTACCGACGCTGGGCGCGGTCCGGCTGTCCTGAGCGCGCCGCCTTGACCTGCCGCACGGTGAGCCATGTCTCCCCCGGGGGAGCGGAACCGATCCTGCCGCTGCCCGCGTCTTGGGGAACGTGCGTCAAGGTTCGGACGGTCAAGCCGTCATCCGCTTCCGCGCGGCCGGAGTATCACTCCTCCTCGCGCATCTGCTGCTCGTCGGGTGGCTGACTCTGCGCCCGCTGGACGTGCCGTGGGTGACCGCCGCCAACCTCCAGCCGTTCGCCGGTATCAAGGCGGACCTGACTCTGGGCCCGGTGGCCGCCATCCGTCGGATGGGCGGGGACCTGCTGCTGCTGGCGCCGCTGGGCGTGCTGCTCCCGATGGCCGGCGGCCGGCTCTTCGTCTCGCCGTGGGCCTCGCTCGCCCGCACCGTCGCCGCCGGGGCGCTGATCTCGCTGGCCATCGAGCTGGGCCAGACCGGGGTGCCCGGCCAGGTCGTCGACGTCGACTCGCTGATCCTGAACACCGTCGGCGTGGCGCTCGCCCACGTGCTGTTCGTACCGGCGTGCCGGGCCCGGCTGCGCCGCCGCAAGCGGCGCCGGATCCGGGTACTGGCGCCGGCCGGCCGTGAGGTCCCTCAGGGGTCGACCCGGACGATTTCCGGGGTCGGCGTCGCCCCGTAGGGCGATGCCCCGCCCCTGCCGTGCGAGCCATCCTGGATACATCGGGAGCGGACAGACCGCTCCCCCAGCAACGGTTCGCGAAGGAGCCCACCATGGCCGCACTTGCCCGCCCCCGTGACGGACGCATGATCGGCGGAGTGTGCGCAGCGCTGGCCCGGCGCTTCGGCACTTCCGCGGGAACCATGCGCGTCATCTTCCTCGTCTCGTGCCTGCTGCCGGGCCCGCAGTTCCTGCTCTACCTGGCGCTGTGGGTACTGCTTCCCCAGGAGCGCTCGTCGTCGTCCGCCACGGCCTGGTAGCCCGGCGCCGGCTCCGTCCCTCCCGTGCACACGTCCGTGGGCGGGCACCCCGGTCGGGGTGTCCGCCCACGGACGTACGCCGTGCGTGGGGTCAGCGGCCGAGCGGCAGGCCGTTGACGTTCAGGCCGCCGGTCTTCAGACCACCGGTGGGGAGGCCGCCGAGGAGGCCCTTGGCGGGGGCGGTGACGTCCTTGACGGTCTTGGCCTGGCTGGTGCCGAGGAGGTTCGTGGCGGCGTCCGTGACCGGCAGTGTCGAGGTGGCGTTCGCCAGCCCGCCGACGACGGGCAGGGCGCCGGTCGCGGTGTCGAGCGGCAGCGCGGAGGCCGACGCGGTACCGGCGGCGACAGCGGCGAACGCGGCACCGAGAGCGGCGACGCCGAGAGTCCTGGCAGCAGACTGCTTCATGTGAATTTCATCCTTGGGGAAGGGGATGTGAGCGGCTCTGCAACGTAGCCAGCTCCGGGCCTTTCCCGCAAACATCGGAAACACGCGGAAACGGCCGGGATTCGCCTTCCCGGCCGTTCGTCGCGGAGCGTCCGTTCAGCCGGCCACGGAGGTGGAAACGCTGGTCGCAGCAGTCTGCTCGAAGAGCCATTCGGACTTCAGCTCGGAATATCCGGGCTTGATGACGTCGCTGATCATCGCCAGACGTTCATCGAAAGGAATGAATGCTGATTTCATCGCATTGACTGTGAACCACTGCATGTCGTCGAGCGTGTATCCGAACGTCTCGATCAGTTTCTCGAATTCCTGGCTCATGCTCGTACCACTCATAAGCCTGTTGTCCGTATTGACCGTGGCCCGGAAGTGCAGCTTGCGCAGCAGCCCGATCGGGTGCTCGGCGTACGAGTCGGCGGCACCGGTCTGCAGGTTGGAGGTCGGGCAGAGCTCCAACGGGATGCGCTTGTCCCGTACGTAGGAGGCGAGGCGTCCCAGCTTCACACTGCCGTCCTCTGCGACCTCGATGTCGTCGATGATGCGGACGCCGTGGCCGAGCCGGTCGGCGCCGCACCACTGGATGGCCTGCCAGATCGACGGCAGCCCGAAGGCCTCGCCCGCGTGGATGGTGAAGTGGTTGTTCTCCCGCTTGAGGTACTCGAAGGCGTCGAGGTGCCGGGTGGGCGGGAAGCCCGCCTCCGCGCCGGCGATGTCGAAGCCAGCGACGCCCTGTTCCCGGTAGCGGTTGGCGAGTTCGGCGATCTCCAACGAGCGGGCGGCGTGGCGCATCGCGGTGAGCAGGGCGCCGACCCGGATCCGGTTGCCGTCCCGGCGGGCCCGTGCCTCGCCCTCGCGGAAGCCCTCGTTGACCGCCTCGACGACCTCTTCGAGGGTCAGACCGGCTTCCAGGTGCTGCTCGGGGGCGTAGCGGATCTCGGCGTACACGACCCCGTCGGCGGCCAGGTCCTGCGCACACTCGGCGGCGACCCTGACGAGCGCGTCACGGGTCTGCATGACGGCGCAGGTGTGGGCGAACGTCTCCAGGTACCGCTCCAGTGAACCGGAGTCGGCGGCTTCCCGGAACCAGATGCCGAGCTTGTCGGGCTCGCTCTCCGGGAGTCCTTCGTATCCCGTCGCCGCGGCGAGGTCGACGATCGTCCCGGGGCGCAGACCGCCGTCGAGGTGGTCGTGGAGAAGGACCTTGGGCGCACGCCGGATCTGATCCTGGCCGGGCACATTGAGGGTCGGGCTCATCATTCACGCACTCTAGCGCCTACGCGCGTAGAGCGGGCTCGTCGATACGTAACGGTGACCGCGAACACGGGTGGCGTACACCCGTCCTTCTGAGACTGTTACGTCATGGCACAGCGCGCATTACCCCTGCCTGCTGCGAGGCTGGGACGGGCCGTCAGAACGGCCGGAGCACCTACCGAGGTCAGCGGCGTGGTCCTGCTGCTCCCGGACGGCGAGCCCTACTCGTACCGCCGTCCCTCCCCCGTCCCGTACGTCCGCCAGCTCCCGCTGGCCCGCGCCCTGACCCGCGCTGCCCGGGACGACGGCCTCACCGCGCACGTCGTCCACTACCGCTGCCGCGGCTGGAACACGACGGAGGCGCGGCTCGCGGCGGACGCCGAATGGGCGGTGGACGAGGTGGTACGCCGCTACGGCGATGTCCCCGTCTGCCTGGCCGGTCACGGCATGGGCGGCCGCGCGGCCCTGCGCGCGGGCGGCCACCCGGCGGTGGGCGCGGTCCTCGCACTGGCCCCCTGGCTGCCCACGGAGCCGGATGCGGAGCCGGAGCCGGTGAAGCACCTGGTCGGGCGTCAGGTCCTGCTGGTGCACGGCACCACCGACGCCGGCGCCGATCCCGAACTCTCCTTCCGCCTCGCGGAACGCGCCAAGAAGTCCAACCGCGACACCTGCCGCTTCGAGGTCCACTCCGACGGCCACGCCCTGCGCCAGCACCACGGCGAAGTGGCCGCCCTGGCGGCGGACTTCATCCGCGGCGCGCTCTTCGGTCACGCCTACGCCCGCCCGCTGGCCGACGCGCTGGCGGCCCCGCCGCCGCTGGGGCTGCGGATGCCGCTGGCGGCGGGGTTCGGGAAGTCACTGGGACACTGAGGGATCGAGCGGTTCGGGAGAGGCGGGCGGGATGAGTTTCCGGCTGGCGGCGTACGCCGTGTGTGTGGAGGACGGGCGGGTGCTGATCGCCCGTCATGTCTGCGCGGACGGCGAGAGCAACTGGACCCTTCCGGGCGGCGGCGTCGAGCACGGGGAGGATCCCTTCGACGCGGTGATCCGGGAGGTCGCGGAGGAGACCGGCTGCACGGCGGTGGTCGAGAGCCTGCTGGGGGTGGACTCACGGGTGGTGCCCGCGGCAGAGGCGCGCCGGGGGATCAAGCACCAGAACGTCGGCGTCTTCTACCGGGTCCGCATCACCGGCGGCCGGCTGCGGCCCGAGCCGAACGGTGAGATCGTCGAGTCCGTCTGGACGCCGTTCCCCGATGTCACCGCCCTGCGCCGGTCCTCGCTCGTCGACGTCGGCCTCGCCCTCGCGCGCACCGCTCCCGCGACCGGCCACGTGGGTCCCGTCCCGGTCGGCGGCCTGGTCCGGCACTGAGCCACCCGTGGGCCCTGCCCCGCGATCTGGGCCCCTGCGATTTGGGCCCTGGGATGGGCCTTTGGGCACTGTCCGTGGGCCCCCGTGTCGTCGTTACGGTTCGGATCCCGGCGGGTGTCCCGCCCCCGGTGACTCGGGCGAGGTACGACGGGGTGACGCGTGAAACGCAGCGATCGGATACGCCGAGGCGTACGCACGAGCACGGGGCAGAGCGCGATCGAGTACCTGGCCGTGCTGGGCATCGTCGTCGCGGTGGTCGGTTCGATCGTGGCCGTCAGCATCGGCGGCGACGTCACCGGCTCCGCGCACGAGCAGATATGCCGCATCACGGCGACGACGGGGGGCGGCGGCGAGTGCGCTGACGACAACGCTGTCAGCGACGGCGGTACGGAGTCCGAATCTCCCGATCCCGACGATCCCGCCCAGTCTCCGGAACCTTCCGGCCCCACCGACGGCGATCCTGACGACACGCCCGACGACGACCCCTCCGGGAAGCCCGACGAGAACAAGGGGAACGCACTCCCCAGCCTGTGCTTCGAGCCGAGGGAGAGATCGTCGAACTCGTCGGTCTCGGTCCCCGGCAACGGCCCCGTCAGCACGGCCGCCGCCTGGGGGTACTCGTACCTCGTCAACTTCGTCATCGACAAGATCAACAACGAGAAGAACAAGGAGAAGCGGGTCAAGCAGGCGCTCGACGACCTCTCCTACTGCCTCCCCGACTACAACATCGTCATCGCGCAGCCGCACGAGGGAAACCTGCAGCAGATGGACGGTGCGGCGATGATCCAGACCGTCGAGATCAGCGGTACGACGTACCGCGTGTACGCGTTCAAGACCGGCACGTTCACCTGGGCGGACGACGCCGACCTCGGATGGAAGAACCGCGCGTTCAAGGGCGTGTTCGACGTCAGCGAGGACAAGCGCACGGTCACGTTCGGTGAACCGTCCCGCCCCAAGCGGAAGAAGGACTGGAAACCCGGCGACGAGGGCTGCCAGATCGAGGGCCAGGAGCCGCCCGACCGGAGCCGCTACTACAACACGTACTCCCCGCTGGACAACGAGGGTTCGGCCCAGGCGGTCCGGATGCTCGTGAACGACATGCGCCGCTGCTACCCGGACTACAACGTGGTCGCCATGCACTCGGAGCAGTCGTCGCACTGGGTCGACAAGCCGGACTCGTTCGTCAACGAGAGCAGGTACCGGCTGAACTCCAACGAGTACCACGACGAGGAGACCGGCGACGACATCGCCTCTGGCCGCGCGGTGTTCGACGTCTACGTCTTCGACAAGGGCACGTTCAGCAACGACGGCGACGGCGGATACACCAACTGGGCGTACTACGGCGACTTCACCCGCGACGGCTCCGAGGCCACCTTCGAGCAGCCGGAACCCGCCGACCTGGACGCCGATTCGATCTCCACCGGATCGGACCCGGTCAACTTCAACGACGGCGCCCCGAAGTACACGGACGGGCCGTACCCCGGCACCGACTACGACGGCAAGGTGCCGGGCGACGACGCCGAGCTGAACCAGTCGCTGATCGACGAGTACAGCCGCACCTTCCCCGACACGAACATCATCGCGGTGAAGAACTTCAACGAACTCTCCTTCTCCGGGGTCTCCGGCCTCGAACACCTCGCGGTGGTGGACGGGGTCGACATCTTCTCGATCAAGAACGGCACGATCATCAACAACGGCGACGGCGGCTGGAAGAACTGGGGCTTCGCCGGCACCTACGACCGCGAGAAGGACTCGAAGGAGGTGACGTTCAAGCGGTAGGGAGGGTGGCGGGACGGCACGGGATGGAACTCGAATCAGGCTTCTGGCGAAGTACAGGTGTAAGCACCGATCAAGCCCAAGCCTTCGAGGTATTCAGACCGATGAATGGAGCCCCGATGACCGTCGAGCCCCCGGGCGTCCGCACCCGCGACACGGATCGCGAGGAGACCGATGCCCGGGTGATCGAGCGGTCACGGGATGAGCCCGAGCTCTTCGCCGTGCTCTTCGACCGGTACGCCGACGCCGTGCACCGTTACGCGGCGCGGCGGCTCGGTCCGGAGGCGGCGGAGGATCTGATGGCGGAGACGTTCACGACCGCCTTCCAGCGACGCCATACGTACGACCTCTCGCGCGGCGATGCCCGGCCGTGGCTGTTCGGCATCGCCACCAACCTCGTGAGCCGGCACCGCAGGTCGCAGGCTCGCCGCTTCCCGAACCAGAAGGACGCCAAGGGGCGTACGGGGGTGGCCATCACCTACGACGACCCGATGATCCCTTCGGGGCAGGGCGGATACGGCGGATTCTTCATCTTCGAACCACGGACGCACCGGTTCCTGGGCTTTTGTGACGAGCGCAGCTCGGGCGACGGCGCGAACATGAAGCGGTACGTCCAGCTCTCGTACCTCGACAGCTGGGCCGTCGTCGACAAGGTCAAGCAGCGGCCGTAGCCCGCGAGCGGAGTGCGGGGGCACTCGCTGCCGGGGTGGCCTCGTCACTCCGGCAGCAGGTGCCCCCTTCGCGACAGCAGGAACTTCTTGAACGCCGCGACCGGCGGGGTGTCCGGGTGGCCGTCCAGCCAGGCCACGCCGATCTCCCGAGCGGCCCGCGGTGCCGTCACCGTCAGCTCCACGACCCCCGGGCGGGCCACCGCCGGAGGGGGCAGGAGGGCCACCCCCAGACCGGCCGCAACCAGGCCGCGCAGCGTCTCCGCCTCCTCGCCCTCGAAGGCGACGCGGGGGACGAAGCCCGCCTCCGCGCATAGGTCGTCCGTGATGCGGCGCAGCCCGTAGCCGGGCTCCAGGGTGACGAACGTTTCGTCGGCGGCCTCCGCCAGGCGGACGCGGCGGCGGGTGGCGAGGCGGTGGTCGTCGGGGACGACCAGGCGCAGGCGTTGTTCGTCCAGGCGTCGGGCCACCAGATCCGGGGCGTCCGGGACGGGTGAGGTGAGGCAGAGGTCGAGGCCGCCCGCGCGGAGGCGTTCGATCATGGCCTCGCCGTAGTTCTGCACGAGTTGGAAGCGCACCCTCGGGTGGTCGGCGCGGAAGGCGCGGATCAGGGCGGGGACGGTCTCGGAGCCCATGGTGTGGAGGAAGCCGAAGGCGACCTTGCCCGCGGTGGGGTCGGCGTCCGCCCGTACCGAGTCGGCGGCCTTCTCCACCTCCGCGAGGGCCCGCTCGGCCGAGCCGAGGAAGGTGCGGCCGGCCGGGGTGAGGGAGACGGTACGGCCCTTGCGGGCGAACAGGGCGACTCCCAGGTCCTGTTCCAGCCTGACCATGGCGCGCGAGAGCGTGGACTGCGGGACGCCCAGCTCGTGCGCGGCGCGGGTGACGTGTTCGTGGCGGGCGACCGCCTCGAAGTAGGCGAGGCGTGGCGCGAGGACCGCGCGGATGTCTTCTTCGTAACTGCTTGGTGACAGTCGCGGCTGTGAGCTGTGCTGATGCGCCATGGGATTGATTATCGGGTATTCATGCATTGGACGCATGAACAGCGGTCGGCCTACGTTCTCCGCATGCCTCCCGCCAGTACCGGGGCGTCCACCGTCGTCGTGGCCGCCTCGACCCAGTCGTCCCCCGTAAGCCCCGTGACCGCGGCCGAGGCCGCCACCGCGGACCGGCTCGAACCCGGCGGGCCCGGCTACCGACGGATGAGCTTCGCGCTCTTCGCCGCCGGTGTCGCGGCCTTCGCGCTCCTCTACTCCACCCAGGCGCTGCTGCCCGCCGTCTCCGCGTCCTTCGGCGCCACGGCCGGGCAGGCGAGCTGGACGGTCTCAGCGGCGACGGGTGCGCTGGCACTCTGCGTGCTGCCGATGAGTGCGCTCTCCGAGCGGTTCGGGCGGCGGCAGATGATGACCGCCTCGCTGGTGGTCGCGGTGGTGGTCGGGCTGTTCGTGCCGTTCGCGCCGTCGCTCGGCTGGCTGATCGCGCTGCGTGCCGTGCAGGGCGCCGCGCTGGCCGGACTGCCCGCGTCCGCGATGGCGTACCTCGCGGAGGAGGTCCGGCCCAAGGCGCTGGTAGCGGCGATCGGGTTGTTCGTGGCGGGCAACAGCATCGGCGGGATGAGCGGCCGCATCCTCACCGGCTGGGTCGCTCAGCTGTGGGGCTGGCGGGCCGCGCTCGGCTCCGTCGGTCTGCTGGCCGTGGCCTGCGCCGTCGTCTTCCACTTCATGATCCCCCGGGCCCGCCACTTCACCCCCGGGTCGCTGAACCCGAAGGCCCTCGCCAGGACCGTCGGCGGGCACCTCGCCGATCCGCTGCTGCGTCGGCTGTACGCGATCGGCGCGCTGTTCATGACGGTGTTCGGCGCGGTCTACACGGTGATCGGCTACCGGCTCGCGGAGGCGCCGTTCAACCTTCCGCAGGGTGTCGTCGGCTCGGTCTTCCTCGTCTATCTGGTCGGTACGGTCTCGTCCGCCGCGGCGGGGAAGCTCGTGGCACGGACGGGCCGCCGGGGTGCCCTCTACCTCGCCGTCTCCACCACGGCCGCCGGACTGCTGCTCTCGCTGGCCGACCAGCTGGCGGCGGTGCTGGGCGGGCTGGTCCTGATCACGGCGGGCTTCTTCGCCGGGCACGCGGTCGCCTCCTCGTCCGTCAGCCGTACGGCGACCAGGGGCCGAGCCCAGGCATCGGCGCTCTACCAGTCGGCGTACTACCTCGGCTCCAGCGCGGGCGGCACGCTCGGCGCGGTCGCCTTCCACGCCGGAGGCTGGGCGGGCACGGTCACGCTGGGACTGCTCGCGGTACTCGGTGTCGTGTCGATCACGCTGTACGGGACGCGGGTGGCGCGCGTCGAACAGCGCCGGTCCGCCGCGGTGCCGGCCGTCCAGAACCGAGACGTACAGAACCGAGACATTCGGCGCACAACCAACCACTCCCCGACGCACGTCTAGCAGGCGGAATCACCGCACTGCGCACGAAGGGGAGTTGGCATATATGGACACCAAAGAGAACGTGAAGAACATCAAGGGCATATCAGGCGTGCGACTGCGGCGCGGGCTGGCCCTGTCCGTCGCGGGCCTGACCGCGATACCCGCGTTCGTCCTCGGCACCGGCACAACCGCGCAGGCGGCTTCCTGCACGGCGTCCAAGGGGCCGTACCAGAAGCAGGCCGAGAAGTACCTGCATCTGAAGGTGGACGGCAAGCAGTCGGCCGCCGACTGCAAGGCGATCCGGTCGTTCCAGAGCACGTACGGGGTCACACCCACCATCGGTTACGCCGGGCCGGTCACCTGGCGCACCATGCAGACGCTGACCGCCCAGAAGGCGGCCGGGAAGAACCCGAACAAGGCCAAGAAGTGCCCCACGAACAAGGGGCGCATCGCGTGTGTGGACCTGACCCGGCAGATCAGCTGGATCCAGGACGGCGGCAAGCTGAAGTCCGGCCCCGTGCCGGTGCGGACCGGGCGGGACGGGTACGAGACCCGGACCGGGGCGAAGAAGATCTACTGGCGCCACATCAACCACGTCTCGTCGATCTACCACACGTCGATGCCGTACTCCCAGTTCTTCGACGGCGGGGAGGCGTTCCACGCGGTGGGCGTGAAGATGTGGAACCCGCCGGGGTCGCACGGCTGCGTCAACATGCGCACCGCCGACGCGAAGTCATACTGGAAGCTCCTCAAGAACGGCGACGACGTCTTCGTGTACGGGCGCAAGCTCGGTACGTGACCGCTTTCCGCTCTTCCCGCCCCCGTTGTCAGTGCCCTGGGGTAGCTTCCGAAGGGCTGGAGTGAGCGGTGTCACAGGGCGACTGGGGTGGAGCGACGCAATGGGTGATCTGACGGCTACGGCGGGCGATGTCGACAGCCGCCTCGAAGGACACCGGACCGAGCTGACCGGGTACTGCTACCGGATGCTCGGTTCGGCCTTCGAGGCGGAGGACGCGGTCCAGGACACGCTGGTGCGCGCCTGGCGCAACTTCGACAAGTTCGAGGGACGTTCCTCGCTGCGGTCCTGGCTGTACCGGATCGCGACGAACGTCTGTCTCGACATGCTGAACGCGGGCAACAAGCGGGCCAGGCCCGTGGATCTCTCCGGCCCCACGCCGCTCGCGCAGGCCGCGCTCAATCCGCTGCCGGAGAACACCTGGCTGGAGCCGATGCCGGACGGGCGGATCCTGCCGTCCGTCGCGGACCCGGCAGAGGCGGCGGTGGCGCGCGAGTCCGTGCGGCTCGCGTTCGTCGCGGCGCTGCAGCATCTGCCCCCCAAGCAGCGGGCCGTACTGATCCTGCGCGAGGTGCTCGCGTGGAAGGCGAGCGAGGTCGCGGAGCTGCTCGACACCTCGGTCGCATCGGTCAACAGCGCCCTCCAGCGAGCGCGGGCGACGCTCAACGAGCACCAGGGCACGGCGGCCGACGCCGCCGATCCGCTGGACGAGGAGCAGAGCAAGCTCCTGGAGCGGTACGTGGCGGCGTTCGAGGGCTACGACATGAAGGCGCTGACGGCGCTCCTCCATGAGGACGCGATCATGACGATGCCGCCGTTCGACCTCTGGCTCCAGGGGCACGACGACATCACCGGCTTCATGACCTCGATCGGCGCGGCCTGCGCGGGCTCCCGGCTGGTGGCCACGTCCGCGAACGGCACCCCCGCCTTCGCGCACTACAAGCCGGATCCGGACGGGCCGGGGTTCGTGCCGTGGGCGGTGCAGGTCATCGACATCTCGGACGGTGCGATCACCGGGATGCACTGCTTCCTGGACACCCCGCGCTGGTTCCCGCTGTTCGGGCTGCCCGATCACCTCGATGCCGATGCGGCGTGAGCCGACGGCCCGGCCGGGGTGCGACGTACGGTCTGGTCGCGGCGTGGGCCGTGGTCGTGGCCGGCGGCTGGGGGGCCGGCCAGTGGCTCGGTGAGCCGGCCGCCACCTCCGGCCCCGGCCGCGTCGCGCCACCGGCCTCCGACGCGGAGCCGGGACCGCAGCCGGAGATCGGGGACGGCGAATTCTGCGACCGGGCCCGGTCCGGCTCCGGCTCCGGTGTCGGTCCTTCCCCGTCGCCGTTCCCGAGCGTCCCCTCGAAGACCGCCGAGGCCCGCCTCTCGGTGGTCCAGTGCTCCCAGATGATCGTCAGGGACAGGTGGCGCGAGGCGGACGAGTAGCCGGGCGGCGGCCGTCAGATGTCCGCGATCACGCGGTTCAGGTGGTAGTCGGCGCCGTAGCGGATCAGGCCGCGCAGCAGGTCGCGCGGGTCGCAGGGGCGGGCCCCGGCGCTTGTGGGGCTGGTGGGTGAAGGGGATGGCCGACCAGGGGTTGTCCGCGTGGTGATGGCTGCCGCGCGGGGCGCCGCACACCAGGACGTGCAGTGGCTCGGTAAGGCGGGCGAGGGCTGCGTCGATGGTCGCGATGTCCTTGTACGGCCACCAGCCCCCGACCACGCACACTGCCTTCGCGTCGGCGGGGATGGTGAAGACGGCACGGGCGCCCTCGCGCTCGGCGTCGGTCACCCGCCGGCCGTCGTCGACCGCGAACGCCCGCACCTCACCGCGAAGGCGTGGGAAGGCCGGCGCGGCCTGGTCGCGGACGGCCGTGGTCGGGTACAGCGCGATCACCCGCTTCTCACCTCTGCGAGCGATCCGGCCCAGCCACCGGATCGGAAGGTCCTCGGTGGTGACCACTTCATGGACGAACCGCAGGTGCGGGGTGCCGCCGAGCAGGGCCGCGGCACCGTGCAGGGCCTCACTCGCGGTGAGGATCCCCACCGTCGCGGCCCCGGGGGCGAGGCGGCGTGCGGTGCGAAGACAGGCGGCCTCGGTCAGGCAGCGGGCGAGAAGGGTGACCTGGTGCGGGAATCTGCGGACCGTCGGCGGCCAGCCCCGGGAGGCTAAGACCTGCCGGCCGGCGGCGGAGACCCGTGCTGACACTCGCGCGGCGGCCAGCAGAATCTTTGCCGCAGGCCCGGCCGGACCGACGATGACCCGGGTGCCGGACCGCACCAGCGGGCCCAGGTCCTCGCTCAGGCCGCCTGGGGCGATGACGAAGCTGTCCGGCCGCACGGAGGCGAGCGCCGCCAACGTGCGCTGGTGGTGTCCGCCACCTCGGTGCGCGTACGGCTCGATCAGCACCAGTGGCCCGGGGGCGGGGTTCATCCGGTGACCGCCTGCTCGCCGTACAGCGTGGTGAAGTGCTGGTGCAGCCAGGGCGGGTCGTTGAGCGCCTCGAAGTGCTGCGGGTTGCGCGCGGCGACCTTGGCGAAGTCGACTCCGTCGCGGGCGCCGGCTGCCGAGTAGGTGGCGAATTCGCCGTCGCGACTGGCTGTCCAGGAGGCGATGCGTTTCTGGGCGGAGGCGTCGGTCATGCCGTACTCGCTGCCACGCGCGAGCATCGCGCACTCGCGGAAGCCCGCCCTCCACGCGTGGAACGGGGTCTGGTTGAACCGTGTGACCCCGGCGGTCTGGCGACAGAATTCGACCCGGCCGGGCAGCGCGGCCAGCACGTCGACGGCCTTGCCCATTTCCCTCAACGCTGAGCGGCGGATCAGCTTGAGCCCGCCGTAGCCGTAGGTCAGGCCGTTGACCGGGTTGACCGCCTGCCAGACCCGCATTGCCACCCCTTCGGAAAGCGGTTCCACCGTGGCGGTGGGGAACTCGGGGTCGATGGCGAAGTCGCCGTCAGCGAGAAAGAACGTCTCGGTGTCGACCATCTCGGCGGTGAGCCGGTAGGCGCGTCGCATTCCGCGGACTCCGTGCAGGCGCTTGACGGTGCCGCCCAGCACCCGGACGAGGCGGGTGTGCAGTGAGCTGGCCAGTGGCTCGTCGTAGGAGAGCTGGACCGCGTCGAAGCTGGTCACCGGATCGCCTCCAGGTAGCGGGCGGCCACCGTGGCCGGCGCGAGGTCGGTGGTGGAGGCGTGCGCTCGCTTGGCGTGCACGAGGTAGAACTCGGCATCCGTGGCGAGGCGTTCGACGATCTGGACGGCCTGCTCGTCGGTGTCGAACAGCAGCTCGTTGTCGATGTGCTCGGCCAGCCAGCCGGTGCGAGGTCCGATCACGGGCAGGCCCATCGCCTGGCAGTCGATCACCGACATGGACCAGGGGCAGCCGGGTCGGAAGGGTGCGATGCCGAAGTGGGTGCCGGCCAGCAGATTGCGGTATCGGATGCGGTCGCCGCGGTCGGAGGCGATGGTGACGCCGTCCGTGGTCGCCAGCTCCTCCAAGTGTCGTTCGGGGCTGGGGTCGAGACGGATGCGCTCGGGACTGCGGGTGCCGAACAGGTCCATGACCGTGAGCCGCACCGGGGTGTCGGCGACGAGGCGGCGGGCGAGCTGGGTGAAGCGGGCGGTGCCGTAGTGCTTGTACAGGCGGTGGTTGTAGATGCCGGTGACCCTGCCTTCGGGCGGGGTGACGTCGGCCGGGTCGCGTACCAGCCGTACGTCCCTGGGGGCGGGGACGATGTGCAGCTTGTCGCCGAGGTCGACGCCGGTGCGGGCAGCGGCTGCGGTGGTCCAGGAGGCGGCTGTGGAGGAGTGGACCAGGATGCGGTCGCAAGCCGCGAGGCCGGCGGCGAAGGCCAACAGCACACTGTGGCCGAGGCCCCGGTCGTTCAAGGCCGGGTCCAGCTCCAGGACGCCGGTGTCGGTGAAGGAGAACGGCAGGTAGTGGCAGTATCCGGCGATCCGCGCGTCCACCCCGGCTTCCAGGAGCGCTGCCCGGATCGCGGGGGCAGCCTCGATCTGGTTGGCCACGACCACCTCGGGCCGCTGGTCACGGATCAGGGTGATCAGGGCGTCCATCCCGGGGTCGAAGCGGGCCCGGTACTTGGTAGCCGGGGAGATGGTGGGCGCGAAGTTCACACGGGCGTCGCCGGCCGGGACCGGGGAGGCCACGGTCACCTCGACCCCGGCGTCAGTCAGCGCCGGGGCGAGCATGTCGGCGAAGGTGAAGCCGGAGTCGGCGGTCAGCTGGCTGGAGTTGGAGACGTTGAGCAGATACAGCACACGCATCGCTGGGACCCTCCTCGTTTGGGCCCGGGGGTCGACCTGGGCCGGTAGAGGAAGGAAACCGGCGACCGGGACCGTGACAGAATGGTGAATCGAGATCACTCACGGTTCATTCATCTCATCCAGCATCCAAGGCGGGGGCTTTGATGGACGCGCGGGACGACGCCATGACAACCGAGCAGGCGGCCGAGGCGTTCGCGGCGGAAGTCGCCTACTGGCGCGAGGTGCGGGGCCTGGCCAAGCGGGAGTTGGCCCGAAGGATGGCCTTCGATCCGTCCTACGTGAGTCATGTCGAGTCGGGCCGGCACAAGCCGACGGAGGACTTCGCCCGCCGCGCGGAGGAGACCCTGAACGCGGGCAAGGCCATCTGGAAGCGCTGGCTGGACTTCGAGACGGCCAAGGCCCGCACGTCACCATCGGCGGCCGTACCGGCGCCCCGCAGGGTTGAGCAGCCGTACGCGACCGGCTCGGCGATCGTCGTCGAGCACGACGCTGCCCGCCTGGACTACGACGGCCGTCTCTACCGGCTGACAATGCGCCGCCTGCTGCGGAACACCGGCACCGAGCCGATCACCCGCTACCTGATCCGCATCAGCGTCGACCGCTACCCGGGCGAGCCGGAACGGTCCAACGCACACTGCCGCGAACACCCCCTGACCTGGGGCGAGCTGGACCTCACTGCGACTTGCCGCGGTGAGGCGATGCGCTGGCAGACCAAGCACGACCGCGACGCTTTCAAGGAAGTGTGGTTGTTGTTCGAGAACGACCAGGGCCGCTTCCCGCTGTACCCGGGCGAGTCGGTGTGGATCGAGTACGCCTACTCGGTGGGCGAGGAGAAGTGGGGCCGCTGGTTCCAGCGTGCCGTCCGCCTGCCTACCGAACATCTGGGGGTCGAACTCGCCTTCCCTGCCGAACTCGACCCCGCAGTGTGGGGCACTGAGACCTCGATGACCGCCGAAGCGGCTCCGCTTCGCACTGCACCGGTCCAGCGCGAGGAGAGCGGGATGCGTGTCTTCTCCTGGAGTACTTCCGCACCCGCGCTCCATGCCCGCTACCGTCTGGAGTGGCGATTCCGGGCCAGTCCCGAACATGAAGCGAATCCAGGGGAGTTCAGGTGATCCAGGTGCGGCCCAGTGAACAGATGAGGGACCTCGGCGTCGTGCAGCGCGGGGCCCCCGTTCTTGCTGAGCGTGCGCGCGTCTTCGACCTGCCGGCCGAGCGCGAGGCGGCCGAGCAGGCCATCGAGCGGCTGTTCTCCTCGATGGAGGGGATCGGGCAGGTCCACCCCTTCGCCAAGGGCATGGGCATCGCGGCGCCCCAGATCGGCATCGGCCGGGCCGCCGCCGTGGTCCAGCCCCCCGACCCCGGCACCCCGGCGATCGTCCTGCTGAACCCCCGCATCACCGACCGTTCCAGCGATGCGGACGAGCAGTACGAGGGATGCCTCAGCTTCTTCGACGTCCGCGGCTTGGTGCCTCGGCCGCTGCAGATCACCGTGGAGACCACGACGCTGGAGGGCCAGACGGTGACCACCACCTACGAACGCGGACTCGCCCGGCTGGTCCACCACGAGATCGACCACCTGGACGGCCTGCTTTACACGGCGCGCATGGGGACGGGAGTCGCCCCCATCCCCGTCGAGCAGTACCGACAGACTGGGCGCTCGTGGGCCTACGAGCAGTAACGGCCGCCTCGCTGCACGGAGAGCGTATCTCGGGGGTCCGTAACGCTCCGAGTGACATCAGCCCCTGTGCCGCGTCAACTCCCTTCCACTGAAGGAGAGATGTTCCGCTCACGGCGATTCCTCCGCCAGCGCCAGCACGTCAGCCAGCCCCACCAGATCGATCAGCAGCCGGAGTTCGGGAGGCGTCCCGCACAGCCGCAGCTGTCTGCCGCCCGCTCTGCGGGCGACCAGCGACAGCCGGGCGATCGCCTCCACGGCGGCGAGGTCCGCCCGTTCGAGCCCGCCCACGTCGCAGTCCACGACGGCGGCATCGGAGGCGGCCAGTATCGCTTCGAGTTCGTCACACAGGCGCGGCAGACCGGCCCGCGTGACGCGTCCGGTGACGACGAGGGCTGCCGGCGACAGGGGATCCATATCAGGGAGACCGCCACGACGGCCGAAACTCATCGCGGCGGCGCCGGGCCTCTCAGCTCACGGGGAAGGTCCCGGTGTCCAGCTTCAGGCTTGCAGCCCTCGGGCGCGTCCGTCTCCTCCCCAGCTCCGGACGAGGTCGTCCCGGTCCTGGCCGAAGCCCGGCGCGGGGTCGCCGGTGAGTGCGCTCACGGCGGTCTCCTCTGATCGGTGCGTCACCGAGTCCAGCATGCCGAACGGGACCGGCGGCAGTCCACCGGTCCCGTTCCCCCCTACGGGAAAACCACAGGTCAGGCGATACGTTCCCGCACCACGGGGGTGGCGGTGAACGTGGTGCCGGAGGGGGCGATGTCGTACGAGTCGGGCAGGGCCTTCAGCGCGTAGCCGAACTTCTCCGGGGTGTCCGTGTGCAGCGTCAGCAGCGGCTGGCCGGCCGTCACGGTGTCGCCCGGCTTGGCGTGGAGCTCGACGCCCGCGCCCGCCTGGACCGGGTCCTCCTTGCGGGCGCGGCCCGCGCCGAGGCGCCAGGCGGCCACGCCGACGTCGTACGCGTCGAGGCGGGTGAGGACGCCGGAGGTGGGGGCCGTCACGATGTGCTGTTCGCGGGCGACCGGGAGGGTCGCGTCGGGGTCACCGCCCTGGGCGGAGATCATCCGGCGCCAGACGTCCATCGCGGAGCCGTCCGCGAGGGCCTTCTCCGGGTCGGCGTCCTTGAGCCCGGCCGCGTCCAGCATCTCGCGGGCGAGGGCCAGGGTGAGGTCGACGACGTCCTTCGGGCCGCCGCCGGCCAGCACCTCGACCGACTCGCGGACCTCCAGGGCGTTGCCCGCGGTCAGGCCGAGCGGGGTGGCCATGTCGGAGAGGAGGGCGACCGTGCGCACGCCGCTGTCGGTGCCAAGCGCGACCATGGTGGAGGCGAGTTCGCGGGCGTCCTCGATGGTCTTCATGAAGGCGCCGGAGCCGACCTTGACGTCCAGGACGAGCGCGCCGGTGCCCTCCGCGATCTTCTTCGACATGATCGAGCTGGCGATCAGCGGGATCGCCTCGACGGTGCCGGTGACGTCGCGGAGGGCGTACAGCTTCTTGTCCGCGGGGGCCAGACCGTCGCCCGCCGCGCAGATGACCGCGCCGGTGGTGTCGAGGACGTGTCGCATCTCGGCGTTCGAGATATGGGCGCGCCAGCCGGGGATGGACTCCAGCTTGTCGAGGGTGCCGCCGGTGTGGCCGAGGCCGCGGCCGCTGAGCTGCGGCACGGCGGCGCCGCAGGCGGCGACCAGCGGGGCGAGCGGCAGGGTGATCTTGTCGCCGACGCCGCCGGTGGAGTGCTTGTCGGTGGTGGGCCGGGAGAGCGCGGAGAAGTCCATCCGCTCGCCGGAGGCGATCATGGCGGCGGTCCAGCGGGCGATCTCCGTACGGTTCATGCCGTTCAGCAGGATCGCCATGGCCAGCGCGGACATCTGCTCGTCGGCCACCTCACCGCGGGTGTACGCGTCGATGACCCAGTCGATCTGCTCGGGGGTCAGCTCGCCTCGGTCCCGCTTGGTGCGGATGACGGAGATGGCGTCCATGGTCTGGAGTCCTTCCGGCCGGTACGTACGTGCGCGTGGGTCCGGTTGACTCTACGCGCATAGAGGGGCAAAGAGCCGCCGGGTGGGCCCGTCTGTGGGCCCGCCCGGCGGGGTGCTACCCGAGGTGCGAGGGTCCGAACGCCTGCGGGAGCATCTCGTCGAGGGTGCGGAATCCGTCCGGGGTCTCCAGGACGAGTTCCGGTCCGCCGAACTCGTACAGCAACTGCCTGCACCGGCCGCACGGGACCAGGATCTCGCCCGCCCCGTCCACGCAGGTGAAGTGGGTCAGCCGGCCGCCGCCGGTGGCGTGCAGCTGGGAGACCAGCCCGCATTCGGCGCACAGCCCGATGCCGTACGAGGCGTTCTCGACGTTGCAGCCGACGATCGTGCGGCCGTCGTCCACCCGGGCGGCGACGCCGACCGGGTAGCCCGAGTAGGGCGCGTACGCCCTGGACATGGCCTCCCGGGCGGCGGTCCGCAGGGCGTCCCAGTCGGCCCCTGCCACGGCGGCGGTGTCCGCTCCGGCGGTGGGCGTCACTTGCCCTGGCCCTTGCGGTAGCGCATGCCGTCCGCCTTCGGCATCCGCAGCCGCTGTGCGGAGAGCGAGAGGACGAGCAGCGTGACGACGTACGGGGTCGCGCTCACGAACTCGGTGGGCACGGTGTCCGTGGCGAGGTACCAGACCAGGATGGCGGCGGCGACGACCGCGCTGACGGCGCCCTGCACGAAGCTCTTGCGGTAGAGCTTCCAGGCCGCGATTCCGGCCAGCGCGACCACGAGCAGCAGGAGCAGCGCGTGGACGGACTCGCCGCCGTTGCGCAGCTGGAGCGCGTCGGCGAAGCCGAACAGGCCCGCGCCCATGGCGAGTCCGCCGGGCCTCCAGTTACCGAAGATCATCGCGGCGAGACCGATGTACCCGCGGCCGCCGGTCTGTCCCTCGTTGTAGATGTGCGAGGTGACCAGGGAGAGGAAGGCGCCGCCCAGTCCGGCCATGCCGCCGGAGACGATCACCGCGATGTACTTGTAGGTGTACACGTTGACGCCGAGCGACTCGGCGGCCACCGGGTTCTCACCGCAGGAGCGCAGCCGCAGGCCGAAGGCCGTCTTCCACAGGACGAAGAACGTCACGGCGAAGAGGATCACGGCGACGATCGTCAGCAGCGACACGTTGGTGACGAGTCCGCCGAGGACTCCGGCCAGGTCGGAGACGAAGAACCAGTGGTGCTTCTCGACGGTGTGCAGCCAGTCGGAGAGGCCCGGGATCGTCACCGAGGTGATGTCGTCGGCCGGTGGGGACTGCTTGGGAGAGCCGCCCTTGACCGCCGCGTCGCCCGAGTTGAACCAGAGCTTGGCGAAGTAGGTGGTGAAGCCGAGCGCCAAAATGTTGATCGCGATGCCGGAGATGATGTGGTCGACGCCGAAGGTGACGGTCGCCACCGCGTGCAGCAGGCCGCCGAGCATTCCACCGACGACACCGGCGAGCACGCCGAGCCAGGGGTTGGTCTGCCAGCCGGCCCAGGCGCCGAAGAAGGTGCCCAGGATCATCATGCCTTCGAGGCCGATGTTGACCACGCCGGCCCGCTCCGACCAGAGGCCGCCGAGACCGGCGAGGCCGATCGGCACGGCCATCGCGAGGGCGGCGCTGATCTGTCCGGCCGAGGTGACGTCCTGTGCGCCGGTGATGGCGCGCACGGCGGACAGCGCGAGCAGCACGCCCGCGATGATCAGGAGGACGACGGGGAAGGAGAGACGGGTGCGGCCGCCCTTGCCGCCGGAGACCTTGCGGGCCGCGGGGGGCGGGGTGGAAGTCGCCGTGACGGTCACGCCGACACCTCCTGCTGGTCGGAGTTACGGGCGGCCTGTGCGGCGAGTTCCGCGCCGACCTTGCTCTGCTGTCGCTTGAGTCCGTAGCGGCGGACGACTTCGTAGGCGATGACGACGCACAGGACGATGACGCCCTGGATCACGCCGACGATCTCCTTGTCGTACCCCTCGAACTCCAGCTTTCCGGTGCCGCGTTCCAGGAAGCCCCAGAGCAGCGCGCCGAGCGCGATGCCGACGGGGTGGTTGCGGCCGAGGAGGGCGATGGCGATACCGGTGAAGCCGATGCCGACGGGGAAGTCGCCGCTGAACTCGTGGCTGTCGTTGAGCAGCGTCGGCATGCCGATCAGGCCGGCCACGGCGCCCGAGATGAGCATCGAGGTGACGACCATCTTCTTGACGTTCACCCCGCTGGCCTCGGCGGCGGAGCCGGACTGGCCCACCGTGCGCAGGTCGAAGCCGAACCGGGTGCGCGAGAGCGTGAACCAGTAGGCGACGCCCGCGACGACCGCGACCACGATGAAGCCCCAGACGGGCGTCGGGGTGGTCGGGAACTCGAAGAAGTACGAGGACTCCGGGAGCGGCTTGGTGGAGATCTTGGTGCCGGCCTCGTCGAGGTGTCCGAGGCGGTTCTGCTGGAGCAGGTAGCCGATGACCGCGGTCGCGATGGAGTTCAGCATGATCGTCGAGACGACCTCGCTGACGCCCCGGGTGACCTTCAGGAGACCCGCGATACCGGCCCACATCGCGCCGACGATCATCGCGGTGAGGATGATCAGCGGGATCTGGAGGGCGCCCGGCAGGGTCAGCGCGCCGCCGACCGCCGCGGCGAAGAAGGCGGCGAGGCGGTACTGGCCGTCGACGCCGATGTTGAAGAGGTTCATCCGGAAGCCGACGGCCACCGCGAGACCCGCGAGGTAGTACGTCGTCGCCTTGTTGAGGATGTAGACCTGGCTGTCCGACTTCAGCCCGTAGTCGAACATGATGCCGAATGCGCTGAACGGCTCCTTGCCGGTGGCGGCGAGCACGAGTGCCGTCACCAGGAAGGCGACCACGATCGCGAGTACGGGGGCCGCGATCCCCAGGAGCAGCCGCTCCTTGTCGATCTTCTTCATCGGTCCTCTCCCCCGTCCCGGGGGTCGGTGTCGTCCGTGCCGGTGGCGGCGGCCGCGCCGTCGCCGCCGGACGTTTCGAGGTGGCCGGCGGCCGCGCCCGTCATCGCGGAGCCGAGCTCCTCCGGGGTGACGGTCGCCGGGTCGGCGTCCGCGACGAGTGCGCCGCGGTACATGACGCGCAGGGTGTCGGAGAGCCCGATCAGCTCGTCCAGGTCGGCGGAGATCAGCAGCACCGCGAGTCCTTCGCGGCGCGCGTCGCGGATCTGGTCCCAGATCTGGGCCTGCGCGCCGACGTCCACGCCCCGGGTGGGGTGCGCTGCGATCAGGAGCTTGGGTGAGTGGCTCATCTCGCGGCCGACGATCAGCTTCTGCTGGTTGCCGCCGGAGAGCGAGGCCGCGGTGACCTCGATGCCGGGGGTGCGCACGTCGTACTCGCGCACGATCCGCTCGGTGTCGGCGCGGGCCGCCTTGAGGTCGAGGAAGACGCCCTTGCTGTTGGGGCGTTCGGTGACGTGGCCGAGGATGCGGTTCTCCCAGAGCGGGGCTTCCAGCAGCAGCCCGTGCCGGTGGCGGTCCTCCGGGATGACGGCCATCCCGTCCTCGCGTCGCTTGCGCGTCTGGGTACGGGAGATGTCCGCGCCGTCCAGCGAGAGGGAGCCCGCGTCGAGGGTGCGCATGCCCATGATGGCGTCGACCAGTTCGGACTGGCCGTTGCCCTCGACGCCGGCGATGCCGAGCACCTCGCCCTTGTGGATGGTGAAGGTGATGCCGTCGAGCACGGCACGCACCACCCCGTCCGGGTCGGTGGCGGTCAGCCGCAGCCCGTCGACGTCCAGCATCGGCGTCTCGGTGACGGTCGACTCGCGGGTCTCCGGCGACGGCAGCTCACTGCCGACCATCAGCTCGGCCAGCTGCTTGGTCGTGGTGTGCTCCGGGTCGGCGGTGCCCACGGTCGTCCCACGCCGGATGACGGTGATCTCGTCGGCCACCGACAGCACCTCGCCCAGCTTGTGCGAGATGAAGATGACGGTAAGACCCTCGGCCTTGAGCTCACGCAGGTTGTCGAAGAGCGCCTCGACCTCCTGCGGTACGAGGACGGCCGTGGGCTCGTCGAGGATCAGGGTGCGGGCGCCGCGGTAGAGGACCTTGAGGATCTCCACGCGCTGGCGGTCGGCGACACCGAGGTCCTCGACCATGGCGTCGGGCCGGATGCCGAGACCGTACGCGTCGGAGATCTCCTTGATCTTGGCGCGGGCCCGGTCCCCGATGCCGTGCAGCTTCTCGGAGCCGAGTACGACGTTCTCCAGGACGGTGAGGTAGTCGGCCAGCATGAAGTGCTGGTGCACCATGCCGATGCCCCGGTCGATGGCGTCGCCCGGATTGGAGAACGTGGCCTGTTCGCCATCCACCGCGATGGTGCCCTCGTCCGGCTTCTGCATGCCGTAAAGGATCTTCATGAGCGTGGACTTGCCGGCGCCGTTCTCACCGACGAGGGCGTGGACGGTGCCGCGGCGCACGGTGATGTCGATGTCGTGGTTGGCCACGACCCCGGGGAACCGCTTGGTGATGCCGCGGAGCTCCACGGCATGAGGACTGCTGGACGCGTTGATGGCGCACTCTCCTTGACAGGAGCGGAGGGCGGAGGCGGTGGGTGCCGATTGCGGGGGCGGAAAAAGGTACCGCGCCCGAGCGGGCGCTACGCGCGTAGCGCTCCCGAATCGTTGGCCACCCGTTCACAGGTGGCGTACCGGGGCCGGTGGCCCCCGTCGCGGGGGTACGTGAATCGGGGCCCGGGTGAGCAGTGGAAGCCGCTCTCCCGGGCCCCGATCGACGGGCCGGATCAGGTCGTGGACTTGACCTTGATGGTGCCGTCGACGATCTTCTTCTTCGCGGCGTCCAGCTGGGTCTGGATGTCCTTGAGGTGGTCACCCGTGGGGGTCAGGCTGACACCACCCTTGGCCAGGGAGTACGTCGTCGTGCCGGTCGCCGGCTTGCCGTCCTTGACGGACTTGACCAGGTCGAAGACACCGGCGTCGACGTTCTTGACGACCGAGGTCAGGATCGTGTCCTTGTACTTCGCCAGCGCCGGGTCCTTGGCCTGGTCGGAGTCGACACCGATGGACCAGGCGCCCTTCTTGCCCGCGACGGCCTCGATCGAACCGGCGCCCGAGCCACCCGCGGCGGCGAAGATGACGTCGATGCCCTTGTCGAGCATGCCCTTGGCGGCTTCCTTGCCCTTGTCGGGGCTGCCGAAGCCGGACAGGTCGGAACCGGTGGACAGGTACTGGATCTGCACCGTGGCCTTGGGCTTCGTGTCCATGACGCCCTGCCGGAAGCCGGCGGCGAACTTCTTGATCAGCGGAAGGTCCACACCGCCGATGAAGCCCACCTTGCCGTCCTTGGACTTCAGCGCGGCCGCGACTCCGGCGAGGTAGGAGCCCTGCTCCTCGGTGAAGACGATCGAGTTGACGTTCTTCACGTCGGACACCGAGTCGACCAGGCCGAAGTTGACCTTCGGGTACTTGGGGGCGATCTTGTCGACCGCTTCCTTGTACGCGAAGCCGATCGCGATGACCGGGTTGTAGCCGCCCTCGGCGAGCGACTGCAGACGCTGGTCGCGGTCGGCCGAGCTCTCACCGGTCTTGGCGGTGAGCTCCTTCGTCTCGGCGCCGAACTCGGCCTTGGCCTTGTCCAGGCCGCGGGCCGCGGAGTCGTTGAACGAGTTGTCGCCCCGGCCGCCCACGTCGTAGGCCATGCCGATCTTCAGCTTGCCGTCGGAGCTGCTGGACTCGTCGGACGAGCTGCCACACGCGGTGGCAGTGAGGGCGAGCGCCGCGGCGATGGCACACGCGGCGGTGATCTTGGATACCGGGCGCAAGGGAAGGCTCCTTCAAACCTGACCGAAGCGCCTCTTCCGGCGCTGGTTTCGCGGCGATCGTAACGCGCGTAGATGTCAGATAAAGCCCTGTACGGAAGCCGTTATCGGATCGTCGCGAACCGGGGGCGACCTGTCCGGTTACAGACGATTGCCGTCGAGCAACGCGGCGGCGGTGAAGAGCTCCACACCAACGGTGATGGCCTCCTCGTCCGCGTCGAAATTCCCCCGGTGCAGGTCCAGACCGCGGGGGTCGCCGGGTGTACGCACCCCGAGCCGCGCCATCGCGCCCGGTACCTGCTCCAGGTACCAGGAGAAATCCTCCCCGCCCAGGCTCTGTTCGGTGTCCTCGATCGCATACGGTCCGCGGCGGGCGGTCATGGCACCAGCGAGCAGATCGATGGTGGCGGCGTCGTTGACCACCGGCGGCACTCCCCTGATGTAGTTGATCACCGTCTTGGCCCGGTGCATTCCGGCCACTTCGTCGATCGCGGCGTGCACCAGGTCGGGGGCGTCCCGCCAGGCCGTCAGATCCAGGCAGCGAACCGTGCCGGACAGCTCGGCGTGTTGCGGGATCACGTTGCAGGCGTGCCCGGTCTCCAGCCGCCCCCAGGTCACCGCGAGCCCGGCCCGCGCGTCGACCCGGCGGGCCAGCAGCGCGGGGACGTCTGTGGCCACCCGGGCGGCGGCGGTGACCAGGTCGGTGGTCAGGTGCGGGCGGGCGGTGTGGCCGCCGGGCCCGTCCAGGGACAGCTCCAGCCGGTCGCAGGCGGAGGTGATCGCCCCGACCCGCAGCCCGACCCGCCCGACGTCGACCTTCGGGTCGCAGTGCACCCCGACGATCCGGCCGACGCCCTCCAGAACCCCGGAGTCGATCGCGTCGGGCGCCCCGCCGGGCAGCACCTCCTCGGCGGGCTGGAAGATCAGCCGCACCGGGTTGGGCAGCAGCCCCTGCCGGTCCAGCCCGGCGAGCACGAGGCCGGCGCCGAGCACGGTGGTGGTGTGGATGTCGTGCCCGCAGGCGTGCGCCCGGTCGGGCACGGTGGAGCGGTACGGGACGCCCGTCTTGGTGTCCGGGATCGGCAGCGCGTCGATGTCGGCCCGCAGCGCCAGCATGGGCCGCGTGGTCCCGCTCCTGGTCCCCACGTCGCACATGAGCCCGGTCCCGGAGGCGAGCACCCGTGGCTCAAGGCCGGCCAGCTCCAGCCGGGCCTTGATGGCCGCGGTGGTGCGGAACTCCTGGTTGCCGAGCTCGGGGTGCATGTGCAGGTCACGCCGGAAGGCGATCAGTTCGGCGCGCAGCGATTCGGGCAGCGTGCCGGGCAGGTCCTCTCCTGCGGGCGGCCGGGCTTCACAAAGGCGGGACGTCGAGTGGCTCACAGATGAAGGGTAAGGCCCTTCCCCCGCCAACTGACCATGAAACAAGAAAAGTTCAGCCACATAGACGAATAAATGACTGGGTCACGGCGTGTGAGCCGATGGCAAGATGGGTACACTCGCCCCCTTTCCCTCACTTCTCCCCCGCATCGGGAGGAGGGCCAGGGCGATGCACAGGGCTCCCGCCGTCAGCAGGTCCAGGCTCATGGCCATCATGACGACCCCGGCCAGCACCAGCAGCGGGGAACGGGCCGGGACCTCGCCCCGGCGGAAGAACGCGAGCAGCGTGACGAGCGCCAGCAGCCCGAGCCAGAACAGCATCGGCGCCGCCGTGTAGACCACCGGCATCACACCGGGCACGTCCCGCACCTTCTCGAACATGTCGCTCATGGCCCGGTCGTCCGCCGCGACGAACCCGACCACCAGGTCGATCACCGCCTGGACCGCCACCGCGGCCGCCCCCAGCAGCCCGGCCCCGGCAGCCGCCCGGACGGCCAGCCGTCTGCCGCCGCGTACGCCGTCCGGCAGCCGCAGGCCGAGGAAGACCGGAACGAAGGCGAGCACGCCGGCCAGGAACAGCACATGCGCCAGCGACCACCAGACCCCGGGCCCGTAGTCCCCCACCGCCCGCCCCGTCAGCCGCACCAGTCCGTAGCCGGCCATCAGGGCCGGGCCCAGCAGGAACGCCTGTGTGGTGGAACTGTTCTGACGTCGCGATATCTCCGTGGTCCGCATGTTCCGATCATCAGCGCGGCGCAACTCTCCGGCTATCGGGGATGCCCCTCGGCCAACCCTGACGAGGCCGCACACACCACCTGGGGTCGGACTCGGGGTCGGCGCCCGCGACGGCCCCCGCCCGGCCCGCCCCGGGGCCGGGCGGCAGGCTCCTTCCGGGCCGGACTTCCTGTACACGCCAAGGACTCACGGCTTACGCTGCGTCGTTGCCGTCGAACCGGGGTGCGCGTTCGACATACATCTGAGCGGTCTCCGGGGGGAGCCGTAGGACGAGGGGGACTCAGCAGTGCTGGGCACGGTGGAGGAAGGCGCCGCGCTCCGGGCGGAACTCTCGGGGGCTCGGGGCCTCGTGGCGCGCCGCGTCCTGAACGGCGGGTAGTCCCTGCGGGGACGGCGGGGCGGGTCCCCCACGATGTGACTGCCGGCCGCCGCGACGCCTCACCCCGTCGCGTCCTCCGCCCTCCCGTCCAGCCGGTTTCCACGGCTTACGGCGATGAGCGCAACGTCCCGCAGCGACTCGGTGAGCCGGCCCGCGAGGTAGCGGACCTGCCCGGCGTCGGCCTCCGGATCGGCCAGCATGTCCCGGGCGTGCTCGATCAGGCTCATTCCCATACCGAGCTGTACCGCCCCGATCCGATCCGCTGCCCGGGAGACAGGGCCGGGTGCCTCAGGATCGGTGATCAGTAGACACGTCCGGCCGTCGGAGCCGGTCCAGGGCAGCACACGGGTGACGGGGATCGGCATGGAGAGCTGCTTTCGTCGGAACGGCACGCTTCTGATGCCGCAAAAGCTAGGTCTGCACGCAGAGCACCACCAGGGACACCCCGTGCGACTTCTCGGTACACCTGGGACAGGGCGTCCTACTCAGCCCTCAAGGCCCAGTCGACCCGCGAGGTCCGACACCGGGGAGACACGGCGCCGCTCGCCGCCTCGCAGATCGGACACGAGGCGTCGACTCGTCGAGTGGTAACGCATCCACTCCGGTGCGATCCGCTCGGCCGTCAGCAGCGCGTGCACCGCGCCGTCCGCGTTGTTCAGCTCCGCGTGCGCCAGTGCCCGGTCCACGTGGAAGCGTGCGAGCCAGGTCGGCGGCAGGGAGCGCAGATCGGGGACGGAACGGGCGGTACGGAGCGCCTCGGCACTCTCCTCCATTTCGACGAGGAAGTTGACCTTGGCCACACCCGCGTTCGTCGGCCCGAACGGAGTCGCGTAGTCGAGTCGGTCCGTGCCGATACGGGCGGCCGCCGCGCTCACCAGGGTCAGCAGTTCGCGCACGGTGTCGTGGCGGCCGGCGCGCACCGCTGCCGTCGCCGCCCGGAGCAGGAGAATCCCCCAGAGCGACAGTTCGACCGGCCGGGACCTGAACGTCGGCTCGACGCGCTCGGCGGTGACCGTGGCGATCCGTTCGGCATCCGCCAGCCTGCCCTGCCGGGTGAACACCCAGGCGAGGCTGGAGATCCCAACGGTCTCCAGATGTGGATCGTCCCCCTTGCGCGCGGCATCCGTCGCCCGCTCCAGCGCCGTGAAGCCCGCGTCCTCCTTGCCGAGTGCGGTCAGTGTGGTGGCGGCGACCTGATACGCCTCGGCCAGCACCGAGTACGCCGCCGCCGCATCCGCGCCGCTGTGCGCGCGTACGGCCGCTCTCGCATCGCGGATCAGCTGCGGCAGCAGCAGGCCGATCTCACCGATGCGTCCCTCCCGCCGGACCAGCTCCGTGGACCGCAGCGCCGCCCGTAACTGCGTGAGCGTGGGCGGCTCCTCGGGGTCGGGCTCCTCGCCCAGCAGATCGGCGACCGGCGAGAGCACCTGCCGCAGGGCCAGTACCGAGGGCTGGTCCTGTTCGTCGCGCACCTCGAATGTGGAGGGCTGCCCGACGAGTACGGACGGCTCGACATCCAGGGCGCGGGCCAGGGAATTGAGTGTCGTGAGCCGCGCGGTGCTGCGTACGCCCTGTTCGAGTTTGCGGACGACGTCGACCGAGACTCCGGCGCGCTCGGCCAGCCTCCCCTGCGTCAGCTTTCGCCGCAGCCGCAGCCGGGCGATCCGGTCACCGATGCCGGGCTCCTCGTGGAACTGCATGGCCACCACCCGTGAGACTGATCCGAGTCCGACTCACCACGATACGCCCGGGGTTGAGCCCTCGCGGGGCATCGCGTCCGGGAGACGCGTGGCGATCACTCATTTCATACGGCCGCCGCGCCGCAGTGTGCGGGTGCACCAGCCGATGATCGCCGCGTTGATCCCTGCCCCGAGAGCGATGGCGGCGATGAACATGACCTTGCCGCCCGGCAACACGAGGAACACGAGGCCGGCGGGGGCGGTGGCGAGGACCGGGATGACGCCGGCCATGGACTCGCCCGAGCTGTCGACGGCGGTCACCACCAGCGCCCACACGAGCAGGGCGGCACAGGCGCCGAGGTAGACGAGGCCGACGACGCCGATGTGGTCGCGCAGTCGGCGTGGGACGGATCGGCCGGAATCGGGATCGGGATCGGTACGGGACATGGGGATGGGCTCCTTGGTTGCGCCTCGGTGGTCAGAGGTGGGTACCGGGCGGATTCGGGCGGGCGAGGCCGAGGTCGTAGGCGAGGATCGTCGCCTGTACGCGGTCGCGCAGGCCGAGCTTGCGCAGCAGCGCGTTCACGTGGGACTTCACGGTGCCTACGGTGATGCCGAGTCGCTCGGCGATCTCCGCGTTGGTGAGTCCGGCCGCGACCAGCGTGAGGACGCCCCGCTGGCTGCCGGTCAGGCTGTCCAGTTCGGGGGAGCTCCCTGCCGGGACCGCGGCGGGTGGTCCCGACGCGTAGTGGCCGATGAGGCGGCGGG
>CBRG010000054.1 GCA_000470535.1 Streptomyces sp. AW19M42
CCCGCCAGCAGCACGGTCGCGGTGACAGCGATAGCGCGAGTTCGCATGCTCATGGGATCTCCTCGAAGGGGACGAGCGCTAGAGATGCAGGCAAACAGGCCGGTGGCCTGATTCCACCCTAGACCCGGAGACGTTCTACCGCGCGTGCAGGCAGTGCACGGGCTCGCTCGGTGTTCATGGGACGTAGACACTCACATGATCACCGGCACCGTGCCTGCGCTGCGTTCCACCCCCGGAACCGCGCCAACCCCAACATGACGCCACGTCACAGACATGTACGGCGAATCCGCTTCACGCATTGCCCCTGAGAGCGGGGAGGAGGCTGTTTAAGCCATTCGGAGAGCCTGTGCGGCCGGAAATCCCGTATCGCAGCATGATCATAAATGGCTACCCTCCGTCATGTGTGGCGTTCGGTGTACACCACCGCCGCTGGCTGGGGAACCGACGGAACCTTCGCCGACCACAAGAGCGCCGCCGCACCCGCCCTCACGATCGAGGGCAACACCCTGGTGTGCGCCCACCGGGGCGCCCGCAAGGGTGACGAGCAGATCCTCCCGCTGCGCTGGACCTCGTACACCCCCGCCGACATCAAGCCCCTCCTCGACAGGGTCGACACCCTCAAGTCCCGCTCCACCGAAGGTCTCTCCGAGACAGACCGGACAGCGCTGGACGCCGACATCGCCGCCGCGACCGGCACCGTGGACGCGGCCCGCAGGTGGACCCCCGACGCCGACTTCGGGGAGGAGAACACCGCCTGGGAGACCCCGGCCCTGGCCTTCTTCGACGGCACCCTGCACGCCGTCTACCGCACCAAGTGGGACGGCGAGCCGGCCCTCGTCACGACCTTCCGGCACGCCGACGGCACCTGGCACGAACCCCACCGACTGAACTACGACAGCGATAGCACGGGCACGCGGGGCTGCGCCCCCGCCCTGGCCGTCTACCAGGGAAAGCTCCACCTTCTGGTCGCCGACACGGCAATGGGCGTGACCTTTCACCTGTCACTCCCCAAGGGTGCGGCCCCCACGGCATGGAAGCCCGCCGTCGTCAACGCCAAAGGACGACCCGTCTTCGGGCCGTACCTGACGGAGCTCCCGGACTCGACGCACTGGAGCGACGGATACCCGGCGAACATTGCCCTGACTGAGTACGACGGCCTGCTTCACGCTGTCTACCGCCAGGCGGCGGACGACCAGCGCCTGTGGCACGCCACCTTCGACGGCAGCAAGTGGTCCGACGGCGCACCCCCGGACGGCCACGAGAGCCGGCGCGGTGCGGCGATCGCCTCCTACGACGGAAAGCTGCACGCCGTCTACCCGGCGACCGGTGACGACCTCCTGCGCCACGCGGTGTACGAGAACGGCAAGTGGCAGGCCGCGAAGACGATCGCCGGGCACGAGAGCCGCAACACCCCGGCCCTGCTCGCCTACCAGGAGGCTGACGGCAGCCGGAGCCTGATTCTGGTTCACCGCGGCGTCGACACCTACGTGCCCCCGGCGCCGCCCGCCCCCCGCATCCCGCCCAAGGTCGCCGCCCTGCACAATTCCGTCTCCAGCGAGAAGGGCCGGGACTACGCGTCGGGCGGCTGGACGTGCGCGGATCACTGGATCACCCTGACCCGGGCCACGTTCGACAACGGCAGCCAGGGCCTCGTCGCCCGCTGGAACGCCGACGTCCAGTACCTGTGGGGGCCCTTCTGGTACTACGACACCGGCATGATCCGCGGCGAACTGAAGATCCGTCGCAGCGGCAGCCCCGACGTCATCGCCGGCCTCGACATCTCCACCTCTGATCTCAACGGCCTGTACGAAGCCACCGGCGCGATCCCCGGCCTGACCCCGGGGACCTACGAGGCGGTCCTGTCCGTGGCCTCGGTGTCCGGCGGCTACTGGAGCACCCAAAAACAGGGGTCCGGCACCGCCAAGGCCAGCTCGTCCATCGACCTGTGGCCGATCCGGGTCAGCATCACCCTCCCCTGACCCCCCACACACTCAGACGCGCCCGCCCCGCCGGGTCCGGTCTCCGCCGCATCGGTGAGAGGTCTGTTCGCGGCGTGGGTGGGCGCTGTAGTTGGCCGGCGCGGCCATCGGCAGCCCCGGAGGCTGCTGCCGAAAAACTCACCTACAAAGCCAGCCTGGGGTCTGGTGACGGCTGCGGCTCATATATCGTCTCCCGATATCGGATTCCGTAAGAAGTGCGGCTGTGCCGCCGAGGGGTGAGTTCATGAGCAAGCCATCGGCGGCGGCCGGGCCGCAGGAGTTGCACCGGCGACTCGGGTTGATCGACGCCGTGCTGATCGGCCTGGGGTCGATGATCGGTGCGGGGATCTTCGCCGCACTCGCGCCGGCTGCGCACGCGGCTGGCTCCGGGCTGTTGATCAGCCTGGCCCTGGCCGCGGTGGTCGCGTACTGCAATGCCACCTCCTCCGCCCGCCTCGCCGCCCGCTACCCGGCCTCGGGCGGCACCTATGTCTACGGCCGCGAGCAGCTCGGCGACTTCTGGGGTTACCTCGCCGGGTGGGGCTTCGTGGTGGGCAAGACCGCTTCCTGCGCGGCCATGGCGCTCACGGTGGGCTCGTACGTGTGGCCCGGCCAGGCGCATGCGGTCGCGGTTGCGGCGGTGGTGGCGCTGACCGCGGTGAACTACGCCGGAGTGCAGAAGTCGGCGCTGCTGACTCGGGTAACCGTGGCCGTGGTTCTGGCGGTGCTCGCCGCCGTGGTGGTCGCCTCCCTCACCTCTTCCGCTTCGAGCCCCGCCCGGCTCGGCATCGGGGACGACGCGACCTTCGGCGGAGTGCTCCAGGCGGCGGGACTGCTGTTCTTCGCCTTCGCCGGGTACGCGCGCATCGCCACCCTCGGCGAGGAGGTCCGCGAGCCGCAACGCACCATCCCCCGGGGAATCTCGATCGCGCTCGGCATCACACTGGGCGTCTACGCCGTCGTCGCCGTCTCCGTGCTGAGCGTCCTGGGCCCGCAGGGTCTCGCGCAGGCTGCCGCGCCCCTGTCGGACGCGGCCCGCGCGGCGGGTGCCGACTGGCTGGTGCCGGTGGTGCCGGTGGTGCGCGTCGGTGGGGCGGTGGCCGCGCTCGGTTCGCTGCTCGCGCTGATCCTCGGCGTCTCGCGCACCACTCTGGCCATGGCCCGCGACCGGCACCTGCCCCACGGCCTGGCCGCAGTCCACCCGAAGTTCAAGGTGCCGCACCGGGCCGAGCTCCTGGTGGGCGCGGTGGTGGCCGTGGTCGCCGCGACGGCGGACGTGCGCGGGGCGATCGGGTTTTCCTCCTTCGGAGTCCTGGCGTACTACGCCATCGCCAACGCCTCCGCATGGACCCTCGCCCCGGACGAGGGCCGCCCGGCCAGAGTGATCCCTGTCCTCGGGCTGGCCGGCTGCCTCATCCTGGCCTTCGCTCTCCCGGTGTCCTCGGTGATCTGGGGTGGTGCGGTCCTGGCCCTCGGCGCTGCCGCCTACGGGGTCCGTCGCGTGGTGGCCGCCCGCACGGCGTGACTCCAGCGCTCAGGAAGTCATCCGGTCGGCAGGCCGACCAGCGCGGAAGCGGGTCAGCACCCGGCGGCCCAGGAACACGCCACCCAGAGCCAGCGGGATGGCCAAGACGGCGCCGACGAGCCCGTTGCCCGTGCCGGGGCCCCCGCTGGAGGTCGCCAGGTGCAGCACCGCGAGGATCGTGGCGACCGTCCCCACCGCGATGGCCGACATTCCGCCGGTGCGCGCGCTGCCGGTGCTGATCCGGCCGCCGGCGCGTGCCAGGGCCAGCCAGCTGATCACCAGGCCGAGCAGCCCTGCCCCGAGGGCCAGGTTGGCTCCCGTCCGCCCGTCGCCGATGATCCCGCCCTCGGCGGCCGCCATCAGCACTGCTGAAGCACTCATCCCGCTCTCCTCCTTCTCGTTGGTGCTGAATCCGAATTGCGATGCGCTTCGAGAATGCGCTCCGGCCCCCTGCCGGTCGTCCCGCAGGCGCAGGCACTTTCCCCTGCCGCATCCGCGGCATCTGGGTACTGCGGATGCGGCAGGCGGCGCACACGTACCGCGCCCGCGGTAGCCGGCCGCTCGTCCGTGAGCGGGACTCGCCCGCCACCGCGTCCGGCTACGGTGCACCCATGAACAAGGGGCGGTTCACTGTTCCGGCCAAGGTCGCCGACTGGTCGATCGCCGTGGGGGTCGCGGGACTACTGCTGGGCGGCGGGTTGTCCGGGTCCCACCCGTCCGGGGGCCGCGAGGTGCTCGGCCTGGCGCTGCTGGCGGCCGGCGCGCTGGCGTTGGCAGCGCGTCGCCAAGCACCGCTCGCGGTGCTGGCGGTCACCGGGCTGTCCGCGGTGGGTTACCAGGCAGCCGGGTTCGAAGTGCTCTCCGTCTCCTACCTGGTCGCGGTGTACAGCGCCGTACGCGCCGGACACCGCACCGTCACCATGGCCTCTTCCGTGGGCCTGCTGGTCGCGCTCCTGCTCACCGCCCTGATCTCCGCGGGCGGTTCCGCTCGCGAGGACGTGGCGCAGGCCCGGACCACCCTGGAGATCGCCTGGCTGATCGCCGCCTTTGCCGCCGGAGAGGCAGTGTGGCAGGCGGAGCGGAGGGCGGACGAAGCCGAGCGCACCCGCGAGGAGACCGCCAGGCGCCGGGCTGATGAGGAGCGGCTGCGCATCGCGCGGGAACTGCACGACTCGCTCACCCGCCAGATCTCGGTCATCAAGGTGCAGTCCGAGGTCGCCGTCCACGTGGCCCGTCGGCGGGGCGAGCAAGTACCGGAGGCCCTGCTGGCGATCCAGGAAGCCGGCCGGGAGGCGAGCCGGGAGCTGCGCGCGACCCTGGAGGCGCTGCGCGACGACGACATCGCCCCGCCACACGGACTCGATCACATCCCGCACCTGGTGAAACAGTTCCAGACGAGCGGCCTCCAGGCCGTGTTGACGATCGCAGGGCACCCGCAGGCTGTGCCCGCCGCGGTGGGCCGTACCGCGTATCGAATTGTTCAGGAGTCGCTCACCAACGTCTCCCGGCACGCAGTCGCCACCACCGCCTCGGTGGTGGTTGACCACCGGCCGGGCGCTCTCGCCATCCGCGTCGACGACGACGGAAAGGCCACCCCGGACTCCGCGCCGACGCCCGGCCTCGGGCTGGTGGGTATGCACGAACGTGTCACCGCCCTGGGTGGCCGCCTGCGCACCGAGCCACGCAGCGGAGGCGGCTTCACCGTCCAGGCCGAACTTCCCTTGAGCGGAGCGTCGTGATCCGGGTCCTGTTGGTCGACGACCAGCCACTTTTGCGCAGCGGCTTTCGCGCACTGCTCGACCTCGAGGACGACATCGAGGTGGTGGCCGAGGCCGCCGACGGCGAAGAGGGCCTGGCGCTGGTTAGGAAGGAGCTGCCCGACGTCGCGCTCATCGACATCCAGATGCCGGTTATGGACGGCATCGAGGCGACCCGGCGCATCGCCGCGGACCCGGCCCTGGCCGGCGTGCACGTCGTCATGCTGACCAACTACGGCATGGACGAGTACGTCTTCGACGCGCTGTGCGCCGGTGCCGCCGGGTTCCTCGTCAAAGACGTCCTCCCGGAGGATTTCCTGCACGCCGTGCGCGTCGCCGCCCGCGGCGACGCGCTGCTCGCTCCCGCGATCACCCGCAAACTCATCGACCGGTACGTCACCGAGCCGCCCCACACTCGCGTCATCTGCGGCCTCGAGGAACTGACTGGCCGCGAAC
Organism: Streptomyces sp. AW19M42; assembly: GCA_000470535.1. Classification (GTDB taxonomy): domain Bacteria; phylum Actinomycetota; class Actinomycetes; order Streptomycetales; family Streptomycetaceae; genus Streptomyces. The sequence goes on from CBRG010000054.1 coordinate 5,718, forward strand.
GCGAAGCGGTCGCCCTCGCCGCACAGGGCCTGTCCAACGACGAGATCGCCGGCCGCATGGTCATCAGCCCGATGACTGCCAAGACCCATATCAACCGGGCAATGGCCAAGCTCCATGCCCGCGACCGCGCCCAGCTCGTGGTCCTTGCCTACGAATCCGGCCTGGTGACCCCACGCAACCGCTGACGCCGCACGCCGCCGACCGGGGCGCTACGGCAGCTCGTCGCCCAGTACCTCACGAGCCAGTTCTTTGAGCGCCCTGCGGTCCTCCGCCAGGGCCTTCTTCCCGGCCTCGGTCGCCTTGTAGACGCGCCGGGTGCGGCGGTCGACCACCCGCTGCTCGGAGACCAGCAGTCCGTCGGCCTCGAGCCGGTGCAGCGTCGGATACAGGGTGCCGGGACTGATCTGGTAGCCGTGGGAAGCCAGCTCCTCGGTCATCCACGCACCGTGGATCTCCTCCTTGGCCGCGTGGTGCAGGATGTGCAGCCGCACCGCACCCCGCTGGAACTCCCGCACCTTGGCGCCTCCGACAGTGACGAAACCGATATCGGTATCCGAGTCTAGGCGCTCGGGGATGCGGCCGTCGCGCTGCTATGCGGGTCGCGCGGGATCACCCAGGAGCGCGTCTAGCCGCGGCCCGGACGGGGCTGTGGCTGCGTTGGCAGTGCTCTGACAGTGGGGTGGGGCTGCGACAGTGCGCAGCGCAGTTGCTGGTTCTCTCCAGTCAGTTGGTTGACTGCGCGGACGAGGTGGTCGACGTCGGTCCGCAGCTGCGACAGTTCTGTGGCGTCCTTGGCGCGGAGTTCTTTGAGCTTGACGATCTGCCTGCGTAGGCGGATCTCGGAGTCCGGGATCTGTCCGCGGGCCCTGACCTGCGCGTAGAAGTCGCATTTGAGGTCGGGGTGGCGTTGGGTGAGCGCGTTGCGGGGCACGCCGGCTTCCTCGGCCAGGGCGACGATCGTCAGCGCACCAGTGGAGTGCTGTGGTGTGCCCTGCAGGATGCGGTCCATGGCCGCCCGGATGCGGTCGCGTTCGTCGGGTGCCGGGCTCATGCGGTGCCGTCCTGGACGGTGATGCGGGTGTGGTGGTGTGTGTCGGCGAGGTCGCGCAGACGCCCGGCGTTGCTCAGCAGCCGCTCGCCCAGGGGACCGGGGACCTGGGCCGCCCGCTGATCAAGAATGGTGGCGCGACGGCGCAGACCTGCGGCGTGCTGGTCGGTGCGGGCGATGTTCGCGCAGGTGGGGACGCACCGGTCGAGACTGGGGGTGTCCGTGGTGCCGCGGTGGCACAGGGCCTTGTCGCGCTTGTAGACACACATCAGCAGGGTGTTGGGATTGTCGTAGACGGCCAGCTGAGGGTTGGCGAGGATCTGGCGGGCCTGCCGGGCGGTGACGATGGTGCCGGTGTACTGCGCAGCGGTGGCGGCGGCCGTGATCGCTCTGCGGGCAGCGGGTCCGGAGATCCCGATGCCGTCCTCGAGATCGGCATTCAGGTCGGCGACGGTGTCGATGGTCGCGCGGGCCGTCTCGACGTCGAGAAGGTCGTGGATGCCGTCCCGGCCGCGCGCTGCATAGCCGGCGGATACCGAAGTCCGCAGATGGCCGTACTGAATCGCGAGAGCCACCAGTCCACCGGGCCGGCGGGCGATGTGCCAGGCCAGGCTCCTGCGGAAACGTTCAGTGCCGATCTTCCCGTGCGGATCCGGCGGGATGACCTCATGGACCAGCCCCCGGGCTGCTGACTCGTTATTGGCCCAGGTGACGAAGTCCTCCACCCGGACACCCAGTGTGTGGACGGTGAGGGAGCCGGTGCCGGCGCGGGTGCCACGCAGGTCGTGGGCGTGATGGTCGAACAGCAACTGGCCGTCGGGAAGCATGCGTTCCAGGACACGGATGGCCTTCACGACCGGTGCGATAGCCACCCAGGGAACATCGCGAACTTCGCCCTCGGAGCGGTGGTTGCCGTCCGCGTCGCGGGCGGTCTTGTACACGGTGCTCGTGATCAGGTGCCGCCCCTGTGTCGCCGTGCGGTCCACCCGCGGGTCGGGGCAGCAGCCGCTGCGCAGGCCGGCCGCCTCACCGGGACGCATCCCGGTCAGGTAGGCGATGACGATGAAGCACGCTGTCCCCAACTGGCGCATCAGGAAAGCTGCTTCGCTGTAGTCGATGGCCCCGCGCCACGCGGTGCCGCCGATCAGGCCGGTGACCGGGACGCCGAGCGGGCAGGGGCCGCGCCGGGCCAGCGCGGCCTGACGCCAGCCGTGATCGCGAGAGGCGTTGTAAACCTGGTTGAGCGAGGCGCCGGTGAGCGCGGCGATATACGCGCCCGCAGGCGTGGCTCTGCCCAGCCAATTCGTGGTCGGAATGGGCAGCCCGCCGGTGTCGATCCGATCCATGAAGGCCCTGAGTGCGGCGCGCGAGGCGGGCGTGGGGACGTTGGTGGCGGCTACCTCGCGCAGACGGTTCCGTTCGGCCCAGGCGGCCAGGATGTCGTCGCTGAGCTCCTCGACCGTGCGGATCGCCCACAGGAGCAGCGGGCCCATGGTCTGCTCGGCGATCGCCTCGGTGGCGTTCTCGCCGCCCGACGTGGCCGGCGGCAAGTAATCGTCCACGCCTTCGATCTCCCAGGGCGGGCAGCCGATTCCGCTGGGCCGGCCGCTGAGCTGGTCGAAGACCCATAGCCGGGTCAGTGACGAGAGCCCGCCGTGCACCGTGATGCGGGCCGTCCCGGTATCGCGAAGATGACGGCCGTACTCATCCAGCACCTGCGTGGTGCAGTCGCCCAGCATGGTGATTTCCCGGCCGGTGAGCCACACCGCCAGCCGCGCCCAGCTCCCGATCGTCTGGCAGAGCGCTTTGGGCGCCTGGCGTGAGCGCCAGGTGGGATGGCGCTCACGCAGGAACACCGATGGCAGCTCGCCGTTGACCAAGGTCCAGGCGGCCAGGCGCATCTCCTCCCGGAACGCGTCGGGGAACAGAGGCCAGTGGATGGTGCTGTGCGTGACACCCGGGTTGGCGTTCATGGGGATCAGCGGCCACGCCGAATCCGCGTAGCGGGCAACGGGGCCGGTATAGCCGTCGACGATCCGGTGGGCGGGAATGACGGGGGTGTCCGGTCCGGGAAGAACAAGGACAGGGGCTGCCGCGGGCGTCATTGGTCGAGGTCTCCGTTGAGCAGAAGGGTGATGAGGTCGCGGTCGGTGTCGGTGACTTCCGTCAGGGCGCGGGTCCACACCGCGGCACCGAGCAGGCCCTTGAGGTGTTCCAGGCGGCCGTGCGCCCCACCCCAGTTGCTCTGCCACCGGCCCGGGTCCATCGCGGTGCGGAGGTTGTTCAGTGCGTGGTGGAGGTGGGCGAGTCGGCTGTGGTGTGCGGGGTGGATGCGGGCGTTGCTGCAGGCCAGACACATCAGGAACGAGGCTCCGCAGCCTCCCTCGGGTCCGGGGTAGGGGCTGTTGGAGTAGTCGTGGCAGTCAGCGGTGGCTGTGGGCTGGTCGACTGGGTCGGCTTGATCGCGCAGTTCGGCGGCGAACATCGCGTCGCGGGCCTTGGACACGACGGCCTCGGCCGCCGCGGCGATGACAGGGATTGCGGCCTGGCGGACCTGGGGGTCGGTCAGGGCGTAGACGCGGTCGTGGGTGGCCTGGCTGTTCTGTCCGGGCTCGCGCCGGTGCAGTGTGTTCACCGTCCGCCGACCCCTGCGGAACGGTGAGGACGCAAAACCCCGTTGGGTCGCCCAGCGATTTGCCGTGCAGCCGGTGATACCGAACCCGAACACCCCGATGGCCGCCTTCTTGCTCGTGTCGTCCTGCGGGTAGCCGTCCAGCCGGGCCCTGGCAGAGCGCCAGATCAGAAAACGGTCCGTACCGGGACTGAGGGTGTGGACAGCGGCCCGGGCGAACACGGTCGCCTCCAGTGCCTGCGTGATGAGCCGGCCCGGGGAGGCGGCCCCGTCATCGGTGAAATTGCGGGTCTCGAAGTACCTTCCGGTGCCGCGCTTGTGCTTCTCCAGCTCGACCCGGTAGATCCGCGTACTGCCACTGCCTGCGTCCGGAGCCGCTTGCGGCACCTTCAGACGGTTGATCACCGACAGGTTCCAGCCGTGTTCGGCCAGCAGCAACACCCCGAGCGCAACCGTCTCCATCCGGGTCATCAACAGGCGCTGCCAGGTGTGCTCGGAGCTCTCCCCTCCCAGCGCCCCGACATAGCGGGCAAGCACCCTGCCACGCTGGCCAATCCTGGTGTCGTGGGGGGCCTCTCCGGTGCGGGCCACACAGTCCAACGCCTCACCAAGCAGCCATGCCTCGCTGCCGCGAGTGAACGTCCCCGACCGCCATTGGGCAAGGTGGCGGGCGTTGTCCGTGATCCGCAGGTGCGCGGTACGGAACATCCGCCGCGCCGTCGAGACGATCGCATCGAACTCGGCGGCCTCGAAGGAGACTTCCGTCGCCTTGGGCGCAAGGACGCGTTGGGAGACGGCTTCCCGTGCCGCCGCGGGCAGTCGGGGATCATCCAGCAGCAACCCCCGCACGGTGGTGATCTGCCGGTAGCCGAGCAGAGTGTTCGGCCGGCTCAGCCTCCACTGCTTCCACATCCCCGCTGTGAGCTGGTCGATGTCGGCGACCGGGACGTCCAGTGCGGCCAGGTGTGCAGTGAACACCTGCAAGGGACCCCAGAAGTGCCTGCTGCTGTGGTGCGAGGTCCATCGACTCGGTACGCACCGCGCGGCGAACAGTCCGGCCAGAGACCGGCGCAGGGCGTCCTCGACCGGCAGAGCGCGGAAGTCGTAGACGGCGACGGACCCCGCCTCGTCGCGGTGCTCGACGACGAACCCGCCACCCACCAGAACTGGCTGCCTGCGTACGGTCGTTGTCGGCAGCGACGCCGGATGCCCGCGCCGGCTCATGTCGCCGCCCACGACGTGACCTGCAGTTTGGCGTCGATGTCCTGGATGCCCTCGGCTTCACGCGCCAGGCGCGCGAACACCTCATCCATTGCCTGCACGCGCTGCCCATCTTCGAGGGATGAGGGTGCGGTGGCCAGCAGCGACCGCAGCTGAAGGTCGGCGACTGGGGCCAGATACCGCTCGCGGGTCGTCTCAAGGAACGCATGGCCCAACAGGTCCTGGACCATCCGCCACGGATCCCCGTACAGCAGCCGGTAGTCCCGCCGCTCCTCCGGGGTCAGGCCGAACCGCTGGTCCATCAAGTGATGCAAGATCACCAGCATGTACAGGGCGAAACTGTGCCGGCAGGAATGCGGAGTCGCATACGGTGACAGACTGCCGTGCGGGTCCAACCGGCGCTCCGGTTTCGGATCCAACGCCTCCCGGCACCGCACGTTCGCCGCCGTGAAGACGTTGTTCCATGAATGCGCCTGAAAAGGCAGACCCATCTCGTTCAGCCACAGCCACAAAGGCTCCGGTCCTGCTGGGCCTTCGGTGAACCATGTCATCCGCTCGTCCGCGTCAGCCTCCGTGAGCGCGATACGTCCCAGGACGCCCTGGCGATCACGCCAGTAGACGGCTGGCTTCGGCCCCCGGCTCACCCTGGTGACCAGACGCATGTCCCGCACCGTGTCGTACCGGCCCCGCCCCTGGGCCCTGCGGATGACCTCGGCGCGCGAAGACTCCACGTAACTCTCGATATCGCCCACCACCCTGGCCTCGACGTAGTAGGTACGGGGCTTCTTGGAACGCGTGACCGCTGCCGCCAGTCGCCCCGTGTAGTAACGGCCGCCTTCCAGGCGCAGTGACGGCACCTCGAACGTCAACATCGAGGCACCCTCCAGCCGCCGGACCCCCGAAGAGGTCAAGAAGCGCACGAACGCAACGTTGCGATCCTCCAGCCGGCCCACCCAGCCCGGTGCGGGAAGTCCATCAGCGCCGAACCCGCGCAGTCCCACGTCCACCCAGAGCCGGAACGCCCGAGGCGTCAGCCAGTGAACGTTGCTGCCCCTGGCGTCCTTCGCCTTCCCGTCCGGTACCGCCACGATCTGTCCATGACGCCCCACCACCTGGTGCATCGGGACCGGGTTGCGCGGCACGAACTCATTCCCCGGCTTCGTCGCCCACGTGTACAAGTTCATCAGCGCGGCCAGTTCACGATTCCACTTGTTGCCGCCCACCCGCACCGGGTTGTCCGGCGACGTCCGTCGCCAGAACTCGTAGTCTTCGACATCCGACTCCACCGCCTGCGTCCAGACCTTTCCGCGCAACCACAGGAAGTTGAGGAACAGGCAGTCGTCCGTGATGTAGTTCCGTTTCGTCTCTCTTGTGTATCCCCGGAACGGACTGCTGCGCGTGTACAGGCCGAGGAGCTCGTCGACGCGGTAGTCCGGTGCCAGCAGAATTGGATCACCGGGGCGGATCCCGGTTGACTCTTCGCGCTCTGCCAGGTCGGCCCAGCCCGCGAGCACGGGCACGTGAGGAGACACGATCGACGCTGTCTTAGGGACCCAGAACACGCGCCATTTGCTCATCACGCCACCCTGTCAGATCGGCTTCAACACGCCGATTCAATAGGGATAGTCTGCCACTTCTCGAACTCGCCGTGAGTGTTGAGGAATTCGTCGAGGAGGGCGTCGTGGTCGCCGGTGTCGGCCAGGTAGACGGGGACGATCTTCGGCTCCGGCGGGGCCGGTTCGGCCTTGGCGGTGGTGAGAGCGAGCGGGGTGCGGGCTTCGGCGGCGGAGCGCTCGGTGTCGGTCAGGGGCGCCGGGCCGGGGCGCATCTCCGCGCCGTGCACCTTCTCGAACGCGAGCAGGGCCTGGGCAGGTGAGTCGAAGGTGTCGGCGACCTGGCGCAGGTGGTTCTCGCCGTGGAGGTAGACGGACTTGCCGGTGAGGTGGAGGTAGGTGCCGACCGCGACTGTGGTGTGGCCGTCGTGGGCGTGAGCGTGGATGAGGAGCTGGCCGTGGCGGATGTCGTCGTGCATCTTCTGCGCCTCGGCGGAGACTTCGCGGATTTCGCCGCGGGTGCACCAGGGGACAACGCACTCGCCAAGTCCTTCAACGCGACCTTCAAACGCGAAACCCTACAGGGTCGGGACTCCGACATGCCCCAGCACCGAAATCACTTCGCCCCCTCCAACAGTCGGCGATCCGCGACGCCGCCTCAGGTCAACCGAAACGGCGAGGCTAGACGTCCGCTCGGCGTATAAGCGGGCGGCGCCGCCGCCAAGTCCGTACTCCTTGACCTGGAGGTCGCGGCCTGACACGCCGACGGGCGCCGGACGTTTGGCCGGGTCCGGCCGAATGGCGCCTTTCGGACTGACGCATCCTTCCCCGACTCTTCACAATGGCAGGCACATGACATGCCATCGGAAACGGGGAGGGAACATGAGTCAGCACCGCACGGAGAGACCGCACCGAAGAGCGCTCCGCACAACCGCGTCGGCCCTCGCGGCACTGACGCTGCTGCTCGGCTGGTCCGCCGCCACCGGATCGACGGCGTACGCACAAGAGGCCAGCGCCCCGGCCACCGCCCCAACGGCCGCGAACAGCAGGGCCGTCGAGGTACGCGGCGGTGACATCCTCTACGGCAGCGGCGGTATCCGCTGTAACGTCGGCTTCAACGCCCATAGCGGAACTGCCACTTACGGAATGATGCCGGGGCACTGCGCCCTGGGATCCACCAACTGGTACGCGGACGCGGCCCGGACCATCTTCGTCGGCACCACCGCAGGCTCGAGCTTTCCGAGCAACGACTACTCGGTCATCAGCTACGTCACGGGGGTGAACGCCCTCGGCGAGGTCGGGCTGGGTCCCGGCGGCGGGGTGCAGGACATCGTCAGCGCCGCGAACCCGACGGTCGGCCAGTCCATCTGCCACGTCGGCGGCACGACCGGAATCCACTGCGGCACGGTCACGGGCACGAACGTCACGATCAACTACCCCGAGGGCATGGTCAGCGGGCTGTTCAGCTCCAACATCTGCTCCGAGCCCGGTGACGTCGGCGGCCCCGGGTTCTCCGGAACCACCGCACTGGGCATCATCGTCGCCTCGTCCGGAAGCTGCGCGTCGGGCGGCGTCACCTACTACCAGCCAGTGGTGGAGTGGCTGTCGGCGTACGGCCTGTCCATCTACTAGCCTCGCGCTTTCATGAAGCGGGCTGTCCGACGGGTGGTCAGGTAAGCGAAAAGTGCCTCTGGCCAGCAAGAATGAGGATTGTCGAGGTCCTTGTTCCTGCTCCAGCCGGAGGCACTTCTCAGGTGAAGAAGAGTATCGGGTCATACCCGCGTGTCCGCACCGAGGGCGGCGGCCGGGCCGTGGTCTCGCAGGCCGGGGGTGTGCTGTTGGTCGAAACGGTCCGCAAGGCCGGTCTGGACACCGTGATATCGGCCGGGCTGGCGCCGTGGCGGAAGGCTCGGGCGGTGCACGATCCGGGCAAGATCCTGCTGGACGTGGCCTTGGCGGTCGCGCTGGGCGGGGACTGCTTCGCGGATATCGCCATGCTGCGGGCCGAGTCGGCCGTGTTCGGTCCGGTGGCCTCCGGCCCGACGGTCTCCCGCCTGATCGACACCCTTGCCGCGGCCGGGCCGAAGGCTCTGACCACGATTCGGGCCGCGCGGGCTGAAGCCCGCCGACGCGTCTGGCGGTTGGCCGGCAGGGATGCGCCCGACGCGGGCGGGACGGTGACCGTGGACCTCGACGGGGTGCTGGTGATCGCACCCTCTGACAAGGAAGATGCCGCACCCACGTGGAAGCGGACCTACGGCCACCCCCCGCTGATGGGGTTCGTCGACCACGGACCGGGCGGCACGGGTGAACCGGTCGCGGCCTTGCTCAGACCGGGCAACGCGGGATCGAACACAGCCACCGACCACATCACCGCCACCCAACTGGCCCTGGTCCAGCTGCCGAAGAAGTACCGGCGCGGCGCCGGACCCTGATCCGCACCGACTCCGCGGGCGGCACCCACGGCTTCGTCGCCTGGCTCGCCCGGCGAGGACGGTGGCTGTCCTACTCGGTCGGCATGACGGTCACCGAGCAGGTCCACCAGCACGTGCTGAAGGTTCCGGCACCGGCCTGGACGCCGACCGTCGAGACGGACGGCGAGATCCGCGACGGCGCTTGGGTCGCCGAACTCACCGGCGACGTTCTGGACGGCTGGCCCGAGGGCATGCGGCTGATCGTCAGGAAGGAACGACCGCACCCCGGGGCCCAGCTGCGGCTCACCGATGCGGATGGCATGCGGCTGACGTGCTTCGCCACCAACACCTCGGGCCGGCCGATCGCCGAACTCGAACTCCGTCACCGGCTGCGGGCCCGGGCCGAGGACCGCATCCGCGCCGCCCGGGCCACCGGTCTGCGCAACCTGCCACTGCACCGCACGGCCCAGAACCGGATCTGGCTGGAGATCGTGCAGATCGCTCTCGACCTGCTGGCCTGGATGCCGATGCTCGCCCTGACCGGCAAGACCCGCCTCTGGGAACCCCGACGCCTGCGGCTCCGCCTGGCACGGCACTGGCCCTGGACCAGCCACATCACCGCCGCACTCGACCAGCTCGCACTCCTGCCGAACCCCGACTGACCATCGACTTTCCCGTCCCCACGACAGCAGCCCAACACCGGAGCAGTGGAACCCGGCGCCTCCCCGAGACGACACTCGGGCCCTCAACCTGCCCACCCTCAGCCCACGGCACGCAACGGTCCACCGACTCCGTCGGCGGACCGTCATGAAACTTCGAGGCTAATCATGGGAATTCGCTCACGGCAGACGAGAATTGACAGCAAAAGACTGGAACCTCAGCCAGGGTCATGTCAATGTACAACGTCCCCAGAAAACACCAAGTCAGAAGAAACTTTTCGAAAGGTGGTGCGAGAAATCTTAACCGCCTAGCAGATGACGGACTACTGATGCTCGTTACGGACGGCACGACGCCATTCCTGCGCTCGTACCGCCTGGCTTCCTAATCGAGACCACCAGAGTACTGCGAGCCCATCGGTGAGGCGCGCACAACATAGCCGACGATCGCCGGTTGGCCAAACCGGCGATCATCAGGACTATCCAGGTGTTCGCATACGGCTGTGCTTGGCGGTGGAGTCGTGGTGG
>CBRG010000055.1 GCA_000470535.1 Streptomyces sp. AW19M42
TTTCGAAACACGCCCTAGAGATGCGCCGCGACGGCCGGCATCAGGTCCTGGAAGGTGCGCCCCTGTGCCGCGGAGCCGATGGCGGTCATCTGCCATCCCGTTCCGGACCGCTGGACCTTGGCCATGATCTGCGCGGTGTGGCGCCCGCCGCCGGTCAGCGTGTAGCGCGCCAGTTCCTGGCCGGTGGTCTCGTCGACCAGCCGGCAGAAGGCGTTGTCGACCTCCTCGAAGGTCTGGCCCGTGAACGAGTTCACGGTGAAGACGATCTGGTCGACGTGGGCCGGGACGCGCTGCAGGTCGACGACGATCGACTCGTCGTCACCGCCCTCGCCCGCGCCGCCGACCCGGTTGTCGCCGTTGTGCCGGACCGAGCCGTCGTCGCTGGCCAGGTGCTGGAAGAAGACGACGTCCTGCGGAGCGGTGCCCGCGAAGAGGACGGCAGAGGCGTCGAGGTCGATCTCGCGGGCGGCCAGCCGGGCGAGGAACCCCCTGCGTGGCGCGGACTTCCAGCCCAGCCCCATGCGTACGACGGTGAGTTCACCGCCGCCCGTCTTGGTGAGGCTGATCTGCTGGCCTTTGGTCAGGTTGACGGTCATGGCTCCACTCTCGGCAGGGGGTGGTACGACGGAGGCCCTGAGCGGGTCAGAGACTGACTCCGAAGTCGGCGACGATCCCGCTGAGCCCGGCGGCATAGCCCTGTCCGACGGCGCGGAACTTCCACTCGTCGCCGTTGCGGTACAGCTCACCGAAGACCATGGCGGTCTCCGTGGAGGCGTCCTCGCTCAGGTCGTAGCGGGCGATCTCGGCCCCGCCCGCCTGGTTGACCACGCGGATGTAGGCGTTGCGGACCTGGCCGAAGCTCTGGCCGCGACCCTCCGCGTCGTGGATCGATACCGGGAACACGATCCTGGCGACGTCGGCCGGCACGCCCGCGAGGTTGACCTTGACGATCTCGTCGTCGCCCTCGCCCTCGCCGGTGAGGTTGTCGCCGGTGTGCTCGACCGAACCGTCGGGGCTCTTCAGGTTGTTGTAGAAGACGAACTGCTCGTTCGAAGGGACCTTCCCGGACTCGTCGCACAGCAGGGCGCTGGCGTCCAGGTCGTAGTCCGTGCCGGTGGTCGTACGGACGTCCCAGCCGAGACCGACGAGGACCGCGGTCAGTCCGGGGGCCTCCTTGGTCAGCGAGACGTTTCCGCCCTTGGCGAGGCTCACGCCCATGATTCTCTCCCTCTACACGTAGTTCTGTGTTCTGTGTTCTGTGCTCTTGCGGGTTGTCGCATCGCGGCGACCGCACGTGATCGCGTGGACGCCGAGTGGCAGCACCTGAAATCTACAGCACTGTAGAGTTTGTGTCCGGAGTGCGGCACGAGGCTCCGCCGGGCTCACGGGACGTCCGGGCGGCTCGGTAGTATGCCCCGGCGCCCGGCAGTTGAACGAGCAGCCGGGCAGTCGTGCGAAAGGGGCCGCGTCGTGGGCGGAGAGAAGGACGGCCGGCCGCAGGAGCCGCGGGCCCGCCGGCGCGGTCAGGGCGAGCTGGAGACCCAGGTGCTGGCCGTGCTGGGCGGGGCGAGCGAACCCGTCACCGCGGCGTGGGTGCAGGAGCGGCTCGACGGCGGACTGTCGTACAGCACGGTCATCACCATCCTGACCCGACTGCTCGACAAGCAGGCGGTCACCCGCACGGGTTCGGGCCGCCCCGTGCTGTGGCAGTCGACCGCGAACGGGGCCGGTCTCACCGCGTTCCGGATGCGCCGGCTCCTCGACCAGCGGGACGACCGGGACGCCGTGCTGTCCAGCTTCGTCTCCGCGCTGTCGCCGGACGACGAGGAGCTGCTCCGGTCGCTGCTCGGTGAGAGCGGCTCCGGCCCGGCCTCGGACGAGTCGGAGAGTTGACCGATGGGTGTCTTCGTCTGTCTGCCCCTGGTCCTGCCTCTCACGGCGCTGCCCATCGCGCGCCTGGCCGAGCAGCACCTGCACCCGCGAAGCGCCGCCCGTCTGCTCGCGACCATCGCCGTGATCCTGGCGTCGTGCAGCACCGTCTGCCTCGGTCTTCTGGCGGTGGTCGGCACGGCCCAGCTGCCCGGAAACCCGCTTCCCGACGGCTGGTCCGACGACGAGGTCAGGAAGGCCGTTCCGCACGACAGGTTCGTCGGCAAGACAGCGATCGCCGCGCTCATGACCGTGGCCGCGGGCTGCACGTCCGTCGTGTGGCGCCACTGCCGTTTCCGATCCCGGGCGCACCGCACGCTGGCCGGACTGTCGACGACGACCGAGGTCGCGGTACTGCCCGACGGTGTGCCGTACGCCTACGCACTGCCCGGCTCGCCAGGCAGGATCATCGTTTCCTCCGCGATGCTCGAATGCCTGACGGAGGCCGAGCAGCGGGCGCTCCTCGCCCATGAACGGGCCCATCTCGCCGGTCGGCACCACCGTCTGCTGCTGGCCGTTCAACTGGCCGGCTGCGCCAACCCGCTGCTGCGGCCGCTGCGCGCGGCCATCACGTACAGCACGGAGCGCTGGGCCGACGAGGAGGCGGCCGTCACCACCGGGGACCGGCGGCTCACCGCACGCACGGTCGGCAAGGCGGCGATCATCTCGCACCGGGCCGCCACAGAGACCGTCGCGGCCTTCGCCTCGGCCGGCCCCGTCCCCCGGCGGGTCGCCGCGCTGCTGGGGCCCGTGCCGCCGGAGCAGGGCTGGCCACCGGTTCACACCCCGACCGGGATCGCGGCGTTCGTCGCGGCGGCGGGAACAGCCCTGTCCACGCTGTCCTCACTGAACGCGGCCTTCGCGCTCTTCGTCGCGCTCGAAGCGGCGACGCCGCTGTAGGACCCGGCTGGGCCGCCCGGTTCGCAGGACCCGGCGGATTCCCGGAATCCGCCGCAGCACATGGGCGGCCGCGAAGCTGACCGGCACCGCGCGGGCGGTGACGAGCGCGAACGCGGCGAGAGCCGGAAGCCCACGGCCCGACACGGCGAACTGGAGGGCCACCACGATCGGTACATGGATCACGCACACCGCGAAGGAGCCGACCGCCAGGGACCGGCTGAACCGGGTGTTCCCGAGCCGGTGCGCCGGCGACCGCGCGCGCCGGGTCCCCGGGCTCCGGCTCATCTTCCGGACGCCGTCAGCGCAGCGACTCGGGCAGCTTCTCCCGGTGGATGACGCCCAGGCACTGCGTGGCACGGGTCAGCGCCACGTACAGATCGCTGACCCCGTACCGGGCGGGCTCCACGACCAGCACATGGTCGAATTCCAGCCCCTTGGCCTGCCTGGGTTCGAGCAGCACCACCGGGCGGGTCAGATCGGGCTCGGCGCCGGCCGTGACCCCGTCGAGCGGGGCCGCGATCTCCGCGTGGAGCGCCGCCGGTGCGATCACCGCGAGGCGTCCCTCCTCTGGCGTCAGCTCCGAGACCGCCCGCGCCACCGCGCCCGCCAGATCGTCCCCGGCGTCCCGGATCCATGGCGCCTCGCCGGTGGACCGCACAGAGCCGGGCGGCTCGAAGGAAGGGTCCTCGGCTCTTATCACCCGGGCGGCCAGCTCCATGATCTCGGCGGGCGTACGGTAGTTGACCTTGAGCGCGGTGTGCTCGAAGCGGTCACCCACGTACGGCTCAAGGATCTTCTCCCACGAGCCTACGCCCGACTCCTCCGAGGTCTGTGCGGGGTCGCCGACCAGGGTCATCGCGCGGGTCGGCGAACGGCGCATCAGCAGCCGCCACGCCATGGGCGACAGCTCCTGTGCCTCGTCGACGATGATGTGCCCGAACGCCCAGGTGCGGTCGGCGGCGGCGCGCTCCGCCGCGCTGCGGTGATCGGTCTCCTCCTGCCGCTCCGCCATCCGTTCGGCGTCGATGATGTCGTGCGCGGCGAGCATCTCGGACTCCTCGTCCTCGAACTCGTACGACTCCGAACCCCTCGACAGCTCCAGGACCCCCTGCGCGTATGCGATCCGCTCCTGGCGCCCGGCCTCGGCGGCGGCCCGCTCGGCGCTGTCGTCGACCCCCAGGAGCTCCGCCACCTCGTCCAGCAGCGGAACGTCGGCGGGGGTCCACGCGCCCTCGCCGGGCGCACGCCGGATGGCTTCGGCGTCCTCGTCCGGTACGTACCCGGGCTCGGCCAGATAGTCGGTGAGGAACCCTTGCGGGGTGAGGGGCGGCCACAGCTCGTCGACCGCGGCGTGCACCTCCTTGCTGAGGGCGACGTTCCTGCCGAGCTGGGCGATGTCGTCCGGACCGAGGAAGTTGGGCCCGCCGTGCGGGTCGGCGCCGATGAGCTCGGTGAGCTGCGAGGTGAGGGCGTCGATGACCCGGAAGGCGAAGTGCGGGCGGGCCAGGTTGTGGGGCAACCGGGTGTCGCGGGCCGCCTGCCGGGCCTCGTAGGCGATCTCCCAGTCCAGGACGAGGTCGCCGTCGTCGTGCCGGATGACCACGGGGGCACCGGGCTCGGGCAGCTCCTGCCGGTCGCGGACGGCGAGGGCGAGTGCCTCCGCCATCGCCGCACCGCCCTTGACGGCGGCGGCGCGGCGGGTGTCGGTGCCGTCGGCGTGGACCCCGGGGAAGAGCTCGGCCTGGGTGGCGAGCAGGACACCGGTCTCGCCGAGCGCGGGCAGCACCTCGCCGATGTAGCGCAGGAAGGCCGGGTTCGGGCCCACGATCAGGACGGCGCGCTTGGCGAGCAGCTCGCGGTGCTCGTACAGCAGATAGGCCGCCCGGTGCAGCGCCACCGCCGTCTTGCCGGTGCCGGGGCCGCCCTCGACGACGAGGACACCGCGGTGGGGGGCACGGATGATGCGGTCCTGCTCGGCCTGGATGGTCCGCACGATGTCGCCCATGCGGCCGGTGCGGGCGGAGTTCACGGCCGCGAGCAGCACGGCGTCGCCGCTCGGATCCTCGAAGCCGGTGCGTTCCCGGTCCCCGACGTCGAGGATCTCGTCGTGCAGCTCGGTGACGACGCGGCCCTCTGTGGTGATGTGCCGGCGCCGGCGCAGCCCCATGGTGGTGTGACCGGTGGCGAGATAGAAGGGGCGGGCCACCGGCGCGCGCCAGTCGATCAGCAGAGGCGTGTGCGCGGTGTCGTCCTCGCGGATCCCGATACGGCCGATGTGATGGGCCGTGCCGGTGGCGAGGTCGATGCGGCCGAAACACAGCGAGCCGTCCACGGAGTTCAGGGCAGCCAGCAGACCCGAGCGTTCAGCGACGAGCACGTCGCGCTCGTGACGGGCCTGCAGCCCCGTACCGACCGGCGTCAGCGCGTCCTGGACGTGCTGGGCGGCGACTCCGCGCAATGCGTCGACACGGTCGTAGAGCCGGTTGATGAATTCCTGCTCCTTCTGCAATTCGGAGCTTTCCCGAGTTGACAAAATGGCTCCCTGCCGGATATAGTTTTGCTTAGTGGCCCCCAGTAAGGGGCCGTTTCTGTGGGCGCACAGAAATGCTCAATATACCTGCGAAAATCCCCGGTCCACAATTGTGGACCGGGGATTTTTCGGCTGTGCTCCTCGATGGCGCGGCCCACTCGGATGCAGTCGGGAATCGATCACTCCGCTGATCTGGGGCTTTTGCGCTGACTGGCGTTGAAGCGTGCTTTCTTCTGACGATTCCCGCACGTGTTCATGTCGCACCACCTGCGGGTGCGGCTCCGGCTGGTGTCGAAGAAGGCGGCCCGGCAGGTGGGCGATGCGCACAAGGCCAGTCTTCCGTCCCGTTCGCCCGCCAGGATGCTGATCGCGTCGGCGGCGATCACGCCGAGGGCGTCCTCCATGCGGGAACCCGGGCCGAGCTGCCATCGCCGCTTGCCCTCGGGCATCAGGACGGTGGTGGCCCGGCCCTGGGTGCTGCGGTCGTTGATGACGTGGACCGCCGATGCGGGGAGAGCGTCCCCGGTCGCCGCCGCTGTCGCGGCGGCGTGGATCGACTCCCTCAGCTCCCGGGCGAGGTCGAGCTGGGCGCTGGTGCAGGAGTCCACGGCGAGACCGTAGACCGCCAGCCAGTCGACGAGCCGGTGTGGGACGGGAATGCGCTCCACAGGGTTGCCGCGACGCTCCGACAGGGTCCCCGTGAAGCTGGTCGCCAGCACGCTACCGAGGCGGAAGTCAGGGAACCCAGCTTGCATGGAACCACCATAGCCGGTTGCGCGCCGGCAGGAAGGCATAGTAGAACCGGCTAAGACGGTTCGCGATGGTGGGCGGGCCGGTTCCGCGATGGCCTGGAGGTCTCATGCCCCGTCCGACCAGCGACGTGCAGGCATTTCAAGCCCACGCAACAGACGCTGACCTCGATGATCTGCGCGCGCGACTGGCCGCGGCGCGCCTGCCGGAGGCCGAGACGGTCTGTCGGGCCGCGCCCGGTTCTCACCGATGGGAACAGGGTGTTCCGCTCGCCGACCTCGTCGATGTCGTGAACTACTGGCGGACCGGCTACAACTGGCGGCCGTTCGAGGAGCGCCTTAGCCGGATCGGCCAGTTCCGCACGACCATTGACGGTCTCGGAATCCACTTCCTGCACCGCCGATCCGCGCGCGCGAATGCCACTCCTCTGCTCTTGACGCACGGCTGGCCGGACAGCATTGTCCGGTTCATCGATGTGGTGGACGAGCTGGCGGATCCGGAAGACGCGGCCGCGCCGGCGTTTCACGTCGTGGTCCCGTCGCTACCGGGATTCGGCTACAGCGACAAGCCGGCCACCACCGGATGGGGAACCGAAAAGATCGCGGCCGCATGGGTGGAACTGATGGGAAGGCTCGGCTACAGCAGGTTCGCAGCCCACGGCGGCGACTGGGGAGGCAATATCACGACGGTCCTCGGCGGCAGGTTCCCGGCGCACGTTCTCGGCATTCACACCACGTTCGCGGAGGCGCCGCCCGGGGTGACCATGGACGGGCTGACGGAGGCCGAGCGCACATGGGCCGAGGAAACCCGCGATTTCTGGCTCCACCGCGCGGCGTACGCGAAGCAGCAGGCGACCCGACCGCAGACCATCGGCTACTCGCTCGTCGATTCACCGGTCGGGCTTCTCGCCTGGATCCTCGACAAGTTCGCGGAGTGGTCGGACACCGAGGACAGCCCGTTCGAGTCGATTTCGATCGATCGCGTTCTTGACGACGTCACCCTGTATTGGCTGACGCGGAGCGGTGCGTCGGCGGCCCGTATCTACTACGAGAGCCACAACTCGCTGGATCCCGGACTTCGGGTCGACGTTCCGTCGGCGCTCACCATGTATCCCCGCGACGTGGAGAAGTGCCCGCGCCCCTGGGCGCAGGAGCGGTACCGACGGATCGTCCGGTGGAGGGAGCCCGAAAGCGGAGGGCACTTCCCGTCGCTGGAGGTTCCCGGGTATTTCGTCAAGGATCTGCGAGAGGGCCTCGCGGCAGTGCTGGCGGCGCTTCGGTGAACGCGGCCGGGTGCCGGCGCTCGATCAGCGCCTCATCCGGCCGGGACGGCTTCGCGGGGGTGGTGGGGTGGGTCAGTTCCAGCGGTCCTGGTTGATGAAGTGGGCGAAGCCGCGCCAGGAGTTGGGTCCCATCACGCCGTCGATGGGGCCGGTATAGCCGTTCTGCGCGGCGAGGCGTTGCAGAGCGGCCCAGGTATTCGTCCCGGGGACACCGTCGATGGGGCCGGTATAGCCCCAGTCACGCAGGTTCCGCTGGAGAGCGGCATACGTATTGACTCCCGGAACCCCATCGACCGGGCCCGTGTACCCGGACTCGATCCGCAGCCAGTTCTGCGTCCGCTGCCACATCACCGGCCCCGGAACACCGTCCTCCTCCGTCGACGACTTCGGCAGACCGCCACCACCGCCAGTGCCCAGGTAGTCGAGCGGGTTGACCCGGGTGCCGCCCGGGGTGATCAGATGCCAGTGCACGTGCGGTCCGGTGGAGCTTCCCGAGCCGGGGGCTCCGACGGCACCCCCGGAGTACCCGACGATCCCGCCCTTGCCGACCGAGGCGCCGTCAGCCAGCAGGAACCGGGACAGGTGCATGTACTGCGTCCGGTACCCGTCGCTGTGGGTGATGGTCACCGTGTGCCCGCCGGTCCCGTTGTCCGGGATGTTCGTGATGACACCGGCGCCCGCGGCGGGCAGGGCCGTGCCGACGCCCATTCCGAAGTCGATGCCGCCCAGCGAGCCGTCGTTGAGGTGGTCCTGCCAGGTGCCGGTGATCGGGTATCCGCTGAAGGGGTTGTAGATGTCCAGCGCCTGTGCGGCGTTCCCCGAGAACAGCACGCCGCCGGCCGCCAGACCGAGCGTGGTGACCGAGCCCCGCAGCAGCGTTCGCCGGCTCATCTCGATCCGAGGCAGAGCCTTCCGGCCGTCGTCGGTTCCATGATTCCTTTGCACGACAACTCCCGTAATATTTAGGCGACTTGACTTGCCAGAGCGAGGAGGAGTCACGGTAGCCTACGCGCATAGATTTTGTTAAGCACATGACATGTTCGCTGTTGAGAGCCCCACCCTCACCGGAGGAACCATGCGCAGGAGAACCCTGATCCGTGCCGCCGCTGTGACGGCCCTCGCCCCGGCCGGGATACTCGCGGCCGCCGCGACCGCCTCCGGCCGCCCCCGCGCCCGGGCGGACGAGTTGGAGGGGCTGGACGTCTCGAACAACCAGCTCGGCATCGACTACGCCCGCGCCGCCGCGGAGGGACGGCAGTTCGTCATCGTCAAGGCCGGCGGATGCCAGCTCACCGAGGGCCCCTACACCTCCTCCTCGTATCCCGGCCACGTCGACGGCGCCCGCGCCGCAGGGCTGCGGGTGGGTCACTACTGGCTGTCGGGGGACTTCCTCGGCCCCGCCGCCGCGGCCGACTACTTCGTGGACCACCTGCACGACTACCGCCCCGGCGACGTACTCGCCCTGGACGTCGAGGTGCTCGACGACTCCACCCGGCTGTGGGGCGACACCGAGGTGTCCACCTGGTTCAACCGGGTGCGTGAACGGGTCGGAAGCTATGTGCCCTGGTTCTACATCAGCACCGGCGCCCTGCGCGCGAACACCTGGACCGCCACCATCGCCGCCGGCGCCCACCTGTGGGCGGCCTCCTGGGGAGCCAACGACGGCACCTGGCCCGGCGCCCCGGACCTCGGCGGTCACTATCCCGACTGGGCCGCCCACCAGTACACCTCCGTCGGGTCGGCCGGCGGCGCGTCCCCCGTCGACCTCAGCCGCGCCCGCTCCTGGGCGTTCGAACCCACCACGCCGACCGACCCGCCACCGGGTGGTGGCGGTCTGCCGAAGTCGTCGACGGAGGAGGACGGTGTTCCGGGGCCGGTGATGTGGCAGCGGACGCAGAACTGGCTGCGGATCGAGTCCGGGTACACGGGCCCGGTCGATGGGGTTCCGGGAGTCAATACGTATGCCGCTCTCCAGCGGAACCTGCGTGACTGGGGCTATACCGGCCCCATCGACGGTGTCCCCGGGACGAATACCTGGGCCGCTCTGCAACGCCTCGCCGCGCAGAACGGCTATACCGGCCCCATCGACGGCGTGATGGGACCCAACTCCTGGCGCGGCTTCGCCCACTTCATCAACCAGGACCGCTGGAACTGACCCACCCCACCACCCCCGCGAAGCCGTCGGTGAACGCCGTTGAGGCAAGGTCTCTGCCGCGGGGGTCGCGCCGGCGAGCCAGGTGGGCGGCGTCACGGTCTCGGTCACCGGGGCGAGTGCGGCCGGCACGATCAGCGCCTCGACGCGGGGGCTGATCTGGGAATCGTCTGTCCATGTCGGTGGTGTTCACGTCCGGTACGAGTGGCGGCGATTCCCTGCAAGGAATGGCCCGGACCCTCCGCCGCCGTTACAAAAGGACCGTGGACTTCCCCCGTACGCTTCGTGAACGTCGTACCAGCCTTCATATCAGCCAACTCGATCTCGCGCCGCGAGCGGGCACCACCCAGCGCTACCTCAGCTTCATCGAATCCGGCAGGTCCGTCCCGGGCCGGAACATGGTCGTGCGCCTGGCCGAGTCGCTGGAGTTGTCGCTCCGGGAGCGCGACGAGCTGATGCTGGCCGCCGGGTACGCGCCCGTCTCCCGGAGAGCTCACTGAACGATCCGGTGCTGCCCCCGTGCGCACGGCGATCGACCACATTCTCCGCGGACATCTGCCGTATCCGGCGCTGGTTGCGGACCGGGGCGGTGACCTGATCGCCGCGAACACCGCATTCGACCTGATCACCGAAGGCGCGGCTGCCGAGCTGGTGGGTCCGGGCACGAATGTCTACCGCCTGGCGCTGCATCCCGACGGGCTGGCTCCCCGTATCCTCAACCTGGCCGGGTGGGCGCGCCACATCCTGGTGCGTCTCGGCCATCTGGAGGAGTTACGGGCCGAGCTCGCCGGGTACGTTCCCGAGCTGGCGCCGTCCGCCGGGCAACTCGGTTTCGCGGTGCCTCTGCGCCTGCGGTCCTCGTACGGTGAGCTTCGTCTGATGACGACGGTGACGACCTTCGCCACCGCCGTCGACGTGACGCTTGCCGAGCTGAAACTGGAGGCGTTCCTGCCGGCCGACCCGGCGACAGCCGAGGCTCTCTCAGCAGCCGCCGGGGCAATGGCTTGTGCTGCCGCCGTTCAGGGGCCCGGGAACATGTAGTCGATCTTTGTCCGGCCGTTGTCGTCGAGTACGAGGATGTCCGAACCACCACCCACCCCGTCGCCGGTTGCGGTGGACACCGCCTCCCAGCCGATCCTGACCGTGCCGTTGAGACGTATCGAACCGGGGCGCGCCCGGAAGGCGAATCTCTGTTTCTCGACGAACTGCTCGTGGCTTCGGGCCACTCGGGTCTCGATGGCGTCGTATCCGTGAGCCTCCAGAGTCGGGTGGTCGAAGCCGGGTTCCGCGGCGGTCTCCCGAATCTCCGCGGGCGGGTGAAGGATGTGGATCCGTCTTCGGCCCAGAGTCGCTCGACGGCCGCGCGGCGCTCTGCGGCATCGGACACATTCCATTGAGCCGTGTAACGGTCGGCCAGCTGCTGCGGGTCGATCTCGATCATCTTCGTCCCCTTGCCCTGGGCAGGTCAGTTCGGACCAGATCCTGCGGGGCGCGGCGGACACCGGCAATTCCCGGTTGGGAATGGTCCTTTGAAGTCGGAGGAGACAGCGGTCATGCGGAGTCTCGGTACATGCTCGCTACGTGAGCGGCGTGACTGCCAAGTCCAGTAGCTGACACCGTCCCGCCCCGGGGACAGTGACGTACCAGTCCGGCACCGGATCAACTGGCCGGCCCCTACGGGCTTGCGGGGAAGCAACACCTTGATTCCCCGCAAGCCCTTAGGCTGCCAACCGTCACCGTCCCCGCCCCAGGAGCGCGCAAGATGTTCGACCCCGCCCAGCAGCACCCGTACCCCGACGCGTTCCGGCCGGACGCAACGCCTGCCCCGCATGCGCTGCTCGCACCGCTGACCGGGTTCCTGGGCACGTGGGCAGGGCGGGGCAGCGGTGAGTACCCGACGCTCGCCGACAAGTTCCGGTACGCGCAGCAGGTGACCTTCAGCCACGACGGGCGGCCTTTCCTCCACTACGAGGCGCGTGCCTGGCTGCTCGACGCGGACGGCGCCCCGCTGCGGCCGTCCGCACGGGAGAGCGGCTGGTGGCGGATGCAGGCGGACGGGCGGGTGGAGGCACTGATCACCCAGCCGACCGGTGTCGCGGAGATCCTGACGGGCCGCGCGGCCGACGGCGCGGCCGACCTAGCCACCCATCAGGTCGCTCTCGCTCCCACCGCCAAGGAGGTCAGCGCCACCCGCCGCCGTTACACCCTGACGGATGACGGCACGCTCGAATTCGTCCACGACCTCGCGGCGGTCGGCCAGCCGCTCCAGCACCACCTCTCGGCGCGGCTCAGGCGCGAGGGCGGCAGCCGGCCGCACTGATCCGCTCGCTGTGACGGGGCGCCGGCCGCCGTCCCGGCCGACGGTGCCCACGCTCATACCCCGGACAGCGCGTCCCGCAGCCGGGCCGCGAACGCCCGCGGATGCGTGGTGTTGCCGTTGTGGCCGCCGGGGAACGGGACGACTTCCCGGCCGACGAGTTCGGCGAGGCTCTGTGCGCACTGCCCGACGAAGACGGATGACGCCGTGGTGCTGCCGCTCGCGGGCACGATGCGTACGGGAGTCGCCCGCAGCGCTTCTCGGTCGAGCTCGGATTCGATGACCGCGGTGAAGTCGCGCTCGATGAAGAAGCCGAAGTCGGCGACCCGGCGCGGGGTGAGGGGCATCGGTGTGAGCCCCGGCTCGGTTTCCTGACGCGCCGGGTCGATGCCGAGGACCCGGGCGATCTCGGGGAAGGCCGCATCCAGGCCCCCGTAGCGGTGGACATCCTGAAGGTGCGCCAGCTCGGCGACGTGCCGCTCGCGCTGTCCGGCGGTCAGCAGGGACGGTGCGACCGGGTCGTGCGCCACGAGCAGCCCGAGCTGCTCGGGATGGGCGATCGCCAGATGCAGCCCGATGGCGGCGCCCATGCTGCACCCGAGCATCAGGGCGGGTTCATCGGTCAGTTCGGCCAGCAGCCGGTGCACGTCGTCGGCGTGCTGCGCCATGGTGATGCGCTGTCCGGGATCGCCGAGCGTGCTGCGGGAGAGGCCCCGGCGGTCGTAGGTGACCACGGTGCAGCGGTCCACGAGCCGGTCGACCAGGTCGGTACTGCGGTCGGCGTCGCCCTCACCGCTCTGGGAGACGAGCAGCAGCGGGCCGGAGCCGCGGACCTCGTAGTGGAGCGTGGCGCCATCGGTGTCGAGGAACATCAGGTTCTCCCGGTCGCAGTGGTGGGCGGCGCCACGAGCGCCGACCGATGAGCCACACGGTAGTGCATCTATTTCGATGCATCAATGCAGATGTATATGTGGTGGTGTCGAGTCGCGGGTGTCGCAGCTGCCGGGCGCGATGAAATGTCCTGCTTGGGAGATTAATCGCAAATGTCATTAATGATCAACCTGAGTCCCTTTGGTCATGGTCTAAAGGTGACGAAAATCGTGCAAATCGCCCTTTTCGGTCTCAGTGGTCAGCATCACTTTCCCGGCTCGCGACGGGGTGCGTCCGGCCTCGGTTCCCTGTTGTGCCAAGAAAGTTGACTTCCCCCGAAGGGGCTGATGCCGAGCATTTCATTTAATTGATCTTGCGAATCAATTGGGATCAAGAATTCCGGGCTTGTTTCGCCAGGCGTCTTTCGCTTACGGTCACCGTCAATCCGGATGGAACGCCGAATCCTGCCGCCGTCCGGTAACCCGACCCACTCACGTACGGCAGGAGCGGGGGACCCAGGTTTGCCGCCGGTCCGGAATCCGGAGCGGCTAGGGGTTAAGTCGCCATCACGTGCGGCCGGACATCTCCAGTCCGAACCCGACAGCTCACCTCGCAGGCGGCGGAGAGGAAATTCGCCATGCCCATCACGGGTAAGTACCGTCGTTTCAAGTCCACCACCCT
The DNA here is from genome assembly GCA_000470535.1 of Streptomyces sp. AW19M42. Lineage (GTDB taxonomy): Bacteria > Actinomycetota > Actinomycetes > Streptomycetales > Streptomycetaceae > Streptomyces. Next base: position 13,412 of record CBRG010000055.1, read on the forward strand.
GACCCGCGGTTTCATCGCCGTGAGCACGGGCGGAGTCGTTCTCGCGCTCCCTCTGATCGGGGCCGGATCGGCTTCTGCCGCACCGGCACACCCCGTCGTCACAGAAAAGGCGGCGGCCTCGACCCCCTTTGCTGCCAAGGGAATTGCCGTCCGCAAGGCGGAGTCCACCGTCTATTCCGTGGTCTCCGGTGATTCGCTTTCCAAGATCGCCCGGGGGCATTCCCTCAGCGGTGGCTGGGAGCGGCTCTACCAGGACAACCGGAGTGCGGTCGGTGGAAACCCCGACCTGATTCACCCGGGTCTCAAGCTGACTATCGGCGCCAAGTCCGTTGCCGTAGCCCCGAAGGCGGCTCCCACCGCCGGCTCGAAGGCAAAGGGCGCGACCGAGGCAAAGCCCGCGACCGACGCCGCGCAGTCTTCCGACCGGTCCGATGGGGCCGACCGCGCCGACCGTTCCCAGCGGACGGCCGCGCCCGTCGCGCAGCAGACCGCCGCCACCGAGACCGCCGCCACCGCTCCCGCGCAGGCCGCGACCGCGTACACCGACGACCTCGACGGCTGGATCAAGGAGTCGCTCGCCGTGATGGCCCAGAACGGCATCCCCGGCAGCTACGACGGCATCTACCGCAACGTCATCCGCGAGTCCTCCGGCAACCCCCAGATCGTGAACAACTGGGACTCGAACGCCGTCGCCGGCACGCCCTCCAAGGGTCTCCTCCAGGTGATCCAGCCCACCTTCGATGCCTACCACGTGGCCGGTACGTCGACGGACATCCTCGACCCCGTCGCCAACATCACCGCCGCGTGCAACTACGCGGCGGCCACCTACGGCTCGATCGACAACGTCTTCGGGGCTTACTGACATACGCCGGCTCCGCCTTCGGGAGGGGCCGGGCGCCGGGGTGGGGAGGAGCCGGGCGGCTCCTCCCCACCCCTTTCGCGTGCCGTACAACCCTTGCGGCTCACAGGCGGTCGAACGGTGTGCGGGGAAGGCGACGGGCCCTTCCCGGCGTCCCCCCGGACTCGCCCGGTCATCCTTGAACCGAGGAGCCGCTCGTGCGCCCCAGCCGCTCGGCCGCCGTAGTCGCGGCCGCCTTCCTCCTGATGGCGGGGGCCGCCATCGCCGCCCCCTCCGCCTACGCCGGTACTCCCGGCGGAACGCACGCGAACGACCGGAACAGTGATTTCGACGGCGACGGATACGAGGACGTGCTCACCGGCGCCCCCTCCGGCACCGTCGGCGGAAAGAAGGGCGCGGGGTACGTGACCGTGCAGTACGGCTCGCAGGCCGGCATCGGTACCGCCCGCGCGGCCGTCATCGGCCAGGACACCGCCGGGGTGCCCGGGGCCGCAGAGGCGGGTGACGGCTTCGGCCGGGCCCTGGCCACCGGAGACCTCGACGGCGACGGCTACGACGACGCGGTCGTCGGCGTGCCCGGCGAGGACGTCGAGCCGGTGACCGACGCGGGCGGCGTCGTCGTGCTGTGGGGCTCCCCGAAGGGGCTCACCGGCGGGGCCGGCGACTGGCTGCAGGCCGACGCGCTCACGGCGGGGGCCCGGTTCGGCAGCGCCCTCGCGGCGGCGCACTTCAGCCCCGACATCCCGGGCGACCAGCTGGCCGTGACCGACCGCGACGACCTCACGCTGTACCAGTACGACGCGGCTGTGCGCCGGGGGCCAGGCATGCCCGCGCCCCTCACGCAGCAGCGGCTCCCCGGCACGCCCGGCCGCCCGATCGCGCCGAGGGCCATGACCACCGGCGACTACGACGGCAACGGCCTCGCCGATCTCGTCGTCTCCGGGGTCACCGGCGGCGACGAACCGGGGTACGGCTGGTCGGCGCTCTTCCTCGCGGAGGTCCAGGGCCTGCGCTACGACCGCGATCTGCCCGGCGGCCCGTCCGCCGCCTCCGGTGACATCAACGGCGACGGCTACGACGACCTGGTCACCGGGGAGCCGAGCAGCCCGGACGACGGCGGCGAGTTCGTGAACGGCGGAGCAGTCGGCGTGTACTACGGCAGCGCCGGCGACGGCCCGGTCGGCGCCGGGGGCCCCGGCACACCGCCCGTGTGGTGGACCCAGGACACCACCGGTGTCCCCGGCACGGACGAGCGCGGCGACAACTGGGGCGCGGACCTCTCGGTGGCGGACACCGACGGCGACGGGTACCCGGACGTGGCGATCGGCGCACCCGGCGAGGACATCGGCACGGTCGCGGACGCCGGGGCGGTATGGGTGCTGCGCGGCTCGGCCGGCGGGCTGACCGCCACCGGCGCCGCCTCATGGGACCAGGACTCGGCCCACGTGCCGGGCATCCCCGAGAAGGGGGACCGCTGGGGCGGTCAGGTCCGGCTGACCGGTCCTGACCGGGACGGGCGCTTCGGCCTGCTGGCCGCGGCGCCCGGTGAGGACACCGGCAACGGCGTCGTCTGGATGCTCCCGGCGGGCGCCGGCGGGGTCACCGCCTCCGGCTCGTGGACGTACGACGGCGGATCGCTCGGCGGCCCGGCGGCCGGCGCGGCGTTCGGGGCCGCGATCGACGAGTAGCGGCGGACGCGGCAGGCGGCCGGGCAGCGGCCTTCGGGCCCGCTCCGGCCGCCTCACAACCGGCTGCGCGATGGCACTATGAACCTTTCATCCCGCGCGCTACCCTCCGCCGCATGATTTCCACGGTGGTCTGGGGAACCGGCAATGTCGGCCGCGCGGCCATCCGCGCCGTCGAGGCCCATCCGGCCCTGAAACTGGCGCACGTACTTGTTCACGATCCTGGCAAGGTGGGCCGCGACGCGGGCGACCTCGCCGGGACCGGCCGCGATCTGGGCGTCGCGGCGACCGACGACATCGACGCGGTGCTGGCCACCGCTCCCGGCGCGCTGGTGTACGCGGCCTCCGGGGACATCCGCCCCGACGAGGCGCTCGCCGACATCACCAGGGCGGTCCGGACCGGGGCGGTGGTCGTCACCCCCGCCCTGTACGCCCTCTACGACCAGCGGGGCGCCCCGCCCGAGCTGCGCGATCCGGTCCTGGCCGCCGTCGCGGACGGCGGCGGCTCGCTGTTCGTCTCCGGCGTCGACCCCGGCTGGGGCAACGACGTGCTGCCGCTGCTGATCAGCGGACTCGGCAGCACGGTCGACGCGATCCGCTGCCAGGAGATCTTCGACTACTCCACCTACGACCAGCCCGACTCGGTCCGCGACCTGATCGGTATGGGACACCCCATGGAGTACGAGCCGCTGATGCTCGCGGCCTCCGTTCCGACGATGGTGTGGGGCGGGCAGATACGGCTGATGGCCAGGGCCCTGGACGTGGAGCTCGACGACATCCGCGAGACCATGGCCAGGCGCCCGCTGGAGACGACGGTCACCACCCGGACCATGGGCGTGTTCGAGGCGGGCACCCAGGGCGCGGTGCGGTTCGAGGTGCAGGGCATCGTCGAGGGCGAGCCCCGCATCGTCATCGAGCACGTCACCCGCATCCACCCGTCCTGCGCCCCGGACTGGCCGTCGCCGCCCGACGGCGCCGGTGCCCACCGCGTGATCATCGAGGGCCGTCCGCGCATCGAGGTCACCGTCGAGGCCACCGACGAGGACGAGAACCGATCAGCGGGCGGCAACGCCACCGCGGTCGGCCGGCTGGTGAATGCCATCGACTGGCTGGTGGACGCGGATCCCGGACTCTACGACGCGCTCGACGTCCCCCTGCGCCCCGCAGCCGGCAGACTCGGAAGGAAGCAGCCATGATCATCGACATACCCGAGGGCCAGGAGCCGATCGGATACGTGTGGGGCGACATGGTCCCCGGAATCGGCATGGCCGCCGCGAACTTCTCCCTGTCGGTGTACGAGCACACCTCGCTGGGCCTGCGGGAGTTCGAGGCCGCCCGGCTGAGGATCGCGCAGATCAACGGGTGTCTGTTCTGCCTGGACTGGCGCACGGAACGGGACGGCGAGAAGGTCGAGGAGGAGTTCGCCGACGCGGTGAACGAGTGGCGGAGCACCGGGGCCTTCGACGACCGGACCCGGCTGGCGGCCGAGTACGCCGAGCGGTACGCGCTGGACCACCACGGTCTGGACGAGGAGTTCTGGACCCGGATGACCGCGCACTACAGCCAGCGCGAGATCGTCGAGCTGAGCATGAGCATCGGCTCCTGGCTGGCGTTCGGCCGGCTCAACCACGTACTGGGTCTCGACGCCGTGTGCGTGCTGCCCGGCCACTGAACCGTGAGCCGGACGCCCCGGGCCCGTCCGTTCCGCCCCGGGCCCGGGGCGTACCCGGGAGGAGACCCGTCCCGTCATCTCCTCCCGGCCGGCCTGCCGCGTCGGGCCGGTGTCACAGATCGGTGGCGATGATCTTCTCGATGTTCCGTTCGGCGAGTGCCGTGATGGTGACGAACGGGTTGACGCTGGTGTTGCCGGGGATCAGTGCGCCGTCGATCACGTACAGGCCCGAATACCCGTGCAGGCGGCCGTAGTTGTCGGTGGCCCTGTCCAGTACCGCACCCCCGAGGGGGTGGTAGGTGAGGTGGTCGCCCCAGATCTTGTACACGCCGAAGAGGTCCGTCCGGTAGATCGTCCCCTCCTTCGCGTTGATCTTGTCGAAGATCGTCTTGGCCATGTCGATGGACGGCTGCTTCCACGCGGTCTGCCAGTTCAGGTCGACCCTGCCCGTCGCGGGGTTCCATGAGAACTGGGCCCGGTTCGGGTTCTTCGTGATCGACAGGTAGAACGAGGCGAACGTCTCGATCCCGGTCGGCAGCGGCGCGACCTCGGCGAACGCGCCGCCGGCGGCCCAGTTGTCGATGCCTCCGCAGGGGATGCTCGCCTGGACCGCGCCGGTGGGGTCCCACAGGTGGTTGGCGCGGCCGCACATGACGTTGCCGTTGTCGCCCCAGCCCTTGCCGATCTCGTCGTTGAGGGCGGGCAGCTTGCCGGTCGCCTTCAGCTCGGTCAGCAGCTTGCTCGTGCCGACGCTGCCGGCCGCGAAGAACACCTTGTCCGCGGTCACCGTCTTGGTGGCCTCTGTGCTCCCGTCGGTGCGCAGCTGGTCGATGACGACGGTGTAGCCGCCGGCCGACGCCGGAGAGACCGAAGTCACCTTGTGCAGGGGCGAGATGGTGACGTTTCCGGTCGCCATGACCTGGGCGAGGTAGGTCTTCTGCAGCGACTTCTTGCCGTAGTTGTTGCCGTAGAGGATCTCACCCGCCAGTGCCGACTTGGGTACGGTGCCGGCCGCCTCCTGCTCCATGTAGTCCCAGTCGTACACGTCGGGCACGAAGACGAACGGGAAGCCTGAGCGCTGGGCCTGCTTGCGGCCGACCCGGGCGTACTTGTAGCAGTCGACGTTGTCGAACCAGGCCGGGTCCACGGTGCCGACGCCGAGGCCGGAGTTGGCGCGCGGGTAGTAGGTGGAGTACATCTCGTCGGCGTTGACCGTGGGGAGGACGGCGCCGAAGTTCTCCCGCTTCGGGGTGACGGCCATGCCGCCGTTGACCAGCGAGCCGCCGCCGACGCCGCGCCCCTGGTAGACCGTGATGCCGCTGAAGTCCTCGGCGTCCAGGATTCCGGTGTAGCGGGGGATCGACCTGTCGATGGGGAAGCCGAGGAAGTTGCTGAGGGGCTGCTTGGTCTTGGTGCGCAGCCAGTACGAGCGGCCGTCGGGGCTCGTCGTGTTGGCGAAGATCTTGCCGTCGGAGCCGGGGGTGTCCCAGGACATGCCCATCTCGACCATGTGCACCTTGATGCCCGCGCGGGCGAGCCGCAGGGCGGCCACTGAGCCGCCGTACCCGGTGCCGATCACCAGGACCGGAACGCGCTCCCCGCTGCCGATCACCGTGGCTCTGGCGCGGCTCGCCGCCTGGGCGACGGTGGCGTGGCCGGAGAGGGCCGCAGCCCCTACTATGAAACTTGTTCTAGCGATGAATCTGCGACGCGAGACACTGCTCGATCCCTTGTCGGGTAAGCTTGAGTCCGCCATGTGACGCCCCTCACTCTCGATCGAATGGGAACGAGTTCTACTGTCGCTCGCGTAAGAAGTCACTACATACCTGCGAGTAATTTCCCTGCGGTCCGGCCGCCTGCCGGCTGTCGCCGCCCGGTCGCCCCCAGGTGCGACACCCGGGCACCGCGTGGATGCTGGGAGTGTCAGCGTTCCATGAGGAGGACAGTCATGAGCATGCTCGACAAGATCAAGGGCCTGATGAAGGGGCACCCGGACCAGGCCCGCCAGGGAGTCGAGAAAAGTGGCGACTTCGTCGACAAGAAGACGGGTGGCAAATACGGCGGCCAGGTCGACTCCGCCCAGCAGAAGCTCAATGACCGGCTCGGTGACAAGCGGCCGCCCGCCGACGACCGGTAGGACGGCGCCCCGTAGGTCCCGACAGCCCCGCACGGTCGCGACGGAGCGGCGGTCGCCATCAATGGCGGCCGCCGCTCCGTTCGTTCGGACGTGACTCGGTCGGGAGGTGACTTCGTTCGGTGCTGACTTCGGTTTGTGGCGGAGGTCAGTTGTGGCCGAACTTCCGCTCACGCCTGTGCGAGACCTGCTCCGAGATCGCCTTCACCCCTTCGGGTGCGGGTGCGGCGCTCGTCTGTTCCCTGGGCTCCGTGGTCGCGGAGTGCTCATGGCCGCCGCTGCGGGCGCCACGGTTGTGCCGACTCTGCTTCTTGCCCATGATCGTGCCTCCTGTGCGGATGTCGGACGATGGGCCGCCCTTCGGACTCGCATTCAAGTGTAAAGGGTATATTTCTTGCCAAAAGGGTGTCACTGCTGTCCCTGGGGTGCCTCTCCGTCCTGTGGAGGCCCCTGCCTGAAGTGCGGAGCACGGCTCACCGGGAGCATGCTGGGTGGGTGACCTGGTACGGCGCGGCCCGGGGTGCTCCGCTCAGTGAGGGCGCCGGCGTGCCCGGGGGGCTGAAGGACGGCCGGGCGCCGGACGAACTGTCCCTGGTGCTCGCCCAGGGCGTTGTGAACGGGGTGGAGGCCGCGGGCGGACAGGCGGGCGGCGTCTATCTCCGCTCCCGCACGCCGGGACTGCTGCGGCTGGCGGTACTGGCGGGGCTGCCCGGACCGCTTTTCCGCCCCTGGTGGCGGATGCATGTGAACCGCCCGTTCCCGGTGGCCGACGCCTTCCGCAGGGGCCAGGCCGTACACCTCGCCGACCCCGAGGAGGCCATGCGCCGATACCCGCAGCTGATGGCGGGCCTGCCGTTCCCGTTCGGCTCCCTGTACGTGCCGGTCAGCTGCGGCGGCGAACGGGTCGGAGTGCTGACGGTGCTGTGTCCGGCGACACCCGGAAAGCCGGTGGGGACCGCGGAACGGCGCGGGCTCGGCACGGTCGCCGAACAGCTGGGCACCGCACTGACGGAGCTGGCGTCCACCGGTACGGAACCGCGATGGGACGAGGAACCGCTCCCCGTCCAGCTGCCCGCAGGCAGCTCGCCGCCCGTACGGATCGGCCGCTTCGACTGGGACCTGGCCAGCGGAGCCGTCGGCGCCGACGGCGAACTGTGCGGGATCCTCGGCACCGAGCCCGCCGAGTTCCCGGGCACGATCGACGCGCTGGCCGCGCAACTGGCCCCGGAGGACGTCCACGGACTGTGGGCCCTGGCCCGCCAGGCGGCGGGGTCGGGCGGCCCGGTCGTACGCAGGATGCGGCTGCGCGGCCCCGACGGCCGCTCGCATCTGCTGGAGGTCTCGGGCCGCCGCGACGGCGGGGCCGGTGAGGCGAGCCATCTGACCGGTTTCCTGGTGGACCTCGGCATCGGGCCGGTCGTCCCCGAGGCGGCCGACCGGCTGCCGCGGGGAATCTTCTCGCTGGACCGCTTCGGCCGGATCACCTACCTCAACGACCTGGCCGAGCAGATCCTCGGCCACGCCAGGTCCGAGCTGGTCGGCCGGGTGCTCTGGGAAGTCCTGCCGTGGTTCGCCAACCCCGCGTACGAGGACCACTACCGGTCCGCCATGATCTCCGACGACCCGGTCCACTTCCTCGCCCGGCGCAACCCGCCACCTTGGCTCGCGATCTCCCTGTACCCCGGCCACGAAGGGCTGACGGCCGTACTCACCCCCACCGAGCAGCCCTCCTACGCGCCGGGCTCCGTGTCCTCGCCTGGGCTCGGCCTCGGTTCCCCCGCCGACCGCTCCGCCGCGCTCTACCGGCCGGTCGCGCTGGCCATCGCGCTGACCGAGGCCGTTACCGCCCGGCAGGTGTCCGCCGTGGTGACCGAGGAACTGCTGCCCGCGTTCGGCGGCAGGCAGCTCGCGATCTACCTGCTGAAGGAGGGCCGCCTCTACCTGGAGTGGGAGACCGGCTTCCCCAAGGGCTTCCTCAACGGATTCGACGGCGTCGGCCTGGACGCCCGCATCCCCGGTGTGGAAACGCTGACCTCCGGCCGCCCGATCTTCTTCGAGTCCATGCAGCACCTGGGCGCCGCCTACCCCGGCATCCCCATGGACGCGGATGTCGGCGCCCGCGCGTTCCTGCCGCTGATCGCCTCCGGACAGCACGTCGGCTCCTGCATCCTCGGCTTCGATCAGCCGCGCGGCTTCAGCCCGGAGGAGCGCACGATCCTGACCGCGCTGGCCGGGCTCATCGCCCAGGCGCTGCAACGGGCCCAGCGGTACGACACCGAGGCAGCGCTCGCCCGCGGACTGCAGGACGTCCTGCTGCCCCACCGGCTGCCCGTCGTCGACCACGTCGCCACCGCCGGTCGCTACCTCGCGGGCACCCAGGGCATGGAGGTCGGAGGCGACTGGTACGACGTCATCGAGACGGGCGGGCGGGTGGCCCTGGTCATCGGGGACGTCCAGGGACACGGCGTCTCTGCCGCCGCGACCATGGGCCAGCTCCGCAGCGCGGTACGGGCCTTCGCGCTCAGCGGACACGATCCGCAGGAGGTGGTGAGCGGCACCAACCGGCTCCTCATCGACCTCGACCCCGGGCAGTTCGCCAGCTGCTGTTACATCGTCCTGGACCCGGCCACCGGGATCGCGCAGGCCGTGCGCGCCGGGCACCCGCAGCCCGTGCTGCGCCACCCGGACGGCACGGCCGAGGTGCAGGACCTGCCGGGCGGAATCGTGCTCGGTGTCGCGCCCGACGCCTCCTACCCCGTCAGCGAACTGCGCCTGGCACCGGGCGCGATGCTCGCCCTGTACACCGACGGCATGGTCGAGCAGTCAGGAACGGACATCGATGTCGGCATCGAACGACTGCGCCGCACCATCGCCGATTTCGGCCCGGCCCCGCTGACCGCCACGGCGGACCATGTGATCGCGCGGGCCAGACAGGCCCCGGACCGGCCTGACGACATCGCCCTGCTGCTCGCCGCCCGCTGGGACGAGACGGACGACACGAGCGGCACGGACGACGCGAACAGGACGGCCCGGACCCCGTGAGCGCAGCTCGGGCGCGGTCGGTTACCGGCCGCGTGTACGGCGTACCGACCCCACCGCCGTCGGACGTGACGTCGTCTCCGTCGTCTCCGGCCTCGGCGGCGTCGGGCGCGGCCGGTCCGGGTCGGGGCCACCAGGGACTGCTACTGCGACGAGCAGTCCGAATCCGTGCGCCGGTTGCTGTACGCGGAGGCCGTGCGCCTCCCGGACCTCGTCGACGAGGTGCGGGCCAGCGGGCCCGACCGGTTCACCGAGGCACTCGCGGGCCGGCTCGCCCGCCTCGCGAACGCCGGGCACCTGGGGGTCGAGGACCCGGTCAGGGCGGCCAACCAGTTCATCGCCCTGGTCTACGGGGAGTGCCCGGGATGAGCGCCCTGGGCACCCGTCCGCTCGACCCGGCGGATGTCGCGGAGGTCGTCAGCGCGGCCGTCGACACCTTGGTGCGCGCCTTCGGTACGGCGCCCTCCACCGCGGCTTCCGGACGTACTGACTGAACGACGAAACCCGTAGTCCTGAACCCTTCCATTAGGCAGGATGGGGACGGTGGACAATCTGCCCGCCGGCCCGACCGGCGCTCTGATCGATGAACTGCGCACCGCGTACGACGCCCAGCTGCGCGGGGTCACCCCGCCGGGCGGCTCGGCCCGCGTCGAGACGGACGGTCCGTTGACGCGCGTCGTCGGCTGGCACCGCGGCTTCGTCACGGGGCCGCGGGACCTCGGTGTGGACGGGCAGGCCCTCGACGAACTCATAGCGCGGCAGCGTGATTTCTACGCCGCCCGCGGCGAGGCGGTCGAGTGGAAGACCCGCGCCCACGATCTCCCCGCCGATCTGACAGAGCGTCTCGTGGCGGCCGGCTTCACCGCGGAGGACGGTGAGACCGTCCTCATCGGGCAGTCCGCTGCCCTCGCCGCCGACCCCGTGCTGCCCGACGGCGTCGTCCTCCGGCGCGTCACAGCCAGGTCCGACCTCGAACGGATCGCCGCCATGGAGAGCGCCGTCTGGGGCGAGGACTGGAACTGGCTCGCGGACGACCTGGCCGCCCGCATCGAGAACGCTCCGGAGAACACCGTCGTTCTCGTCGCGGAGGCGGGCACCGAAGTCGTCTGCGCCGCCTGGCTGGTGTTCAAGGACGGAGTCGACTTCGCCGGCCTCTGGGGCGGCTCCACGCTCAAGGAATGGCGCGGACGCGGGATCTACCGCGCCCTGGTCGCCCGACGCGCGCAACTCGCCGCCGCCCGCGAAGTCCCCTACCTCTACGTGGACGCCTCCGCCGACAGCGCACCGATCCTCACCCGGCTGGGCCTGCACGCGGTCACCACGACGACCCCGTACGTCTGGTCCCCCCAGAGTCGGCCCTGAGGGCTGTCTCGTAGTCCCTGCCGGGCGCACGACACCGGCTACGGCACCTCGCCGCGTTGTCGGAACCGCCCGAACACGTCCAGTACGCGGACGTCCCTCCGCCTCGCGACGCACCGCATCTGACGCCGCGCGCCGATCCACCAGGGATAACGGGACAGCCCTCAGGCGCCTTCAGCGCCGGCGTGTCTTCGGGGCGGGAACGAGACGTACCGCGGTGTTGAGGACATGGTCGATCACATCGCGCGAGGGGTTGTCCGTCAGATTGCTGAGCAGCCTGGCCAGCGTGTTGAGCAGGAAGGGCGAGCCCATCACGTACCGGTTCAGTACGGGCTGGAACCCCGACCGGCTGAAGACGAGATCGGCGGCCGTGTTGCCCAGCCGGTAGTAGCGCCCCCAGCGCCGGTTCATCTCGGCCGGGTAGTGGTGGAGCGCCCGCTCCCGCCGGGGACCCGCGGGCATCGCCAGGGCCAGTGCGGCGCTCTCGGCGGCGACCTCCCCGGCCTCCAGGGCCTGGCCGATGCCCTCGCCGTTCCACGGGCTGATCATGCCCCCGGAGTCGCCGACCAGGAGGAGGCCCCGGGTGTACAGCGGATGACGGTTGAGGCCCAGCGGCAGCGCCGCGCTGCGCACGGGCCCCTCGGCGTTCTCCTCACGGAGCCCCCACTCGGGCGGGGTACGGGCCAGCCACTGGTCCAGGGTCGCCCGCAGATCGGGCTTGCCGTGGCGGCGGTGTGGGATCGCGCCGAGTCCCACGTTGACGCGCCCGTCACCCATCGGGAAGATCCAGCCGTACCCCGGCAGGAAGCGATCGCTCCTGGGGAAGCGGAGGTCGGCCCAGAGCTCCAGGTACTCCTCCCGGGAGCGCTCGGGGCTGCGGTAGTAGCGGCGGGCCGCCGTGGCGATCTGGCGCCTGGTGTCCCGTTGCAGTCCCATCGCGAGGGCCAGCCGGGCGGAGGCGCCGTCGGCGGCGATGACGACCGGCGCCTGGTGCACCACCGGATCCGCCTTACCTGACACCGCGCTCACGCCGGTGATCCGTCCGGCCCGGTCGGTCACCGGCTCCGTCACCTTCACGCCGGTGCGCAGCCGGGCCCCGGCGGCGACGGCATGGCGGGCCAGGATGTCGTCGAAGTCGTGGCGGCTGCGGGTGAGGCCGAAATCCGGGTAGCCGCCCAGCGCTGGCCAGTCGATCCGTACCTGCCGGTCCCCGGTCACCCAGCGCATCCCGCGCGACCGCGTCCAGCCCGGTGCGTCGATGTCGACGCCCATCCGGATGAGCTGGTGCACCGCACGCGGCGTGAGGCCGTCCCCGCACACCTTTTCCCGGGGGAAGCCGGACTTCTCCAGGAGCAGCACGTCCACGCCCGCGCGGGCGAGGTGGAAGGCGGCGGACGAGCCGGCCGGGCCCGCCCCCACCACGATCACCTGCGCCTCCTCGGACCCGCCGGGGGGCTGCTCGTCGGGCGGGGACTGGTCTGCACGCGCTTCCCGCATCGGGAACCCTTTCCTGGGGCGGCCGGAGCCGCCCGGGAAGGCGGCCCTGTACACCGACATCCTGCCGGTTCGCACCGCTCGGCGGCAGGGTGATCACACGTGCGAGGTGTGTAGGCCCTCGGCTCGTCCGGTGCGGCCGCCGCGACGCGCCCCGGGGCCGCACGGTGTGCGGCCCCGGGGCGGATAAACGGGCGAACAAGCGGTGAACGGATGAGAGGTGGACGCTGACGGGTCAGTACGGCAGCGGACGCCCGGACGGCGTACGCAGATCGAGCGGCGGCGGCCGCGACGGAAGCTGGGGACGTCTGACAACCCTGATGCGGCCCACTGCCACCTCCTGTCGGTCACCCGACCTATGCCCGGCGGTGCGCCGTTCACACCCCGCAGGGCCGGTGATCGCGTTCCGCGACCGGGCCCGGCCTACTCCCGCGGTCCGTGGCCCGCATCGGCGAGCAGCCGCTCGATCCGGTCGAAGCGCTCGTGCAGCAGCTGGGCGGTCTCCTCCCGGACGTGACGCGCGCTCTGCTCCGCCGCCGCGGTGAGCCGGTGCCGACGCCTCTGCTCGTGCCCCACGAACCAGGTGGCGAGAGCCGCCGTGACCATCCCGTAGGTGGTGATGCCCACGCACATCACCACGACAGCGACGATCCGGCCCCACAGGGTCACCGGGTAGAAGTCGCCGTACCCCACGGTCGTCGCGGTCTCCGCCGACCACCACAGCGCCCGGGGGTAGCTGGTGATGGTGGCGGTGTGTCCTGCGTGCTTTTCCGCCGCGAGCACCGCCCAGGAGCCGGCGAACACGGTCAGGGCGAGAGCCACCGTCGCCCAGCCCACCGCCTTCAGATGGAGCGAACGGCCTTCCCGGCCGAGCAGCAGCTCGACCGCCTTGGTCAGGAACACAGGCACCATTTCGGGATCATGCCCGGCCGCTGCCGACGCCGGTCGAGGGGCGCGCACCGGCGCGAGTCCACGTCACCCGTTCGGAACGCCCTGCCGGTTCCCGGCCGGTAGCCCGGTCCCGCGCAGTGGACCCGCTCCGCATTCCGACCCCGGTAATTCGTGTTAAACCTAAAGACGTGGGTGGTACAGGTCGGTTCCGGGCGTGGTTTCACCGCTCCGCCCGGCGGCCGCATCAGCACGATGGCGGGCGCTCGGGCGGTGAGCGGCGTGCGCCCCTCGAACCCGACGTGAGGGGGCTCTCGGCCGGCCGCAAGGTGCGCGCTCTCTTCAGTGTTCGCACCGTTGCCGGGCAGGTCTTCTTCATGACACTGGGGATCGTGCTGCTGCTCGTGGCGGCCGCGGTCCTCTCGCTGGTGCTCCAGGGCAGACGCGACAGCGCGCACGAGGCCGAGGCCCGTTCGATGGGCGTGGCGCAGTCCTTCGCCAACGCACCCGGTACCGCTGCGGCGCTGGACAGCAGGGACCCCACCGCCATCTTGCAACCGCTCGCGGAGAGGGTCCGGGAGCGAACCGGCGTGGAGTACGTCGTGGTGGCCGGGACCAACGGAATCCGCTACACCCACCCCGACCGCGAACGGATCGGCAAGCACCTCGTCGGCCCGTACAGGGAAGCACTGGACGGCCGCGCCTTCACCCGGACCTTCACGACGAGCCGCGGCCCCGCCGTCGTCTCGGTGGCCCCCGTCCTGCGTCCCGACGGTACGGTCGACGGGCTGGTGTCCGTGGGCATCACGGTCGAGACCGTGAACGCCGTGGCCGAACCGAGCATCCCGTTCGCCATCGGTACCGCGCTGGGCGCACTGGCCCTCACGACGGGCGCCGCCGCCCTGGTGAGCCGCCGGCTGCGCCGTCAGACACACGGTCTAGGCCCGACCGAGATGACCCGGATGTACGAGCACCACGACGCGGTGTTGCACTCGGTCCGCGAGGGCGTCCTCATCATCGGCGCCGAACACCGGCTGCTGCTGGCCAACGACGAGGCGCGAAGACTCCTCGGACTGCCCGCCGACGCCGAGGGACGCGCCGTGACCGTGCTGGGGCTGGAGCCGCGCACCGCCGAGCTGCTGGCCTCCGGAAAGGTCGCCACGGACGAGGTGCGGCCGGCCGGGAACCGGCTGCTGGCCATCAACCTCCGTCCCACGGCCGAACGAGGCGGGCCCCCCGGTGTCGTGGCGACCCTGCGGGACACCACGGAGCTGCGGGTCGTCACCGGCAGGGCGGAGACCGTGCGGGAGCGCCTGACGCTGCTGTACCGCGCGGGCGCCCGGATCGGCACCACCCTCGACGTGACCACGACCGCACGGGAACTCGCCGAGGTCTCCGCCCCCGGATTCGCCGACTGCGCGACGGTCGACCTCGCGGACGCGGTGCTGCGCGGGGAGGAACCGGAGCCACCCTCCGGCGAGGTGGTAAACGTGCGCCGCACCGCCGTCTCCGGCGCCCGAAGCGGCCATCCCCTCTACCCGCTCGGCCGCGTCATCGGCTTCGTCCCCACCGGCCCGGAAGGCGTCGGCAGCAGCAGCGGCCACACCTGGATGGTGTCCGACCTGACCACGTCCGAGCAGTGGAGACAGGTCGACCCGGAACGGTCCGCGAGAATCCTGGAGTACGGATTCCACTCGCTGCTCTCCGTGCCGCTGCACGCGCGCGGTGTCATCCTCGGCATCGCGAACTTCTGGCGCGCGGAGAACGAGGCGCCCTTCGACACGGAGGACCTGTCCTTCGCGGAGGAACTGGTGGCCCGCGCGGCCGTCAGTGTCGACAACGCCCGGCGCTACACCCGCGAGCACGAGATGGCCGTGACCCTCCAGCGCAGCCTGCTCCCGCGCGGTGTGCCCGAGCAGAACGCCCTGGACGTCGCCTTCCGCTACCTGCCGGCGCAGGCCGGGGTGGGCGGGGACTGGTTCGATGTGATCCCGCTGTCCGGCGCACGGGTCGCCCTCGTCGTGGGCGACGTCGTCGGACACGGTCTGCACGCCGCGGCCACCATGGGCCGGCTGCGCACCACGGTGCACAACTTCTCCACGCTGGACCTGCCGCCCGACGAACTCCTCGGCCACCTGGACGAACTCGTCGTCCGGATCGACCAGGACGAGCAGGCCGACGACGGCGTCGCCGTCACCGGGGCCACCTGTCTGTACGCGATCTACGACGCGGTGACCGGACGTTGCTCGATGGCTCGGGCCGGCCATCCAGGACCCGCTCTCGTGCTGCCCGACGGCACCGTCGAGTTCCCCGAGATCCCGGCAGGTCTGCCCCTCGGGATCGGCGGCATGCCCTTCGAGACGGCCGAACTGGAAGTGCCCGAGGGAAGTCGGCTGGTCATGTACACGGACGGCCTGATCGAGCGCCGGGACCGGGACATCGACGACGGCCTTGAGGAACTGCGCCGGGCCCTGGCCGACCGCGACCGGACCCCGGAGGAGACCTGTGACGACGTGCTGGAGGCCCTGCTGCCCACCCGGCCGGGCGACGACGTCGCCCTGCTGGTGGCCCGCACCCGCACCCTGGACCCCGCCCGGCGCGTGCAGTGGGAAGTGGCCCCGGATGCCTCGGCCGTCTCGGGTGTCCGCAAGGAGGCAACCCGGTGGCTCATCGACCAGGGGCTCGACGAGGAGGGGTTCGTCACCGAGCTGATCCTCAGTGAGCTGGTGACCAACGCCATCCGATACGGCTCCGGGCCCATCACCGTACGGCTGCTGTACGACCGGGCGCTGATCTGCGAGGTGGCGGACTGCAGCAGCACCTCGCCGCATCTGCGCTACGCGGCGACCACCGACGAGGGCGGGCGGGGGCTGTTCCTCGTCGCCCAGTTCGCGGAGCGCTGGGGTACCCGCTACACGGCGCGCGGCAAGGTGATCTGGTCCGAGCAGACGCTCGGTCAGCCGAAACCGCCACCGGACAGGCCCTGAGACACGCGCCTACGGCGACGCGGGGGCCGGCAGCAGCTGCCGGACCCCGCGCCGTTCGTTCACTTCATGAGCGGCGTCACGGGAAGGACACCACGTTGGACGGGACGGTCGACGTCCCCGACGTGGGTGCGCCGGTGTTGTTGATGACATGTTCGTACTGGCCCTGGCCGCCGAGCGAGACGACGAGCAGGTCGTGGAACTTCACTCCGGACTTGACCGGAGCCTCGAAGCCGTGGCCCTGGATGATCGTCGGGTCGACGTTGTAGTAGCAGTAACTGCCCAGGCCCCACCCTTCGTGGGTGTTGACGGAGTCGTCGACCTTGTAGGCCGCGTACCCCTTGGTGCTGCCGTTCTGTACGGCTGCCTGGTTGGGGGCGTCGTACGACTTCTCGTTCTGGAAGAAGATCGTCTTGCCCCTCTCGCCGGACCAGCGCACGTCGTACTTGTTGAAGTGCTCGACGAACAGTCCGGTGGCGAGGACGTCGTCGCCGTTGACCTGGAGGCCGTAGTCGGACCGGTTGGTCTCCCAGCCGACTCCGTCGCCGTGGTCGGCGCGCCACAGCCAGGTGTGGTCGACGATGGTGTCGTCGTTGTTGATCACCATGGCGGTGGTGGCCTTGCCGGCTCCCGCGCCGCCGACCCGGACGAACACGTCCTGAACGGTGGTCGGGTTCGCCGAGTGGTCGGCCGAGGCGCCGTCGGGGCCGACCTGGACCAGGACCTGGGAGTTCTGCGGACCGGCGTCGACGAGCAGGCCGGCGAGCTTCACCCCGTCCACGTCACCGACCTTGATCGCGGTGACCCCGTTGTCCGGGATGATCGTGGCGAGGCCGAGGCCCAGGACGACCGTGTTGGCGCGGTCGATGTTGATCGTCTGGTTCACGTGGTAGATGCCGGGCGTGAAGAGCAGGTGCAGGCCCTGCTGCACGGCCGCGTTGATGGTGGCTGCGGACGCCCCGGGCTTGACCACGTAGAACTGGCTCAGCGGGATGGACTCGCCCTGCGGCGTGCCGTTCCACGAGACGCCGCGCGCGTTGGTGCGCTTGGCGGGGACGAACACCTTGTAGTCGTTGCCGTCCAGGTAGAGGAACGGCTTCTCACGCGAGACGGGGGTGGTGTCGAGCGTGGTGTACGGGGGGTTGGGGAAGCTCTGGGCGGGGGCGC
>CBRG010000056.1 GCA_000470535.1 Streptomyces sp. AW19M42
CCCGCCGTACGTGCGACAGTGCCCCGCGTCCGGCGGACCGGGCGCGGGGCACTGTCGGTGCGGGTGCTGGAGCTGCCGGTTCTCAGCCGGGAATCAGACCGTCGTCGCGGAGCATGGCGCGCACCTCTTCGAGGGTCGCCTCCGGTGACGGCAGGATCAGCTCGGACGGCTCCAGGGAGTCGTCCGGCAAGGGCGTGCCGAGTTCGCGCACCCTGGCGAGGAGCGCGTGGAGAGTGGAGCGGAAGCCGGGGCCGTCGCCGCTCTCCATTTCGGCGAGCAGTTCGTTGTCGAGCTTGTTGAGCTCGGCGAGATGACTGTCGGCCAGGAGTACCTGGCCCTCCCCCATGATCCGTACGATCATGACGCTGCCTTAATTCTTGTCGAACTTGTGCGGGGACTGGGACCGGTCCTGCTGCTGGGCTGCATCCTGCGGGCCGCCCTCGATGGCCTGCTGCGAGGAGGAGCCGCCGGCCAGTTCGGCCTTCATGCGCTGCAGCTCCAGCTCCACGTCCGAACCACCGGAGATCCGGTCCAGCTCGGCGGTGAGGTCGTCCTTCGCCGTGCCGGTCGGGTCGTCCAGGGCGCCGGAGGCGAGCAGCTCGTCGATCGCACCGGCGCGCGCCTGGAGCTGCTGGGTCTTGTCCTCGGCCCGCTGGATCGCCAGGCCGACATCGCCCATCTCCTCGGAGATGCCCGAGAAGGCCTCCCCGATCCGGGTCTGCGCCTGGGCCGCCGTGTAGGTGGCCTTGATCGTCTCCTTCTTGGTACGGAAGGCATCGACCTTGGCCTGCAGCCGCTGGGCCGCGAGAGTGAGCTTCTCCTCCTCACCCTGCAGCGTCGTGTGCTGCGTCTCCAGGTCGGTGACCTGCTGCTGGAGGGCCGCTCGGCGCGACAGTGCCTCGCGGGCCAGGTCCTCGCGACCGAGCGCGAGTGCCTTGCGGCCCTGGTCCTCCAGCTTCGAGGTCTGGCCCTGCAGCTGGTTCAGCTGCAGCTCCAGACGCTTGCGCGACGTCGCCACATCGGCGACACCGCGGCGCACCTTTTGAAGCAGCTCCAGCTGCTTCTGGTACGAGTAATCGAGGGTCTCGCGCGGGTCCTCGGCCCTGTCAAGGGCCTTGTTTGCCTTCGCGCGGAAGATCATCCCCATACGCTTCATGACACCGCTCATGGGCTTCGCGCGCCCCCTTCTGACTTAACTGGGCTCCAGCACTCCAACAGAACCCACAGTACGGGCCCTGTCTCTATTACCGCACTGTTCGAGCAAGGATGTGGTCCTCCCCAAGGACGACTGACACCGCCCGGCGCTCCGGCGCAGGGAGTAGGTGAAGGTCGGGGAATCCGTTGACAACAGCCGGATCGTCCCACCCGCGACGCCCGTATCGTCCCGCTCGCACACAGCTGGGGACGCAGGCCGTTGCCGGATCGTTCCCGGCCGGTCTGGGGTCGCCGCGATCGACCCCGTACTCTTGGGCCTTGTGTTCCGTAGCCGCTCCAAGGAAGAGAAGGCCCCCACCGACAAGGTGACGGCGGACCTCTCCAAGACGTCCCGCGACCCGCAGGCCCCCAAAGGTCGCCCCACCCCCAAGCGCAGCGATGCCCAAACGCAGCGCCGTCGTGCCTCCAGTGGAGCGCCGACCGACCGCAAGGAGGCCATGAAGCGCCAGCGCGAGTCTCGCCGCGTCGACATGGCCAAACAGCGTGAGGCGCTCGCCAGTGGTGACGAGCGCTATCTGCCGGCCCGTGACAAGGGTCCGGTGCGGCGCTTCGTCCGTGACTTCGTGGACTCGCGCTTCTGCATCGCGGAGTTCTTCCTGCCGCTCGCCGTGATCATCCTGATTCTCAGTGTGATCCAGGTGCAGGGCATCCAGAACATCTCGCTGCTGCTCTGGCTCGGCGTCATCGTGCTGATCGTGGTCGACTCGATCGGGCTGACGTTCCGGCTGCGCAAGCAGCTGAACGAGCGGTTCCCGGATACGCCCAAGCGTGGCGCGGTCGCCTACGGCCTGATGCGCACGCTCCAGATGCGCCGGCTGCGGCTGCCCAAGCCGCAGGTCAAGCGCGGAGAGCGGCCCTGAGTACGGATCTCTTCGGCTCGGCCAGCGGCGCGTCCGCCGGGCGGCCGGGTGATGCCGTCGCCGGGTTCTCCGGAGCCGCCTCGGCGTGGCTGGAAGGGCTCGGCGGACTGCGCAACACCGTCCGCCAGGAGCTGGTCGCCCGGCAGCTGGACGAGCAGATCGCGGGCCGCTTCCCGGTCGGGCAGCGGCTGCGGATCCTGGACGTCGGTACGGGCCAGGGCACGCAGGCACTGCGCCTCGCCCGCGCCGGGCACACCGTGACCGGCCTTGAGTCCGACACCGAGATGCTGCGGACCGCCCGTGAGGCGCTCGCGGGCGAGCCCGCGGGAATCCGTGAGCGGGTCCGGCTCATCGAGGGCAACGGCCAGGACACCGGGGTGCACTTCCTTCCCGGAAGCTTCGACGTGGTGCTGTGCCACGGCGTGCTGATGTATGTCCAGGCACCCGACGCCATGGTCGCCGGGCTGGCCCGGATGCTCGCGCCCGGCGGTCTGCTGTCGCTGCTCGTGCGGAACGCGGACGCGCTGGCGATGCGGGCAGGCACCGCCGGGGACTGGGACGCGGCGCTGGCCGCGTTCGACACGGACCACTACACCAACCGGCTCGGGGTGTCCGTACGCGCCGACCGGCTCGACGCCCTCACCGCGACGCTCGCCGGGATCGCGGCGCCGCTGCACGCCTGGTACGGGGTGCGGGTCTTCACGGACAACGTGGGCAACGATGCGGCGCTGCCCGCCGCGGCGGAGCTGGAGCGCGTGCTGGCGGCGGAGGACCGGGCGGGCCGGACGGACCCCTACCGCAGGGTGGCGGCCTTGCTGCACCTGTGTGGAGTACGGGGCTGAGGGCTGCCCCGGCTGTGCTCGGGCGGATGCGCTCAACGAGCCGCGCATGGGGTTGAAAGTAATAATCCGGACATGGATTCCACTCACTCCCGCCGCCGTGCGCGCCGGCTGCTGCTGCCTCTGACCGCGGGTGTCTGTGCGATCGCGCTGGCCGGCGGTTGCTCGGACTCGAACTCCTCCGGGCCCGACGCGACGAAGTCGGGCCGGGTCCAGCAGGGCTCGACCTCGAAGGCCACCGGCGATCTGCAGGCCGAATACCAGTCCGTCATCGAGAACGTGCTCCCCTCCGTGGTGCAGATCGACGCGTCGGACAGCCTGGGCTCCGGCATCGTCTACGACACCAAGGGTCATATCGTCACCAACGCCCACGTCGTCGGCAAGGAGAAGACCTTCAAGGTCAGCTCGGCCACCGGCGAGAGGGTGCTGAGCGCCTCACTGGTCGCCGCCTACCCCGAGCAGGACCTGGCCGTCATCAAGCTCGACAACGTGCCCAAGGGGCTCAAGGCCGCGAAGTTCGGTGACTCGGACAAGGTGGCGGTGGGGCAGATCGTGCTGGCGATGGGATCGCCGCTCGGGCTGTCCAGCAGCGTCACGCAGGGCATCGTCTCCGCACTCGGCCGGACCGTCAGCGAGAGCAGCGCGGGTGGCGGCACCGGGGCCACCATCGCGAACATGGTGCAGACCTCCGCCGCGATCAACCCGGGCAACAGCGGGGGCGCGCTGGTCAACCTGAACAGCGAGGTCGTCGGCATCCCGACGCTGGCGGCGACGGACCCGCAGCTGGGGGGCAGTGCGGCGCCGGGGATCGGCTTCGCGATTCCGGTCTCGATGGTGAAGACGGTCGCGGACCAGATCATCAAGAGCGGCAAGGTCACCGACTCGGGCCGGGCGGCGCTGGACATCACCGGCCGTACGGTCGTCGACAACAGCTACAAGCCTGCCGGGGTCGCGCTCGTCAGCGTCTCGAAGGGCGGCGCGGCGGAGAAGGCGGGTCTGCGGGCCGGGGACATCATCACCAAGATCGGTGACACGCCGGTCACCACGATCACGTCCCTGTCGGAGGCCCTGGCATCGGACAAGCCAGGCCAGAAGGTCACCGTGACGTATCTGCGCAGCGAGGCGGAGAAGACCGCGCGGGTCACCCTGGGCGAGATCTGAGAGCCGGAGCCTGCGCGTCGGGCGGGCCGCGCGGCCGCCGGACGGACCCCGAGGGGTGCGCCCGGCGGCCGTCCGGGCTCAGCTCTGCTCGGCCTGCTCGGGCTGCTCGGGCTGCTCGGGCTGCTCGGGCTGGAGGCTCATCGGGCCGTAGATCTTCGTCGCGTCGTCGAAGAGCGTCACCTGGGCCGCCCCGCCGTCGAGGAGTTCCTTCCAGTACTCACCGATCCAGGACTCCGCGTCGCCCTGCGTCGTGAATTCCTCCGGCTGAAGGGCCGGCTCCGTCTCCGTACCGTCGGACTTCTCGAACCGCCACGTCCACGCCATGTCCGCCTCCTGGGTCACTTGTTACGGTCCGCAGCCTAGTGGCTCCGGACCTGCGCGGGAGGGGGGCCGGGCACGCCGGTGCACCCCACGTCGCGCACCCGGTGCGGGTACGCGGGAGGATCGGATCGTGGAACTGACTCTTCTCGGCACCGGAGCCCCCGACGGGCTGCCTCGGCCGCAATGCCCCTGCGCCGCCTGCGCCACCGCCCACGGGGCGCGCAGCCGGGCCGCGACCGCCCTGCTGGTCGACGACGCGCTGCTGCTCGATCTCACCCCCGGGGCGGTGTTCGCCGCCGCCCGTGCGGGGCATTCACTCATCGGCGTACGCCAGGTGCTGCTCACCCACCCGCATGACGGCCCCGCCGTCGAGCTGCCCCCCGGGCTGCCTCCGGCGGGCCGGGTGCCGGACGGCCGGGAGCTGACGCTGATCAGCGGACACCGGGTGCGGGCCGTGCCGATGGACGCGCCGGGGACCGGGTACGAGGTGACCGCGCCGGAGGGCGAGCGGCTGCTGTACCTGCCGCCGGGCGCCGCCCCCGCCGGTCTCGCCGACCGGATGGCGGAGCCGTACGACATGGTGGTCTGCGACGTCGTGGGCAGGCCCGACGCGGTGGCCCGGCTGCGGGCCGTCGCCGCGATCGGCCCGGCCACCGAGGTGGTCGCCGTCCATCTGGACCATGACGCGCCGTCCGGCCCCGCGCTCGACCGCCGGCTCGCGGCCGCCGGGGCGCGGGCCGTGCCGGACGGGACGACGCTGCCGGTCGGCGGGTACCACGCCGCACCGGACGTCCCCCGGCGCACCCTGATCACCGGCGGCGCGCGGTCCGGGAAGTCGGTCGAGGCCGAGCGGCGCCTGGGGACGTATCCGGAGGTCGTGTACGTGGCGACGGGCGGCGCCCGCGACGGCGACGCGGAGTGGGCGGCCCGGATCGGACTGCACCGGGAGCGCAGACCGGCTGCCTGGCGCACCGAGGAGACCTGCGAGCTGGTGGAGCTACTGGCCTCCGACGGGCCCCCGCTGCTGATCGACTGCCTCTCGCTCTGGCTGACGGACGCGCTGGACCGGGTGGACGCCTGGGACGACGCCTCGTGGGCCGGTGGCGGGCGGAGCGCGCTGCGCAAGCGGACGGCGGAGCTGGTGGCCGCGGTGCGCGGGACGCGGCGCACCGTCGTCCTGGTGACCAACGAGACCGGTTCCGGGGTGGTGCCGGCGTCGGCGTCGGGGCGGCGGTTCAGGGACGAGCTGGGCCGGCTCAACGCCTCGGTGGCCGCCGAGTGCGAACAGGTGCTGCTGGTGGTGGCCGGGCAGTCGCTGCCCCTGCGCGGCTGAGCGGCACGGCGCACTGGCCGGGTCCGGAAATCGCGGCAGGTACTGTTCCGCAAGGGGAGGTCACGGCAGTCTCCGAGTCCGCCGCCGGGCTCCCCGGCCCACACGACGTATCGACCCGCGAGGCAGACTCCCGTGAATCTGGACGACTTCTCCGACCTGATCGAACGCCCTGACGGGGGTGTACGGCGAGACGCCGAAGAGCGCCGGGAGCGCTTCGCGGTCCTCCCGGGCGCCCTCGGCCGCCTGGACGAGCTGGGTGAATGGCTCTCGGCCGCCCAGCAGGCCGTACCGGTCAGGCCGATCGGGCAGCCGCGGGTGGTGCTGTTCGCGGGTGACCACGGGGTGGCGGCGCTGGATGTCTCAGGGCGGGCGGCAGGCACTGCGCACGAGCTGGTGCGGGCCACGCTGGAGGGTGCGACGCCGGCCGCCGTGCTGGCCCGCCGGTTCGGCGTACCGGTGCGGATCGTCGACGCCGGTCTGGACTGCGACCCGGAGCTGCTGCCGGAGCAGGTGGTGAGGACCCGGGTGCGGCGCGGCAGCGGCCGGATCGATATCGAGGACGCGCTGACGGCGGAGGAGGCCGAGCAGGCGGTGCGCCTCGGTATGGCGATCGCCGACGAGGAGGCCGACTCGGGCACGGACCTGGTGGTGCTCGGTGACCTGAGCGTGGGCGGCACGACGCCCGCGGCCACCCTGATCGCGGCGCTGTGCGGCACCGACGCCTCGGTCGTCACCGGGCGCGGTGGCGCGGGCATCGACGACCTGGCCTGGATGCGCAAGTGCGCGGCGGTCCGGGACGCGCTGCGCCGGGCCCGGCCGGTCCTGGGCGACCAACTGCAGCTGCTGGCCACCGTGGGCGGCGCGGATCTGGCGGCGATGACCGGCTTCCTGCTCCAGTGCGCGGTGCGCCGGCTCCCGGTGGTTCTGGACGGTGTGGTCTCCGCGGCCTGCGCGCTGGTCGGCCAGCGAGCGGCGTTCCGGGCGCCGGACTGGTGGCTGGCGGGTCACGTGAGCGGGGAGCCGGCGCAGGCGAAGGCGCTGGACCGGATGGCGCTCAACCCACTGCTCGACCACGGCGTCACGGTCGGGGAGGGAAGCGGGGCATTGCTCGCACTTCCGTTCGTGCAGGCCGCTGCCGCGCTGGCGGCGGAGCTGCCCGAGCGCGCGCCGGCCGCCGACGCGAACGAAGAGGACGACGAGAAGGAAGAGCGGGCGGACGGGGACGACGGCGGGGCGGCGGCCGCCGCCGAAGGGGCCAACGAGAGCGAACCGGCCGGGAACTGACGAGAAGCAGCCGGCCGATCAGGCTGCGGTCGCCGGCCGCGGAGTGGCTCTTCATGAAGCGCGATGCCCCATATGATCGCTTTTCATGGGAGAGGTCAGATGGGCCAGCGAGGAATCCGTGCGGGGACCCGTCCCGGCACGGAGCACCGTCCGCTCACAGCGCAGTGCGGCCTTCGCCATCTGGTACCTGCGCGCCGTGTCGTTCATCAACTTCCTGAGCGCTGTCTGGGTCACCTTCGGACAGGATCTCCGGCGCCACAACACCGAGAACTACTTCACGCCCTATCTGCTCACCGCGGGCTTCTCGTCCGGGGTGGTGGCGCTCTTTCTCGCGGTCACCATGCGGCGGCGCAAACGCGCCGCGTGGATCGTCAACATGGTCCTGAGCGGACTCACGCTGCTGCTCTTCGCCGCGGTGATCGGCTTCCCGGAGATCCGCAGGTACCCGCAGAACTGGATCTCGCTGGCGCTGACCGCCTCTTTCGTCCTCGCGCTGGCCCTCGGCCGGCGCGAGTTCTACGCGAAGGGCGACCGGTCCAACCCGAAGCTGGCCGCACTGGTGGCGGTCGTCGGGCTGCTGGTCACCTCGCTGATCGCGGCGGTCCTGGTCGCCGCCACCAACACCGCGCACGGCGAAGCCCGTTCGACGTTCCTGGACCGCTGGCGCTACGGGGCGCTGCGGTTGGTGTCCGTCGCGGACAACGACTCCCGGTTTCCCGGCATCACCACGCCAGGCTGGGTCAACGTCGTGATCAACATCATGTCCACGCTGCTGCTGATCGCCGTCGTCTACGCGGCCTTCCGCGCCCGCCGGGCGGTCGACCCGATCGGCCCGCACCATGAGGAGGCGCTGCGCGTCCTGCTCGGCAAGCACGGCGACCGGGACTCGCTCGGGTACTTCGCCCTGCGCCGCGAGAAGAGCGTCATCTGGTCCCCGACCGGAAAGGCGGCCGTCACCTACCGGGTGGTCGGCGGGGTCTCGCTGGCCTCCGGTGATCCGATCGGTGACCCGGAGGCCTGGCCCGGCGCGATCGGCCCCTGGCTGGCCGAGGCGCGCGAGCACGGCTGGACCCCGGCGGCGATGGGGGTGAGCGAGGAGGGCGGCACCGTGTACGCCCGGCACGGGCTCGACGCCCTGGAACTCGGGGACGAAGCGATCGTGGAGACCGCCGAGTTCACCCTGGAGGGACGGGCGATGCGCACCGTCCGGCAGGCGTACAACCGGGTCAAGCGGGCCGGTTACGACGTCACGGTGCGCCGGCACGAGGAGATCCCCGAGGCCGAGATGGCCGAACTGGTGCGCCGGGCCGACGACTGGCGCGACGGGGCGACCGAGCGCGGCTTCTCGATGGCGCTGGGCCGGCTCGGTGACCCGGCCGACGGGCAGTGCGTGATGCTCGAATGCCGGTACACCGGCACCGCCCCGCAGGAGGGCGCGCAGGGCGAGCTGCGCGCCGTACTGAGCTTCGTCCCCTGGGGCCCGAACGGCCTCTCGCTCGATCTGATGCGCCGTGACCGGGACGCGGAGAACGGCCTGATGGAGTTCATGGTCATCGAACTGCTGCAACGGGCGGAGACGATCGGTATCACCCAGGTCTCGCTGAACTTCGCGATGTTCCGCTCGGTCTTCGAGCGGGGCTCCCGGCTCGGTGCCGGACCGGTGCTCAGAATGTGGCGGTCGCTGCTCAGCTTCTTCTCGCGCTGGTGGCAGATCGAATCGCTCTACCGCGCCAACGCCAAGTACCGGCCGATCTGGGAACCGCGCTTCCTGATCTTCGAGAAGAGTTCCGACCTGCTGCGCATCGGCATCGCGGCGGCACGCGCCGAAGGGTTCCTGGAGGCGCCCGGTCTGCCCAAGTGGCTGCACCGCTCGCACCTCGGACCGCGTGGATGAGACCGGTGCGCGCCCTCGGCCGAGCGGCCCGCCGGGAGTGGGGTCCGCTGCGGGCGACCGTGCGGGCGGCACTCGCCGCCGACCGGCTGCGGGCGGCCCCGATGACGTCGGCGGCTGTCGGCCTCACCGCGCTGCTCCAGGTGGCGCAGAACCGGTCCTGGGGCTTCGGCCCGGTGCAGACACCCGGTTCGGTGCGGGCCGAGGATCCGCTGTGGGCTGCTCTGCCGCGTACCCCGCTGTCGATGTTCGTGCCCGCGCTGGACCTGCCCGTCTGGGGTGCGCTGACGCAGTTGCTGCTGGTGTTCGGGATCGCGTAGATCTGCCTGGGCCGGTGGCGGGCCCGCCACGACCGGCGCGGGCTGCGCCGTCACCGTCAGGGTTTGGGCGTGGGCACCGGGACCCGGTCGGGAGCGCCGCCGATCAGGTCCTGGAACCTGCGGCGCGGGCCGGCCCAGCGGACGTCGTGGTGGTAGGCGCGCAGCACGGAGCGGGAGCGGGCCCGGTGCCGGTTGCGGTAGAACCGCTTCGCCCACGCCGAGGTCGGCCGGGCGAGGCGGACCGCGCCGAACAGGGCGACGAACGGGACCAGGGCGCCCACCACCGCCATCCGCGCCTTGCCCTTGAACAGGGAGATCAGCACGAAGCAGAAGTTGATGACGACGGTGAGCACGGCGCTCAGCCGGCTCTGCTGCTCATCGTCGCTCAGGTCGTTCACGCCGAGCGGCGAGAACCCGCCGAGCACGAGCAGCACCAGCGCGGCGGTGAGGACCACGACCTCCACGCTCTGGCGGCCCTGCTCCGTCCAGTACACGTCGTCCAGGTGCAGGATCAGCGCGAACTCGTCCAGCACCAGCCCGGCGCCCATGCCGAAGACCACCGCGCAGGTCCCGGCCGTGAAACCGTGCCGCCCGCTGGCGACCGCGCCGAAGCCGCCGACCACGCTCAGCACCACACCGGGCACCACGTGGTGGACATGGACCCCGCCGGGGGTGAAGTTGCGGAACGGGCCCTTACCGGCCCGGATCATCCGGGTGATGACCCGGGTGATCGCGAAGGTCAGCACGAAGGAGGCCAGCGCCAGGAGCAGGGGCAGCTTCCCCGGCTCGACGATGTTCTGATCGAACCAGTGACCCATGCCACCCACTCCTGATAAGCCGCTTTCGCCCCGTGCCATGGCGTTTTGGACAATCTATCGGCGGCGCCCACCGATTAGCCTGCGCGCCGTGACCTCCCTGAACAGCCACGGCATACGTTTCGCCTTCGGCACCCTCACCGTGATCCCCGTCCGCGTCACCCGCTGGGACCGTGCGGCGGCGCGGGCCGGAATGCTGTGCGCCCCGCTGGCCGGTCTGGCCGTGGGGGTCCTCGCGGCGGTGGCCGGCAGCCTGCTGCTGCTGTGCGGCTCGGGGCCGCTGCTCGCCGCCGTGGTCTGCGCCGCGGTGCCGGCCGCCCTCACCAGGGGGCTGCACCTCGACGGTCTCGCGGACACCGCCGACGGCCTCGGCAGCGGGAAACCGGCCGAGGACGCGCTGCGGATCATGAAGCAGTCCGACATTGGGCCGTTCGGTGTGATCACCCTGCTGTTCGTACTGCTCGCGCAGGTGGCGGTCCTTGAGCAGCTCTACGCGCAGAGCTGGACCCGGGGTGCGGCGGCGGCCGTCGTGTCCGGCGTCGTCGCGCGGCTCGCCCTCACCCTCGCCTCCCGCGACGGGGTCCCGGCGGCCCGACCCGAGGGGCTGGGCGCCGCGGTGGCGGGCACGG
>CBRG010000057.1 GCA_000470535.1 Streptomyces sp. AW19M42
CCCCGCCACTCCCGTACAACCGCGCATTCCGTTTGAAGGGATCCAGCATGGCTACCACGCGTCAGGCGCACACGGTCTGGGAAGGCAACCTGATCGAGGGCAAGGGCGTCGTCACCCTCGATTCCTCGGGCATCGGGGAGTACCCGGTCTCCTGGCCGTCCCGCGCGGAGAAGGCGAACGGCAAGACCAGCCCGGAGGAGCTCATCGCGGCGGCGCACTCCAGCTGCTTCTCGATGGCGCTGTCCAACGGTCTGGCCAAGGCCGGCACCCCGCCCACCCGGCTGAACACCCAGGCCGAGGTCACCTTCCAGCCGGGCACCGGCATCACGGGCATCCACCTCAGCGTCGAGGGCGAGGTGCCCGGTCTCGACGAGGCGGGCTTCGTCAAGGCGGCCGAGGACGCGAAGGCGAACTGCCCGGTCAGCCAGGCGCTCACGGGCACGACGATCACGCTCAGCGCGTCGCTCGCCTGACTTCCGCTCAGGGGCCGCCGAAGGCCGTTGAGGTGACGGGACACTGATGAGGCAGGTGACCCGCATGGTTCCCGCGCGGCGTTACGCGTGGTACACACGTGCGGGTCACTGCTCCTGTCCCCCACAGGAAGTTGCCTCATGTCATCCGCAGCAGCACAACAGCCCGCGACACGACGTCAGGTCCTGGCAGGCACCGGCGCCGCCGTAGCCACGGTCGCCTTCGCCGGGGCGTTCACCGAACTCTTCGCGGGTACCGCCGCCGCCCACGGGCACGCCGGCTACGGCCCGCTGGTGCCCGACCCCGACGGACTGCTCGACCTGCCGAAGGGTTTCCGCTACCGGGTGCTCTCCCGCGAGGGCGACCCGCTCCGCTCCGGCGAGGGGCCGGTCCCCAGCCACTGCGACGGCATGGCCGCGTTCGCCGGCCGGCGCGGACACGTCCGGCTGGTGCGCAACCACGAGAACCGGGCTGACGCGGCGATCGCCGTCCCGGTCGTCGAGGGCCTCACCTACGACCCGATGGGCAAGGGCGGCTGCACGGCCCTTGAGCTCGACAGCGGCAGCCGCGTCCTCTCCGAGCGCGTCGCCATCGCCGGCACGGCCGTCAACTGCGCCGGCGGGCGCACCCCTTGGGACACCTGGCTGACCTGCGAGGAGACCGAGGACAAGGCCGGCACCAACGGCTACACCAAGGACCACGGCTACATCTTCGAGGTGGACGGCGCAGACCCGCGCCGCACCGGAGCCGTGCCGCTGACCGCGATGGGCCGCTTCCAGCACGAGGCGATCGCGATCGATCCGCGGAGCGGCGTCGTGTACGAGACCGAGGACGCGTTCGAGAAGCCGTTCGGGCTCTTCTACCGCTTCCTGCCGGAGAAGCCGCTCGGCGGTACGGGCTCGCTCCGGGCCGGCGGGCAGCTGGAGGCCATGCGGGTGCCGGGCGTCCCCGACCTCTCCGCGGTGCGGGAGACCGGGACGAGCTTCGAGGGGATCGAGTGGGTCCCCGTACCGGATCCACTGGCCGCACAGACGCCCATCCGGTTCCAGGACTTCGGACCGAAGGGGATCACCCACGGCCAGAAGCTGGAGGGCTGCTACTGGGGCGGCACCTGCGTCTACTTCGTCTCCAGCTTCGCCCACAGTTCAGAGGGATCGGCCGCCGACCACTTCGGACAGGTGTGGCGGTACGAGCCGAAGCGACGCCGGCTGACCCTGGTCATCGTCTTCGGTCCGGATACGGACATCCAGCTGCCCGGCGAGTCCCCGGACAACATCTGCCTGGCCTCCGACGGCGGCCTGATGGTGTGCGAGGACGGCGGTGGCGTCCAGCACGTGTTCGGCCTGACCAGGCGCGGTGAGGTGTACGCGATGGCGCGCGGCCGGCAGAACATCGGAACGCCCGAGGAGCCGGAGTGGGGCGAGTTCGCCGGGGTCACGTTCGCCCCGGACCAGCGGACGATGTTCATGAACTGCTACACCCCCGGGACGACGTTCGCCGTGACGGGGCCGTGGCGCTGACCCGCTGAGTCACCCCGGACGGCGGTGGCCCGGCCCACCGCCGTCCGGGGGCCGCTTCGCGGCGCGGGGGCGCCACGGACGAGCCGGTGACGATTGATCAGTTATTTTCCGATAATGACATCTTCTGTACGGAGAATGACCGCCTCGACCGTTCTGGGAGTGGTGCTCGGAAGCGCCCTCGCCGGCTGCGCGAGCATCTCGGGAAGCTCCCCCGGCGCCAGGCCCGCAGCCGCCCTGTCCGCCCCTTCGGACGCCTCCCCAAGCGCCCCGCCGAAAACCCCCTCAAGCGCTCCCCCGGCCCACGCGAAGCCGCCGAACATGGCGCCGGGGCCGGAAGGTCCGGCCCGCGTACTCGAACGGGGCCCGAAGAACGGCGACAAGGTCGTCGCGCTCACCTTCGACGCCGACATGACGGCCGACGAAGGCCCCCGCGCGGCCGGGGGCGAGCACTTCGACAACCCGGGGCTGATCGCGCTGCTGCGCCGGCTGAAGGTGCCCGCGACGGTCTTCATGACCGGCCGCTGGGCCGAGGAGTACCCCTCGCAGGCCCGCTCCATCGGCACGGACCCGCTCTTCGAGATCGCCAACCACTCCTACAGCCACTACGCCTTCACGTCGCCCTGCTACGGGCTGCCGACGATGGGCTCCGACGGGATCGGCGGCGAGGTGGAGCGGGCGTTCGGCGCGATCAGGAAGACCGGCGCCCGCAATGTGGTGCCGTACTTCCGCTTCCCCGGAGGCTGCTACGACGATGCCTCGCTGCGCGCGCTCGCGGCGGAGAAGGTGACGGCGGTGCAGTGGGACGTCGTCAGCGGCGACGCCTTCGCGACGGACGCGGACGCGGTGGCGGAGCAGGTACTCGCCGGCGTGAAGCCCGGTTCGCTGGTGGTCATGCACTGCACCCGCAGCGCGGCACCGGTCACCGACCGGGCGGTCGGCCAGGTGGTGCCGGAGCTGCGGAAGCGGGGATACCGCTTCGTGAAGGTGTCCGAGCTGATGGCCGGCTGAGCCTCACCCGGGCCGACGCGTCAGCCCGAGCAGGCCGTGCGCTGGGCCTCCTGCCATTCGCAGACCGGGCAGAGGGTGGCCCCCCTCACCGACTCGGCGTACTCGGTCGGCTTCCGGCACAGCACGCACTCCGCGAACGGCGGCCCGCGGTCCGGCTCGTCCACGCTCTCGTTCACATCGTCATGCGCGCTCCGGTCCATGGCAGGAGCCTACTCAGCCGCGTACGGAAGTGAGCTTGCAGGCGAGTGCGAGCGCCACCGCCGCGACGGCCGCGGCCCCGGCGAAGGGGAGCACCGGCACGTGGACGGTGCCGGTGAGCGAGCCGGTGACCAGCCCCGTCACCGCGTACTTCGCGGGCGATCCGCTGGTCACCAGGGCCAGCAGCGCGGCGAGCACGGTCGCGGCGAGGGACCAGCCGCGCCGGTGCAGCAGCGGACGGCTGCACAACGCCCCGACCGCCGCCCCCAGCAGGACGCAGCAGCCGGCCGCGAGCAGCCCGGCGAGCCCGGCGGGCGGCAGCGGGACCCTGACCGTGTGACGGGCGTCGGCCGGGTCGCTGATCAGCAGCACGGCGGCGGTGACGGCCGTGCCCAGCAGCCCGGCGCACCCCAGCGCCGCGAGCAGCGAAGCGAGATGGGCCCTCGGCTGCCCGCCGGCCGCCGCGGCGACGACGGTCCGGGCGGCGGGCGGTTCCTGGCCGACGCAGATGCGCACGAGCCATGCGGTGACGGGCAGCAGCCCGGCCGCGGCGTAGCCGAGCGAGTCCAGCACGGGCTGCCCCGGGCGGATGCCGATGCCGAGGAAGGCCAGGTACAGGAGTACCGGCGCGAGCCAGCGCTGGGAGCGGAGCAGCAGGGCGGCCTGGTACCGGACGAGCGCGGTCATGGCTCCTCGCCGGGGCAGGTGGAGTCGGCGGATGCCTGGGCCGGGGGCCGGGCGGTACCGGCGTCTTCGGGCAGCGGTGTGAGCCGGCGGACGTGCCAGGGCGGGCGGGCCGCGAGCAGGGCGCTCAGCAGCGCGTCGGAGTACGCGTCGGTGACCGTCAGCCGCAGCGCCCCGTCCTCGCACTCCGCCTGGCCGGGGTTCCCTGGCAGGCCTGCGGGGAGCGGGCTGCCCGGCGGGCCCACCGCGTCGATCCGTACCCGTGGCCCGGTGCTCGTCCCGGCCGGGGCGGGGGGTACCGCGACCAGCCCGCGCCCCTCGACGCGGAACGCGTGGCCGGCGGCGCCCGCGAGCCGGTGCGGGTCGTGGTCGACGAAGACGACGGTGGCCCCCGCGCCGACCCGCTCGGCGACGGCCCGGTCCAGTTCACCGCGGGCCGCGGTGTCCAGGCCGGTCCAGGCCTCGTCCAGCACCAGCAGCTCCGGCTCCGCGAGGAGCGCCTGCGCCACAGCCACCTTCTGACTCGTGCCCTTGGACAGCTCGGCCAGCGGCGTGCGGGCGTGGCCGGCCGCACCGAAGCGGGTCAGCCAGACCTCCGCGCGGGCCGCCGCCTCCGCCGTGCGCAGCCCGTGCACGCGGCCGAGGTGGACGAGGTATCCGGCGGCGGTGAAGGGCAGCGCCGCCGGGAACCGCTCGGGGACGTACGCCGTGCGCGGCCGGTCGCCGGAGATCCGGCCCTCGGTCGGGGCGTCGATGCCGGCGAGGAGCCGCAGCAGGGTGGACTTCCCGGTGCCGTTGGCCCCCTCGATCCGGACCAGGGCGCGCGCGGGCAGGGCGAGGTCGACCCCGCGCAGCACCCAGGGGCCCGCCAGTCCGTACCGGCGGCCCACTCCCCGCAGCCGCAGGATGTCCGTACTCAGTTGGCGGACGCCTTCTCCGGCTTGACCTCGCTGGGCCGTACGATCACGAACCCCTCGCCGTCCAGACGCAGCTGGACGGCCTCGCCGGAACCGCCGCGCAGCATCGAGCCGACACTCTGCGAGCGGTGCAGCGAGGTGGCCAGGTGGGCGCTCCAGCCGACGACCGCGTCCGTGTCGACGCACACCGGCTGCTGCGGCGTGACGGGGATCACGATGGGGCTCCCCTCGCACATCAGGCCGAGCTTTCCGTACCCGGTGAAGACGCTGTTGAAGAGGCCGCCGCCGGTCATCCCGGCGCCCTTCACCGTCTTGATCTCGTAGCCGAGTGTGGAGTCGAAGCACAGGACGTTGCGGCCGTTGATGGTGAGGACGTCGCCCTGCTCCATCTCCACGATGAAGCAGTTGGCCGCCTCGTGCGCGAACCACGCCTCGCCCTGACCGCGCACCACCATCAGCGGCAGCCCCTCGCCCGTGACGGCACGCTTGAGCATGCCGCCGAGCCCCTGCCCCTTGCGTTCGAACTGGAGGTCGCCGCGGAAGGCGATCATCGCCCCCTGGCGTGCGTGCATCTCGCCACTGACCGCGTACTTGATCGATTTGGCGTTCTGCAGGGTCATTCCGGGGGCGGTTGCCTGCTCCGCCATGTGCTCGCTGGAGAATAGATCGCTCTTCATGCGGTGCATCCTCGCCCGGAGGGATTCATTCCGCCAAGAGCCGGACTCCGGGCGGCTGGCAGACTGGACGGGTGAGCAGCAACGACACCCCCGTATCCGCGTCCGAGACCGCCGGCCTGCCTGCGGACAGCCCCTTCCGCCCCGAGCGGACGAACCGGGACGAAGCGCAGCAGTACGTACTCCCGCTGGTCGTCCATATCGAGAAGGCGGCTCCCCCGGCCCGCACCGACGCCCTGCGCACGGCGGCCCGCGCGGTGCTGGTGATCCTCTCCGACGAGCGCTCCGTGGGCGAGGGCGAGTGGGCCCAGGCGATGCGGGACTGGCAGGACGCCCGGATCCGCAAGGTGGTGCGGCGGGCGCGCGGCGCGGAGTGGCGCAAGGCCTGCGCGCTGCCCGGGATCACGGTCACGGGCGAGAGCGCCGAGGTGCGGGTGTTCCCGCCGGTGCCGCTGGACGGCTGGCCCAAGGAGCTCGCCAAGCTCCAGGTCTCCGGGACGGAGCTGGACGACCCCGAGCCGCCCGCCGCGCCCGACCCCGCCGGGCCGGTCCTCTGGCTGAACCCGGAGCTCGACATGTCGGCGGGCAAGGAGATGGCGCAGGTCGGGCACGGGGCGCAGCTCGCCTGGTGGGACCTCGCCGAGCCGGAGCGCACCGCATGGCGCGAGGCGGGCTTCCCGCTGTCCGTCGCCACGGCAACCGCGGACCGCTGGCTGGAACTCACGGTGAGCGGGCTGCCGGTGGTGGAGGATGCCGGATTCACCGAGATCGCCCCCGGTAAGACCGTGGTGGCCGAGGGCGCCCACCGGGTCGGCTCCCTTCCGGCGCTGCCCCGGCCGTAAGCACCCGCCCGGATGCACCCGGGCCGCAGGCTCGCGCGGGGCTCGCGGGCTTCGGGAACCTCAAATCCAGCTCTGAACGTCCCTCTTCCCGGATTCACCGCAGTGTGCCGGGGCCATGACACCTGCACGGAGTGGAGCAGTAGGGGGACACCATGAAGCTGGGTATCGGTATCGGCTGGCGGCCGGAGATCGCCGACGAGGTGGAGGCGCTGCCGGGGATCGACTGGGTGGAGGCGGTCGCGGAGAACCTCTGCGCCGACCATCTGCCCGCCTCCCTGACGCGGTTGCGGGAGCGCGGCGTCACCGTGGTGCCGCACGGGGTCTCGCTCGGGCTCGGCGGGGCCGACCGCCCGGACCCCGGCCGGCTCACCGCCCTCGCGGAGCGGGCCGCGCTGCTGGGCACGCCGCTGGTGAGCGAGCACATCGCGTTCGTACGGGCGGGCGGACCGCGCACCGCGTCCCCCGTGCTGGAGGCGGGGCACCTGCTGCCCGTGCCGCGCACCTGGGCCGCGCTGGACGTGCTGTGCGAGAACGTGCGGATCGCGCAGGACTCGCTGCCGGTGCCGCTGGCCCTGGAGAACATCGCGGCGCTGATCTCCTGGCCGGACGAGGAGCTGACCGAGGGCCAGTTCCTGGCCGAGCTGGTCGAGCGCACGGGGGTCCGGCTGCTCATCGACGTGGCCAACCTGCACACCAACCACGTGAACCGGGGCGAGGACCCGGCCACGGCCCTGGACGAGCTGCCGGTGGAGGCCATCGCGTACGTGCATGTGGCGGGCGGCGTCGAGAAGGACGGCGTCTGGCACGACACGCACGCCCACCCGGTCACCGCACCGGTCCTCGACGTCCTGGCCGAGCTGCGCTCCCGGGTCAGCCCGCCCGGGGTCCTGCTGGAGCGCGACGACGACTTCCCGCCGGCCGCCGAGCTGGCGGGCGAGCTGGACGCGATCCGGGCCACGCTCGACGCGGGCCGGGGCGAAGTGCCCCGGACACGGTCCGCCGAGCCGTCGACCCTCCCGGCCCCGGCCCCGGTGAGCGGGTCCCCCGGCCTTGACGCCGTCCGTGACCGGGTCGCGGTGGCGCAGGTCTCGCTGCTCTGCGCCCTGGTCGCCGGCGCCCCCGTACCGGAGGGCTTCGACCACCGGCGGCTCGGGGTGCAGAGCCGGGCGCTGGCCGCCAAGCGTGCCGATGTCGTCGCCAAGGTGGCACCCGAACTGCCGGAGATCCTGGGCCCTGACTACCGGGACGCGTTCCTCGCGTACGCCAAGGCCCGCCCGATGCCTGCCGGTTACCGGCGCGACGCGCTGGACTTCGCGGAGCAGCTGCTCATCGCGGGCCGCCCCGAGGACAACGCGGCCCGCCGTCGGCTGACGTACTGGTGGCAGGACCGGGCCGCTCCACGCCCGCCCCGCCGCACCACCCGGCTGGCGCGGGCCGCCCGATCCGTACTCGCGGGGCGATGACATGGCCGCAACGAGCGTCGTGGCCCTGGTACTGGTGATCGCCATCGCGGTCTCCTCGACCCTGCTGATCGGAGCGGCGCGACGCGCGGGGCTCGGGCCGGGCGGCCCCGTCCATGACCTCTTCGAGGTGGCCTTCCTGAACGGCGGCCCTGCCCGGGTCGTGGACACCGCGCTCGCCGCCATGCACGCGGACGGCCGGCTGGCGGTCGGCGGTCCCGGCATCGTCGTGGTCCAACGGCCGGTCGCCCACGACCCGGTGGAGCGGGCCGTGCTCCAGGAGCAGGCCGCTGCCCCGAACGGTGCGCTGTGGACCCTGCGGATCGCGACGATGCGCCATGCCGCGGTGCAGGAGATCGGCGACGGGCTGGCGGCGCGCGGTCTGCTGACCACGCCCGGGGACAACCGGGCCCGGACCCGCTGGGGCAGGGCGCAGGGGGTGCTCTGCCTGCTCGCCGTCCCGGTCTCCCTCGCGGTGACCATCCATGAGTTCGTCTCGTCGGAGTCCGTCGGCGGACCGGACTTCCCGTTCTTCGCGAAGGTGTTCCTGCCGCTCGTCGCCGGGACCGTCATCGGCTTCGTCTGCGCGGCCGCTTCCCGGTACCGGATCACCAAGGCGGGCCGCAGGGCCACCTTCACGTACGTCACCACCAACGCGTCCCGGACCGATCCGGCCCATCTGGTGGCGGTCGCGGGGCCGCGGGCCGTACCCGATCCCGAGCTGCGGAGCCAGTTGCTCGCCGCGTCCCGGATCAGGCCGGCCCGTACGTCCACCCCTTCGCACCAGCTCTCGGGTTCCTCCGACGCCCTGTTCGTCGCGACAGCGTGGTGTGCCGGTACGGCGCCGGGCGGTGGCGGGTGCGGAAGCTCGTCCGGGCACGGCGGCGGGGGCGCCGGGTGCGGTTCGGGGTCCAGCTGCGCTTCCGGCTCGGGGTCGAGCTGCGGAGGCGGATCCAGTTGCGGTGGCGGGTCGAGCTGCGGAGGCGGGTCGAGCTGCGGAGGCGGGTCGAGCTGCGGCAGCAGCTCATGACCGGTGCGGAGCCGCGTCCCGGCAGGGCCGCGGCTCCCCGGCCCGTAAACGACGCCGGTGCGGCGCGCAGGCTGCGCGCCGCACCAGGAGCCGAACCCGGTGTCGCTGGAACGGCGGGCGGCACACCGTGCCGCGGTGCCCGCCGTCTGATCTTCCGGGTTGGGGTGGTCGGAACCCGCTCGCTACGCGAGCCCGGCCACCAGGTCTGCGACCGACTTGCGCCGGCCGGTGAAGAAGGGAACCTCCTCGCGGACGTGCATCCGCGCCTCGGAGGCCCGCAGGTGACGCATGAGGTCGACGATGCGGTGCAGCTCGTCGGCCTCGAAGGCCAGCACCCACTCGTAGTCACCGAGCGAGAAGGAGGCGACGGTGTTGGCGCGCACGTCCGGGAAGCCACGGGCCATCTT
The DNA here is from genome assembly GCA_000470535.1 of Streptomyces sp. AW19M42. Classification (GTDB taxonomy): domain Bacteria; phylum Actinomycetota; class Actinomycetes; order Streptomycetales; family Streptomycetaceae; genus Streptomyces. Next base: position 9,212 of record CBRG010000057.1, read on the forward strand.
GCCGTGGTCGGCGAGCATCCGGCGGCGGTCCTCGTCGGGCAGCAGGTACCAGTCGTAGGAGCGCACGAAGGGGTACACGCTGATGTAGTCGCGCGGCGTCTCGTCGGCGAGGAACGCCGGCACGTGCGACTTGTTGAACTCGGCGGGGCGGTGCAGCGCCATGTTCGACCAGACCGGGTCGAGGCCGCGGCCCAGCCGGGTGCGCCGGAAGAGGTTGTACGCCTCCTGCAGGGCCTCCGCCGTCTCTGAGTGCCACCAGATCATGACGTCGGCGTCGGCACGCAGACCGGAGACGTCGTAGGTGCCGCGCACGGTGACGTCCTTGGCGTCGAGCTGGTCGAACAGCTCCTGGACCTCGTCGGAGTACACGGCGCGCTCCGTGTCGGCGGGCAGCACGTCGCGGAGCTTGAAGACGGACCACAGGGTGTAGCGGACGACGTCGTTGAGGTCCTTCGCCTTCTTGCCGGCGTTCGGGCCCTTGCTTGATGTCACAGTCTCAGGAGCACTCATACGGCTATTGTCCCGCCTCGCTCACGGTGCCCTGAACCAGGGTCGGCGTGGCGATGATCTCCCCCGCGTCCGCTCCCCCGCCCGCTCCCGCGATCTCGTCCCTGATCTCGTCCGCGGCCCGGTGAGCGCTCGCGACGCACGCCGGGATGCCGACTCCGTCGTAGACCGCGCCGCAGACCCGCAGCGCGGGGAGCTTGGCGACCTCGTCCCGGATGCGGGCGACCCGGCCGAGGTGTCCGACGGGGTACTGGGGCAGTCCGCCGATCCACCGGGTGACCTCGGTGGCCACGGGCCGGGCGGCCAGTCCCGTCGCCGCCGCGAGATCGCTCAGCGACACGTCGACGAGCTCCGCGTCCTCGCGGTGCAGATGGTCCTCCTCGCCGTACCGGCCGACGGAGGTCCGCAGGAGGAACAGGTCGGGGGACGCGTCATCGACCCACCGCCACTTCCGGCTGGAGAAGGTGGCGGCCTTGATGGTGCGGCCCTCGGCCGGGGGCACCAGGAAGCCGGAGCGCCCGTCGAGCGTTCCGGCCGCGGTCACGTCGGAGCGGCGGAAGGCCATGGTGACCAGGGCCATCGACGCGTACTCGACGCCCGCGAGTTCGGCGGAGGCGGCCGGTGACTCGGCGGCGAGCAGGGTGGAGGCGGACCACGCGGGGGCGGCGAGGACGATGCCGTCCGCGGGAATCACCCGGGTGTCGGTGCGGACGTCCCAGCCGCTCGTGGTACGGGTCAGCCCGAGTACCGGGGTCTCGGTGAGGATCTCGCCGCCCCCCGCGCGTACGGCGGCGGCGACCGCGTCCGGGAGGGCGCCGATACCGCCGGCGATCCCCTGGAAGACCGGTCCGTCCTGCTGCCTGGCCGCGGCCCGCTCCTGGATGCGGGTCACGCCGTCGAGCAGTGAGCCGCCCTGCCGGGCGATCTCGAAGAGCTGGGGTACGGCGGCGCGCATCGAGATCCGGTAGGCGTCGCCGGCGTAGACCCCTCCGAGCAGTGGCTCCACCAGCTGGTCGACGACCTCGCGGCCGAGCCGGTCGGCCACGTACGCACCGACCGCGACGTCGTCCCCGACCTCGGTGGGGGTGAGGTCCCGCTCCTGCGCGATCCGGGCGAGCCCCTCCGGCGAGAGCACCTCACCGAGCGCCGCCGGGTCGCCCGGCACTCCCATCACGTGGCCCTTGGGCATGGGGCGCAGCGCGTCGCGCGTCCACAGGGAGGCGGTGGCCGTGGCGGGCGGCTGGAGCCGGTCCGCGAGGCCGACGGCCCGTGCCAGGTTGACCGCCTCCGGACGGCGGGCCAGCATCGACTCGGCGCCGAGATCGACCCGGACGCCCGCCACCTCGCCGGACCTGAGTTTGCCGCCGAGCCGGTCGGTCGCCTCCAGGAGGGTGACCCGCAGCCCGGTGCCGAGAAGCCGTTGGGCGGCCGCGAGTCCGGCGATGCCGCCGCCGATGACGACGACGTGTCCCGTGGCCCTGTCCGAGCGGTTTGCTGAACGCTGCATACCCCCACTCTCTCAAACCTCTTCCGAGTCCTGACCGTGACTGCTTCGAAACCGGTATCACGCAACCCCGAAGGGCCCCCCGTACGTCGAACCGGCACCACCAATCATCCGTCCAGGGGGGACAGTTATGCACGCAGCACCAGCCACTCGCACGAACAGACACGCAGGCCGTCAGGGGCGTCGGTACCGTCCGGGCCGTCCGGGTGCCCGCCGCACGCAGACCGCTCTCGCCGCCGGACTGCTCACCGCCGTGCTGGCGTTGAGCGGCTGCGGCGCGGGCAGTGACGACGACTCCGCGAAGAGCGCGGACCGCCGGGCCGCCGCCCCGGCGCAGCAGGACAGCGCGGAATCCGGCGCCGGGGGCGCGCAGGGGGGTGCGGGCGGTTCGGCGGCGGCGAAGAAGCCGAATCCGTCGGCCGCCGCCGCTCATGTCATCCGTACCGCCTCGCTGTCCGTGGAGGTGAAGAGCGCGCCGGAGGCGGCGGCGGCCGCACGGGTGACGGCGGAGGCCGCCGGTGGTCTGGTGGCCGACGAGAAGACCGAGCAGGTCGACGCGGACCGGGCCTCCTCGCATGTGGTGCTGCGGGTTCCGCAGGATGAGTACGACAGCGTGCTGCGGGAGCTCTCGGGTACGGGCAAGCTGCTCTCCCGCACGTCGAGCGCGAAGGACGTCACCGACCAGGTCGTCGACGTGGACAGCCGGATCGCCAGCCAGCGCACGAGTGTGGCGCGGGTGCGCAAGCTGATGGACCGGGCCGACGAGCTGTCCGATGTGGTGTCGCTCGAAGGTGAGCTGAGCAATCGTCAGGCCGCGCTCGAATCGATGCTGGCCGAGCAGGCGTCGCTGAAGGACCGCACCTCGTTGGCCACGATCACGCTCAACCTCTCGGAGCCGAAGCCGCACGCGAAGGCGGCTGCCGACGACGAGGACGGTCCCGGATTCCTGGACGCCCTGAGCGGTGGCTGGCATGTGTTCGTGACGGCCATCAAGTGGCTCGCGATGGCGCTGGGCGCGGCGGCCCCGTTCCTGGCCGTGGCGGCCGTCGTGGTGCTGCTGTGGCAGCGACTGAGCCGCCGGGGCCGGAAGGCGGGGCCGGAGGGCGAGTGAGTGCCTCCCGGGGGCGCCCTGACGCCCCCGGGACCGTGGCGCCGTAGCGTGGGCCTTCGGACGGGGTATCGAAGGGACTGGCATGACGGCGGAACGACTGGTGGTCATCGGTGGGGACGCGGCAGGCATGTCCGCCGCGTCCCAGGCTCGCCGGCTCAAGGGGCCGGACGAGCTGGGCATCACCGCCTTCGAGCGGGGCCACTTCACCTCGTACTCCGCCTGCGGCATCCCGTACTGGGTGGGCGGCGACGTCGAGGGGCCGGACGAGCTGATCGCCCGCACCCCGGAGGAGCACCGGGCCCGGGACATCGATCTGCGGATGCGCACCGAGGTGACGGAGATCGATGTCGCGGGGCAGCGGGTGCGCTCCCTGGACCGGGAGTCCGGCGAGACGTCCTGGACCGGTTTCGACAAGCTGGTGATCGCGACGGGCGCCAGGCCGGTGCGTCCGGCGCTGCCCGGTATGGACGCACCAGGGGTGCACGGGGTGCAGAACCTGGACGACGGACAGGCGCTGCTGGACTCCCTGGACCGGGCGACGGGCCGGCGCGCGGTCGTCGTGGGCGCGGGCTACATCGGGGTCGAGATGGCGGAGGCGATGCTGAAGCGCGGCTTCGAGGTGACCGTGCTCAACCGCGCTGAGCAGCCGATGGCGACGCTCGACCCCGACATGGGGCGTCTGGTGCACGAGGCGATGGACGCCCTGGGGATCACCACGGTGAACCGGGCCGACGTCACCGCGATCCGCACCGGCCCCGACGGATGGGTGAGCGCCGTGGAGACGGCGGACTCCTCGTACCCGGCGGACGTGGTGGTGCTCGGCATCGGCGTCGAGCCGGAGACGGCGCTGGCCCGTGCGGTCGGGCTGCCGGTCGGGCCGCACGGCGGGCTGCTCACCGATCTGTCGATGCGGGTCGCCGGCCACGACAACATCTGGGCGGGTGGCGACTGCGTGGAGGTCCTCGACCTGGTGGCGGGCCGCACCCGGCACATCGCGCTGGGTACGCACGCCAACAAGCACGGCCAGATCATCGGGTCCAATGTCGCCGGCGGCTACGGGACGTTCCCCGGGGTGGTCGGCACGGCGGTCAGCAAGGTCTGCGATCTGGAGATCGCCCGCACCGGGCTGCGCGAGAAGGACGCCCGTGCGGTGGGCCTGCGGTTCGTCACGGCGACGATCGAGTCGACGGGCCGGGCGGGCTACTACCCGGGGGCGCGGCCGATGACGGTGAAGATGCTCGCGGAGTACCGCACCGGGCGGCTGCTGGGCGTGCAGATCGTGGGCCGGGACGGGGCGGCGAAGCGGGTGGACGTCGCGGCGGTGGCGCTCACCGCCGGGATGACGGTGGAGCGGATGACGTCCCTGGACCTCGGTTACGCGCCGCCGTTCTCCCCGGTCTGGGACCCGGTGCTGGTGGCCGCCCGCAAGGCGGTGACGGCCGTACGCGAGGCGGGCACCGCCTGAGAGCGGCGCCCGGCCCCGGTGGTTCAGCGGGCGGTGTTCGTGTGGACGTACTCGACGAGCCGCGACAGCGCGTCCGGGTCCATGTTCGGCATCACACCGTGGCCCAGGTTGAAGATGTGGCCCTCCAGGCCCGCGGCGGCGTCGAGCACCTCCTGGGTCTTGGCCTCCACCGCCGCGGTCGGCGCGAACAGCACGGCGGGGTCGAGGTTGCCCTGGAGCGCCTTGCCGGGGCCGACGCGGCGCGCGGCCTCGTCCATCGGGACCCGCCAGTCGACGCCCACGACGTCCGCGCCGGCCTCGCCCATGAGGCCGAGCAGTTCACCGGTGCCGACGCCGAAGTGGATGCGCGGGACGCCGTACGGGGCGACGGCGTCGAAGACCTTCGCGGAGGCGGGCAGCACCGAGCGGCGGTAGTCGGCGGGGGCCAGCGCGCCCACCCAGGAGTCGAAGAGCTGCACGGCGGAGGCGCCGGCCTCGATCTGGACCTTGAGGAAGGCGCCGGTGATCTCGGCGAGGCGGTCGAGCAGGTCGGCCCAGAGCTGCGGGTCGCCGTACATCAGGGCCTTGGTGTGTTCGTGGTTGCGGGACGGGCCGCCCTCCACGAGGTAGCTGGCCAGGGTGAAGGGGGCTCCCGCGAAGCCGATCAGCGGGGTGGACCCCAGCTCGGCGGTGAGCAGGCCGATGGCCTCGGTGACGTACGGGACGTCCTCGGGGGTCAGATCGCGCAGCCGGGCCAGGTCGGCCCGCGTACGGATCGGCTCGGAGATCACCGGTCCGACGCCGGGCTTGATGTCGAGGTCGATGCCGATCGCCTTGAGGGGGACGACGATGTCGCTGTAGTAGACCGCGGCGTCGACCTTGTGGCGGCGGACGGGCTGCATCGTGATCTCGGCGACGAGCTCCGGCATCGTGCAGGAGTCGAGCATCGGGATGCCTTCGCGCACCTTCAGGTACTCCGGCAGCGACCGTCCCGCCTGGCGCATGAACCAGACCGGCGTGTGCGGCACGGGCTCGCGTCGGCACGCCTTGAGGAACGCCGACTCGTGGGCGGCGGAGGTCTTCGTCTGCTGGCCCGAAGGGCGATCGTTGGCACTCACGCACAGAATCTTCGCACGCGTGCGGAAGGAGCCCGGCCCCGCATGGGTGTCCTCCCTGCGCGAGGCTCCGGTTCCGCCTACTCTTCCCCGCATGGCTCCGGCTCAGGGACACTTCTCCGGTCAATCCGACGGCACTGACAGCAAGGACAGTGCGGAGGGTGGTTCCGTCCCGCCCGCGTTCCGTTCGGCGGTGGACGCACTGCGCTCGGCGCGGCTCCGCCCAGAACTGGAGGTGGAGCCGACGCGGCCGCCGAAGCGACTGGCTCCGCACGCGTACGCGCTGGAGGCGGCCGTCGTCGACGGCGAGGACGATCTCGCGGACGGCCGGCTCGTCCTGCTCCACGACCCGGCCGGGCACGAGGCCTGGCAGGGCGCGTTCCGGCTGGTGACCCTGGTCCGCGCCGAACTGGAGCCGGAGATGGCCTCCGATCCGCTGTTGCCGGAGGTGTGCTGGTCGTGGCTGACCGGGGCGCTGGAGGCGCGCGGTCTCAGCTACGGGGAGGGGGGCGGCACGGTCACCCGGGCGAGTTCGCACTACTTCGGCGCTCTGGGGGAGCGGCGTCCGGCGACGCAGATCGAGATCCGGGCGTCCTGGACCCCCCGTGAGGGGCGCGGCGGGGTGCCGGACACGGCGGCTCACCTGATGGCGTGGGGCGACCTGCTGTGCCAGATCGCCGGCCTGCCGCCGTCGGGCCCGGCCGACGCGGCGGTGGTGACGCTGCCGCAGCGGCGCGGGCCGCAGGTCTCGTAGGACAGGTCCCGGAGCTCTGCCTCCACTTTCGTGACACTGCGTCATCAAACCTCGCACAGGTACCGGCTCTCTTTTCGTACAATCGAGCGCATGTCCTATTTGCCCGAATTGTTACTCACCAAATCGTGATCTTCCTCTAAAGGAGTGGGCGTCCGGTGCCGAAGAGGTCAATGACCCTTCAAGCACGGTTCGCCCCGGCTTCATCCCCGAGCCGGCCCCTACCGCCACTCCCCAGGAGGCCTGGTGTCCGTTCTCCTAGAGCAGCCCGCAAGCCTGGTCGCCTACCGCCCGAACAAGCCGACGGCCATGGTCGTCGTGGCCGACCCGCGCGTCCGTTCCACCGTCACCCGCCATCTGTGGGCACTCGGAGTACGTGACGTCATCGAGGCGTCGTCCATCGCGGAGGCCCGCCCCCGCGTCGGCAACCCGCGCGACATCTGCGTTGCCGACGTCCATCTGCCCGACGGTTCCGGGCTGACCCTGCTGTCCGAAACCCGAGCCGCCGGCTGGCCGAACGGCCTCGCCCTCTCCGCCGCCGATGACATCGGCGCGGTGCGCAACGCCCTCGCGGGCGGCGTCAAGGGCTACGTCGTCACCGGCACCCGTACCAACATCGGCCACCCCACCCGTCCCGGCGTCGCCCCCATCGGCGCCAATGCCGCCCGCATGCACCGCCGTCCCCCCGGCACCCCGAGCCACCCGGGCGGCTACCGCGAACTGTCCGGCCGCGAGGTGGAGGTCCTCCGGCTCGTCGCCGAGGGACAGTCCAACAAGGCCATCGGCGTGTCCATGGGCCTGTCCGCCCTGACCGTCAAGAGCCACCTCGCCCGAATCGCCCGCAAGCTCGGCACCGGAGACCGCGCAGGAATGGTCGCCGTGGCCCTGCGAACGGGCATCATCCACTGAATCCACACCCCCACCGGTGTGCAGAAATGCGGATCCGGCTGGTTTACGTGCATCGGCGCCCGTCGACGGAACGTTCCGTCGACGGGCGCCGTACATACACAGATACCCTTGACACGTGACCGACGCCCAAGAGACCGCAGCAGACACTTCACTGCGAACCACCGGGGGCGCCCCCCCGGACGACGTCGCCCCGGCGCCGATCCCCTTGCTCGAACCTCGCGAGGGCATTCCACCGGTGGTGGCGTCCGACGACGCCCTCGCCGGGGTGATCGCGGCCTTCGCCGCGGGCTCCGGCCCGGTGGCCGTCGATGCCGAGCGCGCCTCCGGCTACCGCTACGGACAGCGCGCCTATCTCGTCCAGCTGCGCCGCGAGGGCGCGGGCAGCGCGCTCATCGACCCGGTCGGCTGCCCCGACCTGTCCGGGCTGGGCGACGCGCTGCACGGGGCGGAGTGGATCCTGCACGCCGCGACCCAGGACCTGCCCTGTCTGCGCGAGATAGGGATGACGCCGACCGGGCTCTTCGACACCGAGCTGGCCGGGCGGCTCGCGGGCTTCCCGCGCGTCGGCCTCGGCGCGATGGTCGAGAACGTCCTCGGCTACTCGCTGGAGAAGGGCCACTCCGCCGTCGACTGGTCCACCCGCCCGCTGCCCGATCCCTGGCTGCGCTACGCGGCGCTCGACGTCGAGCTGCTGATCGATCTGCGCGACGCCCTGGAGGAGGAGCTCGACCGGCAGGGCAAGCTGGAATGGGCGCAGGAGGAGTTCGCCGCCATCGCCGCGGCCCCGCCCGCTCCCCCGCGCCAGGACCCGTGGCGCCGCACCTCCGGGATGCACAAGGTCCGCCGCCGCCGCCAGATGGCGGTGGTCCGGGAGCTGTGGAACACCCGCGACCAGGTCGCCCGGCGCCGCGACATCTCGCCCGGCAAGGTGCTCGGGGACGCCGCGATCATCGAGGCCGCGCTGGCGGTCCCGGCCAACGTCCAGGCGCTCACCGCGCTGCCCGGCTTCGGCCACCGGATGGGCCGGCGGCAGCTGGAGCAGTGGCAGGCCGCCGTCGAGCGGGCGAAGGAGCTGCACGAGACGGAGCTCCCGCAGCCCGGCCAGCCGCTGACGGGCCCGCCCCCGCCGCGCGCCTGGGCGGAGAAGGACCCGGTCGCGGCCGCACGCCTGCACGCCGCGCGGGCCGCGGTGTCCGAGCTGGCGGAGCGGCTGCACATGCCCCAGGAGAACCTGATCACGCCGGACACGGTGCGCCGGGTGTGCTGGGAACCGCCGAAGAATCCGACCCTGGACGCGGTGGAGAACGCACTCGCCGGATACGGCGCACGGCACTGGCAGATCGAACAAGTCGCCCCGCTGCTGTTCAGCGCGCTGACTCCGGAGGCCTGAGAGGGCGTCGGACAGGGGCGTATTCACGCCAGGTTGCGCGGCCTTCGGCCGCTCACTCCACGCCGCATGGCCCAGACGGCCCGTTTTGGGGGCCGTCCGGGCCATTTCGTATGTGTGACCTTCGCCGCTCCCGGCACCAGGACTGGGCAGTCTGGTTACCCGCAAGTAGCATGAGCGGTGGCGGCGCGCTTCCGGGCGTGCCCCGCAGCAGTGCCATCCCGCACCCTGGAGGAGAGCCACCGTGCCTCGTACCATCCGGGACGTCGTCTTCGTCGACGGCGTCCGCACCCCGTTCGGCAAAGCGGGCCCGAAGGGCATCTACCACGAGACCCGCGCCGACGATCTCGTCGTGAAGGCCATCCGGGAGCTGCTGCGCCGCAACCCGGACCTCGACCCGGCCAAGATCGACGAGGTCGCCATCGCCGCGACCACCCAGATCGGCGACCAGGGCCTCACGCTCGGCCGCACCGCCGGAATCCTGGCCGGTCTGCCGCAGTCCGTTCCCGGTTACTCCATCGACCGCATGTGTGCGGGCGCCCTGACCGCCGTCACCTCGACGGCCGGCTCCATCGCCTTCGGCGCGTACGACGTCGTCGTCGCCGGTGGCGTCGAGCACATGGGCCGCCACCCGATGGGCGAGGGCGTGGACCCGAACCCGCGCTTCGTCTCGGAGAAGCTGGTCGACGAGTCCGCCCTGTTCATGGGGATGACCGCGGAGAACCTGCACGACCGCTACCCCACGATCACCAAACAGCGCGCCGACGAGTACGCGGTGCGCTCGCAGGAGAAGGCCGCCAAGGCGTACGCCAACGGCAGCATCCAGCAGGACCTGGTGCCGGTCTCCGTACGCCGCACCAACGCGGAAGCCGGTGAGACGGGCTGGGGCCTGGTCACCGCCGACGAGCCGATGCGTCCGGGCACCACGATGGAGTCCCTAGCCGGCCTGAAGACCCCGTTCCGCGCCCACGGCCGCGTGACGGCCGGTAACGCCGCGGGGCTCAACGACGGCGCCACCGCCTCACTGCTCGCCGCCGAGGACGTCGCCCGCGAGCTGGGCCTCCCGGTCAAGATGCGCCTGGTCTCCTACGCCTTCGCGGGCGTCGAGCCGGAGGTCATGGGCTACGGCCCGATCCCGGCCACGGAGAAGGCCCTCGCCAAGGCGGGCCTGTCCATCTCGGACATCGGTCTCTTCGAGATCAACGAGGCGTTCGCCGTGCAGGTACTCGCCTTCCTGGAGCACTACGGCATCGCGGACGACGACGCGCGCGTCAACCAGTACGGCGGCGCCATCGCCTACGGCCACCCGCTGGCCTCCTCCGGTGTCCGGCTGATGACGCAGCTGGCCCGCCAGTTCGAGGAGCAGCCGGAGGTCCGCTACGGACTGACCACCATGTGTGTCGGCTTCGGCATGGGCGCCACGGTCGTCTGGGAGAACCCGCACTTCAACACCGCCGGAGGCGACAAGTGAGCTCCACCACTGAGCTTCTGAAGGGTGCCGCCGAGCTGTTCCCCGGCGAGGTCGTCACCCAGGCGCACGTACGTCACCTGGACCTGCCGGGAGGTGCGGGCAACTTCGCCCTCGTCACCCTGGACAACGGCCTGGACCACACCAAGCCGACCACCTTCGGACCGCAGTCGCTGGCGAACCTGAACGCCGCGATCGACCAGGTCGAGAAGGAGGCCGCCGAGGGCGCGATCACCGGCGTCGGCATCACCGGCAAGCCCTTCATCTTCGCGGTCGGCGCCGACCTCAAGGGCGTCGAGCTGCTCAAGGAGCACAAGGACGCGCTCGCCATCGGCAAGGGCGGCCACGACGTCTTCCGCCGGCTCTCCGGCCTCGCGGTCCCGACGTTCGCGTACTACAACGGCGCGGCCATGGGCGGCGGTGTCGAGGTCGGGCTGCACTGCTCGTACCGCACCGTCTCCAAGGCGCTGCCGGCGTTCTCGCTGCCCGAGGTCTTCCTCGGCCTGGTCCCCGGCTGGGGCGGCTGCGCGCTGCTCCCCAACCTGATCGGCGCGGACCGCGCGGTCTCGGTGATCATCGAGAACTCGCTCAACCAGAACCGTCAGCTCAAGGGCAGGCAGGTCTTCGAGCTCGGCATCGCGGACGCGCTCTTCGAGGGCGCCGACTTCCTGGAGCAGTCGCTGCTCTGGACGGCGGACGTGCTCAACGGCACGGTCGCGGTGGAGCGTCCCGAGGTCGACCGCGGGGATGCCTGGGACCAGGCCGTCGCCCGCGGCAAGGCGATCGCCGACTCCAAGGTGCACGGCGCCGCCCCGGCCGCGTACCGCGCGCTGGAGATCATCGCCGCGGCCAAGGACGGCGACCTGGGCGCCGGCTTCGACCGCGAGGACCAGGCCCTGGCGGACCTGATCATGGGCAGCGAGCTGCGCTCCGGCATCTACTCCTTCAACCTGGTCCAGAAGCGCGCCAAGCGCCCGGCCGGCGCCCCGGACAAGAACCTGGCCCGTCCGGTCACCAAGGTCGGCGTGGTGGGCGCGGGGCTGATGGCCTCGCAGCTCGCCCTGCTGTTCCTGCGCCGCCTTGAGGTGCCGGTCGTGCTGACCGACATCGACCAGGCGCGCGTCGACAAGGGTGTGGGCTACGTCCACGCCGAGATCGAGAAGCTGCTCGGCAAGGGCCGCATCAACCAGGACAAGGCCAACCGCCTGAAGGCCCTGGTCTCCGGTGTGCTGGACAAGGCGGAGGGCTTCTCCGACGCCGACTTCATCATCGAGGCGGTCTTCGAGGAGACCGGCGTCAAGCAGCAGGTGTTCGCGGAGGTCGAGGCGGTCGCCCCGGCGCACGCGATCCTCGCCACCAACACCTCGTCCCTCTCGGTCACCGAGATGGCGTCGAAGCTGAAGAACCCCGAGCGGGTCGTCGGCTTCCACTTCTTCAACCCGGTCGCGATCCTCCCGCTGCTGGAGATCGTCCGCGGCGAGCGGACCGACGACGCCTCGCTGGCCACGGCCTTCGGTGTGGCCCGCAAGCTGAAGAAGACCGCGGTCCTGGTGAAGGACGCCCCGGCGTTCGTCGTCAACCGCATCCTCACCCGCTTCATGGGCGAGATCCAGAACGTCATCGACGAGGGCACCCCGATCGAGGTCGCGGAGAAGGCCATCGAGCCGCTCGGCCTGCCGATGTCCCCGCTGGTGCTTCTGGAGCTGGTCGGCCCGGCGATCGGGCTGCACGTCTCGGAGACCCTGAACCGCGCCTTCCCGAAGCGCTTCACCGTCTCCGAGAACCTGGCGGCGGTCGTGAAGGCCGGCAAGCGCGGCTTCTACGTCTACGACTCGGGCAAGCCGGAGCTCGACCCCGAGGTCGCAGCCCTCCTGGAGCAGGGCGACTCCGTCCTGTCCGAGGAGCAGGTCCGCGACCGCGTCCTGGACGCGGTCGCGCAGGAGATCGGTCTGATGCTGGACGAGGGCGTCGTCGCCGAGGCCCAGGACATCGACCTCTGCCTGATCACCGGCGCGGGCTGGCCCTTCCACCTGGGTGGCATCACGCCGTACCTGGACCGCGAGGGCGTCTCCGAGCGGGTCAACGGGAAGAGGTTCCTGGCACAGGGCGTGGCGAGCGTTCCGGCGTAAGCCACCCGGCCGGGCCTTGCGAGAGGCCGGTCGCAGCAGCGGAAGGGCCGTACGGGAGATGTCCCGTACGGCCCTTCCGCATGCGGACGCACACCGGTCGCGGGCACGGGACGGCGGTTCGGGCAGGGTTGACACCTCCGGCTAACGGCATTAGCTTTATGGCTAACAACATTAACAACGGGAGTGGACGTGACCGAGTTCCTCGACAACGACGGCGGCCGGCTCGCGTACGACGTGACCGGTGAGGGCGCGCTGATCGTGCTCGCCCACGGCATGGGCGACAACAGGGGCGCCTTCCGCGAGCTGGCGGCCCCGCTGGCGGCGGCCGGCTTCCGGGTGGCCACCATGGACCAGCGCGGACACGGCGAGTCCAGCGCCGGCTGGAGCTCCTACACCCGCACCGACTCGGCGGCGGACCTGGTGGCCCTGATCCGGCACCTGGGCGGCCCCGCCGTCATCGTGGGCCACTCCTTCGCGGGCGGCGCCGCCACCATCGCGGCGGCCGACGAGCCGGACCTGGTCAGCGCGGTCGTCGAGCTCGGCCCGTTCACCCGCGCGCAGAAGATCGACATGGGCGCGTTGCTGTCCAACGCCCGCTACCGCAAGGGCATGTCGCTGCTCATGGGGGCGGGCCTGCTGCGCAGCGTCGGGATATGGAAGCGCTACCTGGACCACGCCTACCCCGGCACCAAGCCCGAGGGGTACGCGGCCCACATCGCCGCCTTGGAGGCCGATCTGCGCAGGCCGGGCCGGATGGCGGTCGTCAGCAGGATGGGCATGTCCGCGCCCACCGACGCGGGCGCCAAGCTGGCGGGCGTCCGCTGCCCCGTGCTGGTCGTCGAGGGCACGCTGGACCCCGACTGGGCGGACCCGAAGGCCGAGGGCGAGGGCATCGTGGCCGGCCTGCCCGCAGGGCTCGGGCGGCTGGAGATGATCGAGGGAGTGGGCCACTACCCCCACGCCCAGGCCCCCGCCGAGGTCGCCACCGCCATGCTGGCCTTCCTCAAGGACACCGCCCGTGCCTAGGGCCGCGCTGTCCGCGGACGCGGTCGTCGCCCTCGCGCTGGAGACGGTGGACGAGAAAGGCGCCTCGGCCCTCACCCTGTCGGCGGTGGCGGGCAGGGCGGGCGTCGCCACCCCTTCCCTCTACAAGCACGTGCGCGGCCTCCCCGAACTCCGGGTCCTCGTCTCGACGCGGATCATGAACGACATGGCGGACGCCGCGGGCCAGGCCGTGCTCGGCCGCTCGGCCGACGAGGCGGTCCGCGCGTTCATGGAGGCCTGGCGCACCTACGCGCGCCGCCACCCGCACCGCTACGCGGCGCTGCTCCAGAACCCCGAGCCGGGTTCGGCCGAAGCCGGGGAGCGGCTGCTCGGCATCATCCTCGCCGCGCTGCGCTCGTACGGCCTGACGGACTCGGCGGCGATCCACCTGACCCGCTGCCTGCGCGCGGCCGTCCACGGCTTCGCGGTCCTGGAAACCGGTGGCGCGTTCGGGCTGCCGGAGAGTGTGGACGAGAGCTACGACCTGCTCATCCGCATCGTGATCGCCGGGGCACGCACCGCCTCGCCGGCCTGAGGCCGGGCTCCGTCCCCCGCCTGGCGCGCTGGTCCGGAGTGCGGCCGATCGTACTGACCGCCGGTGTTACCGGACGGCGTTCACAGCGCACGCCATTCGTCGAAGCCGAGCCCCGGCTCCTCCGTCTGGCGTGCCACCCGCGGCGCCCCGTCCGTCCCGACGGCGGCCATGACCACCCGGCCTAGCGCGTCGTGCGCCAGGACCGGAGTGCCCAGGCAGGCCGCGCCGGTGTCCGACCACCACACGCCGCCGGCCTCGTTCTCCGTCACCCCGACCCCTACGGCCACCGCGCCGTTCACCCCGCGGTGGGCCAGCACCGTGCAGTCGAGCCCGTCCAGCTCCGTGCGGATCACGGCGTGCCCGCCGTCGCCGGGCGCACCGCCGAGCTCCATCGGCGAGCCGTCGGCCCGGTAGGCGACGACGCCGCCCGAGGGGTCGGTCCAGAAGTACGTCGCGCGGCCGGGTGCCGTCTCCAGTACCGCGAGCGACCCCGGGCTCACCGCGAGGGGTGAACGCTGGACCTCGCCCCAGCCGCCGCCGGGCTTCTCCTGCTGCCAGTACAGCGTGCCCTTGTCGGTCGAGGCGAAGATCTCCAGGCATCCGGAATCGAGCGCCACCACGGCGGGGACCTCCTTGATGCGCGTGCAGCGCAGGTCCTCCCAGCCACGCCACTTGCCGTCGGCGCGCTCACGGCGCACCATCATGCCGCCGCGCCCGTTACGGGCGGCGACGTGCACCTCGCCGGAGGTGTTCACCACGACGACGGGCGCGCCGAACCGGCTGCCCACATCGGCTTCCTTGTGCGGGTTGCCCAGCGAGTTCCAGGACGTGACCGGGCGCCCCGTCTGGTACTGGATCGCGTGCACGATGTCCACGGTGACGCCGCCAGAGCCCGTGGGCCGTTCGCGGCGGCCGGCGAAATGCACGTAGCCCTGGGAGTTCTGCGCCACGGACAGATGCGTCAGTTCCGGCAGCCGCACCACATCCGGGGCATCCCATTGCGGGCCACCCGGACGCGTCTCCGACCAGCGGCGCAGACCACCGTCGCCGGCGACGTACGCGGTGAGCCTGCCGTCCGTGCCCCGGGTGAGCCAGATGCCGCGTAGCGCTGGGGCCCCGGGAGCAACCTGCGAGGTCGCGCGGGCATCCTGTCCGAGCATGATTCTGCGATTACCTTTCCAGAACTGACATCCGACAACTCGCGCACCAATTCGAATCCGTTACATCCTATGCCCCGGTAACGAGGGGCATTCCGGGGTTCATCAGCGTACGATTCGCCGCCGGAACGGGCCCCGGGTACGCGCCAGGGGCCATCACGATCCCGCTGCGGGCCCCGTGCCCAAACCAGTTGTGAGGACTCATTCAGGATGAGCCAAGACGCCAGCACACCTGACAATCCGAGTTCCCCGGAGAATCCCCGTCGCGGGCGCAGGCGCGTGCGGACACGCGGCCGGCGAATACGGCGGGCGCTCCTGCTGTCGGTCCTGGTGATCGTCATCGCCGCGGGCGGGACAGCGTACTGGCTCTACAGCCGGCTCGACGGGAACATCAAGGGCGTCGACATCGACAAGGCGCTCGGTGACGACCGCCCCGAGAAGCTCCCCACCAGCGGGCAGAATCTGCTGGTCCTCGGCTCCGACTCACGCGCCGGGGCGGAGAACAGGGCACTGGGCGGCGGGGGCGGCGTCAGCGGTGCGCGCTCCGACACCGCGATGGTCGTGCACATCCCCGAGGGCCGCAGCAGGGCCGTCGCCGTATCCATCCCGCGCGACACCCTGGTGACCCGGCCCCAGTGCGTCAGGTCCGACGGCTCGACCATGGACTCCGCGCACCGCGTGATGTTCAACTCCGTCTACTCCCAGGTCGGTCCGGCCTGCGTGGTCAAGACCGTGGAGAAGATGTCCGGGGTCCGTATCGACCACTACCTGGAGATCAACTTCGCCGGGTTCAAGGACCTCGTCGACGCCATCGGCGGCGTCACGGTCGATGTGCCCCAGGATATCCACGACCAGGCCTCCGGACTCGACCTCACCGCCGGGTCCCACAAGCTCAACGGCACCGAGTCCCTCTCCTACGTCCGCACCCGCCACGGCATCGGTGACGGCAGCGACCTCGGCCGCATCGGGCTCCAGCAGCAGTTCCTGCTCGCCCTGCTCACCGAGGTCAAGTCCCAGGACCTGCTGGGCAGTCCGGCCAACACCTACCGGATCGCCAGCTCCGCGACCAAGTCCCTCACCACCGACGAGGGTCTCGCCTCGCTCAGGTCGCTGAGCGAGTTCGCCCGTTCGATGAACGGCGTCGACCCCGGCTCGATGGAGACCCTCATGCTGCCGGTGGCGTACGACAGGATCGACCCCAACCGCGTGGTGGCGGCGCAGCCGCAGGCCGAGACGGTCTGGAAGGCGCTCCGCGAGGACTCCGCCATCCCCGGGTCCGCCAAGAAGTCGCCCGCCACCGGCGGCTGATCGCCCGGCGTCGCGCCCGTCGCGGGTGCGACGGGGTCAGGAGAGCCAGTCGGCGTAGTGGGTCGGCGCGAGGTGCGCGCCGGGGTCTGTGAGGACGTCCCCCCGGACGGCGGCGAACATGCCTGCGGTGGGGTCGGTCACGACCCTGCGGTTGTCGTCCCTGCCGGACAGCGTTCTGCGGCCCAGTTCGTCCAGGGTGAAGACCTCGGGTCCCGCGATGGCGTGGATGCCGTTCAACGGCGCGCCCTCGGCGATCCGCGTGACCGCGTCCGCCACGTCGGCGGCGGCGATCGGCTGGATCGGCGTGGCCGGCAGCCGTACGGTGTCGCCGTCTGCGGTCCAGGACAGCACGGCGTCGATGAACTCCATGAACTGCGTGGCCCGGACGATCGAGTACGGGACCGGGCCCGCCGCCAGGAGCTCCTCCTGCAGCACCTTGGCCCGGTAGTAGTCGAGTTCCGGCACCTTGTCCACGCCGAGGATCGAGAGGACGACGAAGTGGCCGACGCCGGCCTTCCGGGCGGCCGCCAGCAGGTTGCCCATCGACGTGCGGAAAAACTCCGGTGCGGCTTCGTCGAACGTCGGTGAGTTCGTCAGGTCGATGACGACGTCGGCTCCCGCCATCGCCGCGTCGAGTCCCTCGCCGCTGATGACGTCGACGCCGGTGGACTTCGAGTGCGGGAGCGCCTCGTACCCGGCGGCGTTCAGGTTCCTGACGACCTGCGCCCCGATCAGCCCGGTACCGCCGAGAACTGCGAATTTCATGACATGCCTTTCGTCGGGAGTCTGCTTGAGGCCTCAGCCGGTGGTGCGGTGGACCCGGCTGTGCTCGCGGCCGTAGGCGAAGTAGATGACCACGCCGATGACCATCCAGATGCCGAACCGCAGCCAGGTCTCGGCCGGCAGGTTGAGCATCAGCCAGACCGAGGCGGCCACCGAGAGGACCGGGATCAGCGGGACCCACGGGGTACGGAAGGCGCGGTGCAGCCCGGGGCGGCTGCGGCGCAGGACCAGGACGCCCAGGGCGACGACCACGAAGGCGAAGAGCGTGCCGATGTTCACCAGTGTCGCGAGCTCGTCGATGCTGGTGAATCCGGCGACGACCGCGATGATCACGCCGAGCAGGATGGTCGGGCGGTACGGGGTGTGGAAGCGCGGGTGGGTCTTCGAGAAGAAGCGCGGGAGGAGGCCGTCGCGGCTCATCGCGAAGAACACCCGGGTCTGGCCGAGCAGCAGGATCATGCAGACCACGGTGAGGCCGATGGCGGCCCCGAAACTGATGATCCCGGCGTAGACGGGGTGCCCGACGGACTTGAAGGCGTCGGCCAGCGGGGCGTCCACGGAGAGTTCGGTGTAGTGCTCCATTCCGGTGACCACGATCGATACGGCGACGTAGAGCGTGGTGCAGATGAGGAGCGAGGCCATGATGCCGCGCGGCATGTCGCGCTGCGGGACCTTGGTCTCCTCCGCGGCCGTGGCCACCACGTCGAAGCCGATGAAGGCGAAGAAGACGACGGAGGCGGCGGTGAAGATGCCCATGACGCCGAAGTTGGTGGGCGCGTACCCGAAGATCAGCTGGACGAGCGGCGTCTGCAGGCCCGATCCGGCGGACTGCGGCTGGGCCTCGGGGATGAAGGGCGAGTAGTTCGCGGTGTCGATGAAGAAGAGGCCCGCGATGATCACGATCAGCACGACGGCCACCTTGATCGCCACCACGACGGTGGTGACCCGGGCGGAGAGCTTCATGCCCAGCACCAGGATGACGGTGAGGATCAGGACCAGGACGAACGCGAGGATGTCGAAGCCGAATCCTTTCGTCGCGTCGGTCCCGGAGAGCGCGTTCGGCAGTGACCAGCCGATGTTGTCCAGCAGTGAGCGGACGTAGCCGGACCAGCCGACCGCCACCACCGCCGTGCCCAGCGCGAACTCCAGCACCAGGTCCCAGCCGATGATCCAGGCGACCAGTTCACCGAGCGAGGCGTACGAGAAGGTGTACGCGGACCCGGCCACCGGGACGGTGGAGGCGAATTCCGCGTAGCAGAGGGCGGCCAGGGCGCAGACGACGCCCGCGACCACGAACGCGATGGCGGTGGCGGGTCCCGCCGTCTCCTTGGCCACCTTGCCGGTGAGGACGAAGATCCCGGTGCCGATGATGACGCCCACTCCGAAGACCGTGAGGTCCAGGGCGGAGAGGGACTTCTTGAGGGCGTGCTCCGGCTCCTCGGTGTCGCGGATGGACTGTTCGATCGTCTTGGTCCTGAACAGCCCGTCCCGGCTGGGGGGCAGGTCCTGCTGCGTGCTCACCGGCGTACCTCCACGCGCTCGTCGTGGATGCCATGATTCGGACCGGCTCGCCTCCGGCACGCCCCGCAGGGCGGGACTTCACGCGAATGGGCCGGTCGGACCACCCGTACAGGGTGGGCGACCGGCCCATTGGCGGTGCGGCGTTACGGATCAGTCCCGGACGGGCTCCGCCACGGAGCGGCTCTCCGCGTCCGTCTCGTAGCGGCCGTCGAGCCTGGCGACCAGACCGGTGACCTGCCGGGCGATGTCCGGTGCGGTCAGCCCGATCTCGGCCATGACCTCCTTGCGGGAGGCGTGGTCGAGGAAGACCGGCGGGATGCCGAAGTCGCGCAGCGGTACGTCGACGTCCGCGTCGCGCAGCGCCTGGGCGACGGCCGAGCCGACACCGCCGGCCCGGCTGTTGTCCTCGACGGTGACGACGACGCGGTGCCGTGCGGCGAGCGGCGCCATGGCCTCGTCCACGGGCTTCACCCAGCGCGGGTCGACGACGGTGGTCGAGATGCCCTGGGCGTCGAGCAGGTCCGCGATCTCCAGGCACATCGGGGCGAGCGCGCCGATGGAGACGAGCAGGACGTCCGGGCGGGCCGCGGCGGACTCGCGAAGCACGTCCATGCCGCCGACCGTGCCGACGGCCTTGACCGACGGGCCGACCGCGCCCTTGGAGAAGCGGACGACCGTCGGGGCGTCGTCGACCTCGACGGCCTCTCGCAGCTGGGCGCGGACCTGGTCGGCGTCGCGCGGGGCGGCGATCCGGAGGGTCGGCACGCACTGCAGGATCGACATGTCCCACATGCCGTTGTGCGAGGCGCCGTCCGTACCGGTGACCCCGGCCCGGTCCAGGACGAAGGTCACACCGCACTTGTGCAGGGCGACGTCCATCAGGACCTGGTCGAAGGCGCGGTTGAGGAAGGTGGCGTAGACAGCGAAGACGGGGTGCAGGCCGCCGGTGGCGAGGCCCGCCGCGGAGACCGCGCCGTGCTGCTCCGCGATGCCGACGTCGTAGATCCGGTCCGGGAAGGCCTTCTCGAACTTGGTCAGGCCGACCGGCTGGAGCATGGCCGCGGTGATCGCGACGATGTCCTCGCGCTCCTTGCCGAGCTTGACCATCTCCTCGCCGAACACGGAGGTCCAGTCGAGGCCGGAGGTGGCGACGGGCAGGCCGGTGTCGGGGTGGATCTTGCCGACGGCGTGGAAGCGGTCGGCCTCGTCCAGCAGCGCCGGGGTGTAGCCGCGGCCCTTCTCTGTGAGGCAGTGGACGATGACCGGGCCGCCGAAGCGCTTGGCGCGCTGGAGTGCGGACTCCAGTGCCTCCAGGTCGTGTCCGTCGATCGGGCCGACGTACTTCAGGCCGAGGTCCTCGAACATGCCCTGCGGGGCGATGAAGTCCTTGAGGCCCTTCTTGGCGCCGTGCAGCGTCTCGTACAGCGGCTTGCCGACGACGGGGGTGCGCTCCAGGAGGTCCTTGCCGCGGGCCAGGAAGCGTTCGTAGCCGTCGGTGGTGCGCAGGGTCGCCAGGTGGTTGGCGAGGCCGCCGATCGTCGGGGCGTAGGAGCGCTCGTTGTCGTTGACGACGATGACGAGCGGGCGGTCCTTGGCGGCGGCGATGTTGTTCAGCGCCTCCCAGGCCATGCCGCCGGTGAGCGCACCGTCACCGATGACCGCGACGACGTGGTCGGGACGCCCGAGCACCTCGTTGGCCTTGGCGAGGCCGTCGGCCCAGCCGAGCACCGTGGAGGCGTGGCTGTTCTCGATGACGTCGTGCTCGGACTCGGCGCGCGAGGGGTAGCCGGAGAGGCCGCCCTTGCTCTTGAGCTTCGTGAAGTCCTGGCGGCCGGTGAGGAGCTTGTGTACGTAGCTCTGGTGGCCGGTGTCGAAGAGAACCTTGTCCTTCGGGGAGTCGAAGACCCGGTGCAGGGCGATGGTCAGCTCGACCACGCCCAGGTTGGGTCCGAGGTGTCCGCCGGTCTTGGAGACGGCGTCGACGAGGAAGGTCCGGATCTCTTCGGCGAGCTGCTCCAGCTGCTCGGGGGTGAGCCGGTCCAGGTCACGCGGTCCGCCGATGCTGGCCAGCAGATCCCATCCGTCGCCCACCACCGCCCGTGCATGACGCGCTTCGCGCGGCTGTGTCACCGTGCCTCCTTGCGATTGTGCTGGTCGAGCATGCCGATCCGATGAGTCTAATGTTCCGTTCGCCGCCACGGACATCGGGCGGGCGTGTGCCGACCCGCCGTCCCGGCCGGCGGGGCCGGGCGAACCGGTCCCACCTGTGCGTTCGGGGGCGCGTCGCGAATGGTTCCGGGCGGGCGGTGTGACGGGAACGACGCCGTGGACTCAGGCGCGCGCCTCCGCGAGCCGCCGCATCACTCCGCGCGCTCCGCCACCAGGACCAGCAGGACCACCACGGTGCGGAAGGCGTCCGGGGTGTGCCAGACGCCGTTGACGTCCGCCAGGAAGGCACGGACGACCGTGCCCGCCCGTGCCGTGAACGCGACAGTGCCCGGCACCCCTCGAAGGGGCGCCGGGCACTGTCGGCGTCGCGGTGCGGCCCGGCTGGGCCGGACGAGAGACTCTAGGCGCGGCCCGCGGTCTTCTGCGTGCGGCGGGAGACCGAGTCGATGACCACGGCGGCGAGGAGAACCGCGCCGGTGATCATGTACTGCACGGCGTTGGCCATGCCGATCATGTTCAGGCCCTGCTGGATCGACTGGATGACGACCATGCCGAGGAGCGCGGACCAGACCTTGCCCCGGCCACCGAAGAGGCTGGTGCCGCCGATGACCGCGGCCGCGATCACCAGCATCAGGGTGTTGCCGCCGCCGACGCTCTTGGTGGCACCGCCGGAGAGGCTGGCGATGAAGAGTCCGCCGAAGGCGCCGAGCGTCCCGGAGAGCGCGAAGACGGTGATGCGGATGCGGTCCACGCTGATACCGGCGCGGCGTGCGGCCTCCGCGTTGCCGCCGACCGCGAAGACCTGGCGGCCGAAGGTGGTCCGGCGGGCCACGAAGTCCGCGATCACCAGGACGGCGAGGAAGAGCACCAGGGCCAGCGGCAGCCCGCGGGCGCCCTCGGGCTCGTTCAGGACGTACGCGACGACGAAGCACAGGACGGCGACGACGCCGGTGCGCAGCACGATCTCGGTGACCGGACGGGCGGGCAGGTTCGCGGCCTTGCGGCGCTTGCTGTCCACCAGGAGGGACGCGGCGTACGCGACCACGGCGACCACGGCGAGGCCGTAGCCGACGCCCTTGTCCTCGAAGAAGTAGTTGGTGAGGTCCTCGACGACACTGCCGGACGGCGTGTTGATCGAGCCCTCGCCGCCCATCATCCAGTCCTGCAGACCGCTCCAGCCGAGGAAGCCTGCCAGGGTGACGACGAAGGCCGGCACCCCGATCTTGGCGAAGAAGAAGCCGTGCAGGGCGCCCAGCGCGGTCCCGGCGAGGACGGCGGTGAGGATCCCCAGCCACTCGGGCCAGCCGTTGTTGACGTTGAGCACGGCCCAGGTGGCCGCACCGACACCGGCGACCGAGCCGACCGAGAGGTCGATCTCGCCGAGCAGCAGCACGAACACGATGCCGACCGCCATGATGCCGAGGCCGGAGCTGTAGACAGCGATGTTGGCGACGGAGCTGGCGGAGAGGAAGTTGCTGTTCTGGAACTGGAAGACGATCGCGATGACGATCAGCCCGACGAAGACCGGCAGCGAGCCGAGCTCACCGCCGCGCACCTTGCGGATGAACTCCGACCAGTAGCCCTTGAAGCCCTCCTCGCGGATGAGCAGGCGCGGGTCCACCGCGGGGACGGTCGCCTGGGCCGGCACCGTGGCGCTCTGCCCGGCCTTCTCGGTCTTCTCGGCGGAAGGCCCGGGGGTCTTGGCGAGGTCGCTCACTTTGCGTCCTCCTTCGTGACTGTGCGTGCCTGACGGCGCGTGACGGCATTGTCCGTGGCGCCGGTGATGGCGGCGATGACCTCTTCGTGGGACGTGGTCGCGACGTCGAAGACGCCGTTGTTGCGGCCCAGACGGAGCACCGCGACCCGGTCCGCGACGGCGTTCACGTCGGCCATGTTGTGGCTGATGAGGATGACGCCGTGACCCCGCTCGCGCAGCCGCTCCACGAGGTCGAGGACCTGGGCGGTCTGCTCGACGCCGAGCGCGGCGGTCGGCTCGTCCAGGATGACGACCTTGGGGTCGCCGATCAGGGCGCGGGCGATGGCCACGACCTGGCGCTGGCCACCGGAGAGCGAGGCGACCGGGATGCGGACGCTGGGGATCCGGATGGACAGGGTGTCCAGGAGTTCCTTGGCGCGCTTCTCCATCGCGATCTCGTCGAGGACGGAGGCGCTGCGCAGCTCGTTGCCGAGGAAGAGGTTGGCGACGACATCGAGGTTGTCGCAGAGGGCCAAGTCCTGGTAGACGGTGGCGATTCCGAGGTCCTGGGCGTCGTTCGGCCGGTTGATCCGGACCGTCCCGCCCTCCCACTCGATGGCGCCTTCGTCGATCGGGTGGACACCCGAGATGGTCTTGACAAGGGTTGACTTGCCGGCGCCGTTGTCGCCGACCAGGGCAACCACTTCGCCGGGGTGAATCTCCAGGTCCACATCGGTGAGCGCCTGAACGGCGCCGAACCGCTTGGAGATTCCGCGCAACGCCAGCACGGGCGTAGCGGACACGTGAATCATCTCCTTCGCCGCCTGACCGGCGGGGATGGTGCTGCATTGCACAGGGGGGATGCCGGTTCGGGCCGTCGGACCACCGTCGTCGCCTGGTGGCCCGTGGGCCTGGGGCGGCGGCAGTCCGACGACCGGATCCGGTGAGAAGAGTCCGGCCCCGCCCCCGCTTTGCGGGGCGTTGACGGGGCGGGGGCCGGACTGGCAAGGGGTGCCCCTGGGGGCTTGCCCGCCGGTGTTACTTGATGCCGGCGGCGGCGCAGGCCGCCTTGTACTCGGCGGTGCAGATCTCGGAGGCCTTGTAGACCTTGTCCGCGACGATCGTGGAGCCGATGTTCTCCTTGGTCACGACCGTGGCGTCGTACAGCCGCGACGGGGTGGCCTTGAACTCGCCCGAGAGGCTGTCGACCTTGGTGTTGACCAGGTCGTCGAACTTCTCGCCCTTGAGGAGCTTCACCGCGATACCCGCGGTGGTGTCCGCCTGCGGCTTGATCTGCTTGTAGATCGAGAAGGACTGCTCACCCGCGAGGATGCGCTGCAGACCGGCGAGCTCCGAGTCCTGGCCGCCGACCGGGACCTTCACGCCCTGCTTCTTGAGGGCGGTGATGATGCCACCGGCCATGCCGTCGTTGGCGGAGTAGACGCCCTGGAAGCCGTTCTTGCCGAGCGAGTCGAGGGCGGCACCCATCTTCTTGTTCGCCTCGTCCGGCGACCAGTCCGGGATGTCCTGCTCGTAGACGACCTTCTTGACCTGGGTGTCCAGGACGCTGTGCGCGCCCTTCTTGAAGAAGGGGGCGTTCGGGTCGAGCGGCGAGCCGTTGATCATGACGACGTTGCTGCTCTTCGCCTTGTCGCCCAGCGCCTTGACGAGCGCCTCACCCTGGAGGCGGCCGATCTTCTCGTTGTCGTACGAGATGTACGCGGAGATCGGGCCCTCGGCGAGACGGTCGTACGCGACGACCTTCACGCCCTTCTTGTCGGCCTGCTGGACCCAGGACTTCACGGCCTTGTAGTCGACCGTGTCCAGGATGATGACCTTGACGCCCTGGGTGACCAGCGAGTCGAACTGCTTCTTCTGGGTCTCCGCGTCGCCACCGGCGTTGTTGTACTTGACGTCGCAGTCCGCGCAGAGCGCCTTGATCTTCGCCTCGATCATCGGGCGGTCGAAGGTCTCGTAACGCGTGGTCTTGTTCTCCGGAAGCAGCAGGCCGATGGTCTTGCTGTCGCCACCGCTGCCGCCGTCCTTGTCGTCGCCCGCCTTGCCACAGGCTGCGAGGGAGACGGCCATGGAAACCGCGGCCGTGCCTATGACGATGCGTCGCGTCATTGCGTTCATTAAGGGTGTGCCTCCCTGACGAGGCCGCAGCGTTGCGGCCGAGGTGGCTGGAAGTCAACTCGGCCGCGAGGCCAGCGTCAAGGAGTAAATCCTTAACGAGATGACAACGGTGCCATTCGTTATCTAAGTGAAGGCAGGAGTCGCCGCGGGGAGGGTGCTCTCCAAAAGGGTCGAATCCCCCATCTCGCTCAGGACGAGGGCGAGCGCGCCCAGCACCTCCGCCCGGCCGCCGAGGGCCCCCGGGAGCACCGACAGCTGCCGTGCGGCGCTGGGAATGGAGTAGCGCGCGACCGAGTCGCGGATCGGTCCGAGGACCAGTTCGCCGGCCTCCGCGAGCGAGCCGCCGAGCACCACCCGGCTGGGGTTCAGCAGATTGCAGAGGTTCGCCACCCCGCTGCCGATGTGCCGCCCGACGTCAGCGATCACCCGACGGCACCCCGGATCGCCCTCACGGGCCAGCTGGACCACCCGCTCCATGGTGAGATCGGGACCGTGGCTGGGCTGGAGCAGCGGCAGCACGTACCGGGCGGCCGTGAACGTCTCCAGGCATCCCCGGTTGCCGCAGCGGCAGACCGGGCCCGATTCGTCGAGGGTGATGTGGCCGATCTCGCCGGCCGTGCCGCCGGGCCCCCGGTAGATGTGCCCGTCGATCACCAGACCGGCGCCCACACCGCTGGCGACCTTGATGTACGCGAGGTCGCTGACCCCCCGGCCGCTCCCCCAGACCAGCTCCCCCAGCGCCCCGAGGTTGGCGTCGTTGTCGACGTAGACCGGCACCCCGAGGCGTCCGGCCAGCTCTTCCCTGGGGTTGATGCCCGTCCAGCCCGGCAGGATCGACGTCGAGCCCAGCGTGCCGGACTCGACGTCGATCGGGCCGGGTACACCGAGGCCGACCCCGATCACCTTGCCGGGACTGATCCCGGTCGTCTCGATCAGCCGGTTGACCAGCTGTTCCGCCCGTCCGAAGCCCTCGGCGGAGGAGGCGTCGACGTCCAGCGGCTCGGACTCCTCCGCCAGCACCTGGTGGGCCAGGTTGCCGACCGCCACCCGCAGGTGCGTGTGCCCGAAATCGACGCCGATGACGATGCCCGCGTCACCACTGAGCGAGACGCTGCGGGCACGGCGGCCGCCCGCAGAGGTGGGGGTCACCTCGACCGTGCCGCCCTCTTTCAGTTCGCGAACGATATTGGAGACAGTGGCCGCGGAGAGGCCCGTGCTCCTGGCGATCTCCGCCTGGGTGAGTGACCCCGCCATACGTACGGCGCGCACGACCCGCTCAAGGTTGGCGCGATGCAGAGATGTCTGCGACCCCGGAGTCTCCATCGACTCTCTCACTCCTGCCATATTCTCCAACATGTGAACTCTAAGCTGAGCGTTTTGGGGTACTCCCCGTCAAGACCTTGAGCAGTCGAAGCCTCCGATGAGCACCGGACCCTCGCACGACGACCCCTGCGAACTCCCCCGTAAACAGACGAACCGCCCGCCGGCGAGGATGCCGGCGGGCGGTTCGGTCGTTCGGTGCGAGCGTTCGAGGAGTTACTTCACCGCTCCCGCGGTGAGGCCCGCCACCACCTGGCGCTGGAAGATGATGTAGGCCGCGAGGACCGGCAGCATCGCCATCACGAGGCCGGCGAAGAGCCCGGACCAGTCGCCCTTGTAGCCCTGCCCGTTGGCCAGCTCGACCAGCCCCTGGGAGAGCACCCGGTACTTCGGATCGGTGTTCAGCACCGTTGGCAGCAGGTACTGGTTCCACTGCCCGAGGAAGTTGAAGATACCGACGCTGATCAGGCCGGGCTTCGCCATCGGCAGCATCACCTGGAAGAACGTCCGGGTGTGCGAGGCGCCGTCGAGCATCGCCGCCTCCGCCACCGAACTCGGCAACGAGCGGAAGAACGAGGTGAGGAAGAAGACGGTGAACGGCAGCGAGTACGCGATGTAGACCATGATCAGTCCGTGCCGCGTGTTCAGCAGGCCCATGTTGTTCATGACGAAGAACAGCGGGACCAGCGCCAGGATGATCGGGAAACTCATCCCGCCGATGAACATGTAGTAGATGAAGCGGTTGCCGGGAAATTCGAACCGCGCCAGTACGTACGCCGCCATCGAGCCGAGCAGCAGGGTGCCGATGAGCGAACCGCCCACCACCAGAATGGTGTTCAGGAAGTAATCGCTCATGTGCGCCTGACCCCAGGCACGCGACCAGTTCTCGAAGTGAAGCTTGTCCGGCAGCGCCCACGGCGTCGACAGGATCGAGTCATCTGTCTTGAACGAGGCCATGATCGCCCAGAGCAGCGGCATGACCACCAGGATCGCCCAGATGACCAGCACGCCGTGCGAGAAGACGTTGAGGACCTTGCCCTCGCTGCTCTTCGCCTTGCCGGCCGGTGCGGGCGCCTTGGACACGGGGGCCGGTTCCGTCACCTTATCCACGGGAGGGGTGTCAGTGGCCTTCACGTGTGCTCACCTCGTACTACTGTCGAGCCGGCCGCCGCGGCCGGGCTGTCTTGCCTGCTGGGGGTCCGGGCACCGCGCCCCGGGGAGCGCGGCATCAGAACTCCAGCCGCTCGCGCCGGCCCAGTCGCATCACGATGGCGGCGAACGCCATGGTGATGATGAGCAGTCCGACACCGATCGTCGTCGCGTATCCGGCCTGACCGTCACGGAACGCCGTCTGGTAGACGTACAGCGGCAGGACGGTGGTCGAGTAGTCGGGGCCGCCGGGGCCCACGGTCATGACCTGTACCGTCGTGAACGCCTCGACCCCGAGCGCCAGGATGCCCATGTAGACCCAGCCCGACTGCACGGTGTCCCAGAGCAGCGGCAGGGTGATCCGGAAGAACGTCGTGACGCGGCTGGCCCCGTCCAGGAGCGCCGCCTCGTAGAAGTCCTTCGGAATGGACGCCATTCCGGCGGAGAAGAGGACGACGAAGAATCCGACCGTCGACCAGATCAGCACCGACATGACGCAGATGAGCGCCAGACTGGGGTCACCCAGCCAGTCCGGCTGAATGGAACCGAGACCGACTCCCTTGAGTGCCGAATTCAGCATTCCACTGCGCGGGTTGAACGCGAACTGGAACAGCAGGGCGACGATGACGATCGACAGCACCTGCGGGAAGAAGTAGGCGATCTTGTAGAAACCCGAACCCCGCACGCCGGAGACCGCGGCGTTCTTGCGCCGCCGGCCTCCGACATTAAGCATGAAGGCGAAGAAGAGCGCGAGGCCCAGCGTCACCAGCGGCAGCAGCAGCACGAGCAGCAGACTGTGCTGCAAGGACTTCCAGAAGATGTCGTCCTTCAGCATCCTGGTGTAGTTGTCGAAGCCGACCATCTTGAAGTCGGGGCTCAGACCGGTCCAGTCCGTGAACGAATAGTAGATGGCCTGGATGAACGGCCAGATGACGAAGACCGCGTACAACACCAGTGGGACTACCAAGAACCCCACAATGAAGCGGTACTTGCCGTGCTGCATCGTTTACCGACCCCGATCTTTCCGCGGGTGCCGCCGCTGGTGACGGTTACTCACTGGTGCTTGTAGTGCTTGATGGACTGGTCCTTGGCCGCGGCGTCCGCGTAGGCCTGGATCTTCTTGATGGCTTCGGCGGGCGTCAGACGCCCGGCCATCATCTCGCCGAGGCCCGCACCGATCTGCTCCTTCTGGAGCTTCACGTACCAGTCCTGCAGACGCGGGTTCACCACGTTGTCGCCGGCCTTCTTCAGCGCGTCGACACCGGACTGCATGGCGGTGGACAGGGTCAGCCCGTCGGTGCCGCCGTTGAAGGCGCTCAGCGACTTGACCTGCTTGGTGAAGTTCTTCGAGGACGCCTCGGAGAGCATGATGCGCAGCTGCTCCATGCCGCCCTCGGGGTTCTTCGCCTTGGCCGGGATGACGAAGGGCTCGCCGCCGGACGCCCAGAGGGTGCCGAAGGGCAGCTTGTCGGACGAGTCCAGGCCGGACGGCGCCGCGACCATCATCTTGAAGTCCTTGGGCGTGGTCGGGGCCGCCTCGTTCTCCACCCACGAACCGTTCGGGATGAAGAGCGCCTTGCCCTTGGTCCACTCGGTCTGCGACTGGATGTGGGTCAGGCCAGCGGTGCCCTTGAGGATGTACCCCTTCTGCTGCAGCTCGTAGTACGCCTCGAACGCGGCCTTGACGGCCGGGTCCTTCCAGGCGTTCGGCTCCAGGTTGTCGATCTTGTCGAGAACCTCCCGGCCGCCGATCTTGGCGATGAACGGGTAGAGCGAGAACGGAAGGTAGTAGGGGTACTTACCGGCGTACGTCCAGCCGGCGATGCCCTTCTTCTTCGCCTTCGCGCACAGGGCGAGCATGTCGTCCCAGTTCTCGGGATACTGGGCGTCCAGACCTTCGAGCGCGGTCTGCGAGTACCAGACGCCGTACACGGTGTACGCGTAGTACATGATCCAGACCGGGTCGCCGTCGAACTGACCCATCTCCAGCACGCCCGGCCGCAGGGTGTCGCGGACCTTCTTGCCCGGGTCGTCGAAGGACGGGGCGTCCATCAGCGGCGTCAGGTCGAGCAGCTGCTTCTTGCCGACGAGGACACCCATGTCCATCTGCTCGGCGCCCGAGTTGTCGATCAGGTCCGGCGGGGTGCCACCGTTGAAGCGCGGCTGCAGCTGCGACTGGATCTTCTGCGTCGCGGTGTGCTTGACCTTGGCCTTGGGGAACGCCTTGGTGTACTCCTTCTCGGCGTCGATGGCGTACTGCTCGCCGAAGCCGCCGTTGAAGATGACCACGTCGAGACCGGCCGTGTCATTGACGCCCAGCGGGTTCTTCGCGCTGGTCTTGCCCTTCTTGACCGTGTCGTCGTCGCTGCTGTCGCTACTCGCACACGCCGACAGGAAGCTCATTGTCGGAACGGTGATCAGACCGAGTGCGGCAGACCGCTTGATCACGTCGCGACGGCCAAGGCCCTCATTCTTGCGGGCGGAGGTGGATGCCATGCTCAAGTCCTCGCCTTCTCCAGGACTCAGGCGGTGTTGTACCGGTCGCCCATCGATATTCGCCTCAGGCGAAGGGCCCCGCCACCGCGGTCAGTTGCGCTTGGGTGGTGCAGATTGCAGGCTAGCCATTGCAGTGGGGGGTGTAGGGGGAGGGGGCCAGCCGACGCACCTGTGGCGCGTCGAGTTGCCCGGACCCCGTTGTCCCCCTTGTCGCGCAGATGAAAAAATCCTGTGCAGACGCCGACAGGTATAGTCCACTTGCGCCCAACTGAGCAAGATCGAATGCCGGTTTGAGCGGCAGTCTTTCCCGAGTTGAGACCTCGCGGATACCTCGGCACCGCACGGCCTCCTCCGGATGTAACGATTTCCGCAATACGGTCGATTCGACTGCAGGCTTCCATCCAACACCCTTGACACCACCAGGCCCTTCACTTCCTACTGGTTCTTGCGCACGCTTCTGACAACGTTGTCCAAGCGCACTTCCTCAGGAGGAATGGCTCGGCATGCAGCCCCGACACGGTTCTCGCAAGAGACAAAACAGCATGGCCGCGCTGATCGCGGCTTCGCTGGTTCTGGTCGTGACAGCCCCCACCGCGGCCGCCGCTCAGTCGGCCGGGTCCGGAGAAAAGGGTCATAAGCCTGCGGGCGACCGGACTTTCAGTTCCTCCTTCGAGGAGGACGAGAAGCAGCCGGACTGGCGCAATACCGTCGAAGAAGGCCCGGACGGAAAGAAGCGGACATCGGGCATCGATGGCGGCTTCTCCACCGGAATACCGGGCAATGTCACCGACAAGGTCACAGACGTCCGCGCGAGCGACGAGAACACCGGCGGCGGTGAGGTGAAGGAAAACCTCGTCGACGGTGAATCCGGTACGAAGTGGCTGTCGTTCAAGCCCACCGCCTGGGCCGAGTTCGATCTGTCCGAGCCGGTCAAGGTCGTCACCTACGCGCTGACCTCGGCCGACGACCACGACGAACGGGACCCGAAGGACTGGACGCTTCAGGGCTCAGAGGACGGCAAGAGCTGGACGGACCTGGACTCGCGCACCGGCCAGACCTTCTCCGAGCGCTTCCAGACCAAGTCCTACGACTTCACGGCGGACAAGGCCTACCAGCA
Source organism: Streptomyces sp. AW19M42 (assembly GCA_000470535.1). Taxonomy (GTDB): domain Bacteria; phylum Actinomycetota; class Actinomycetes; order Streptomycetales; family Streptomycetaceae; genus Streptomyces. Next base: position 39,968 of record CBRG010000057.1, read on the forward strand.
CTTCCGTCTGGACATCACGAAGAACAACGGCGCCGACGACGCGACCCAGCTCGCCGACGTCCAGTTCTCCGACGGGGACACCTCCGCCCCGGCCCCCGACGACATGCGCAGCCAGATCGACCGCGGCCCCTCCGGCTCCCCCACCGCCAAGGCCGGCGCCGGCTTCACCGGAAAGAAGGCGCTGCGTTACGCGGGCACCCACAAGGCGGACGGCCGGGCCTACTCGTACAACAAGGTCTTCGACGTCAACACGGCCGTCACCCGGGACACCGAGCTCTCCTACCTGGTCTACCCCCAGATGGGTGAGACGGACCTGGCCTACCCGGCCACGCACGTCGCGGTGGACCTGGCGTTCACGGACGGCACGTACCTGAGCGATCTGCGCGCCACCGACTCCAACGGCGGTCTGCTGACCCCGCAGGGCCAGGCCGACGCCAAGCGGCTGTACGTCAACCAGTGGAACAAGGTCGACGCGCGGATCGGCACGGTCGCAACGGGCAAGACCGTCGACCGGATCCTCGTCGCGTACGACTCCCCCAAGGGACCGTCGAAGTTCCAGGGCTGGATCGACGACGTCAAGATCGCCCCGAAGGCGCCCGAGAAGCGCAAGGCGCACCTCTCGGACTACGCCTCGACCGTCCGCGGCACCAACTCCAGCGGCAGCTTCTCGCGGGGCAACAACTTCCCCGCCACCGCCGTCCCCAACGGTTTCAACTTCTGGACCCCGGTGACCAACGCCGGATCCACGAGCTGGCTGTACGACTACGCCTCGGGCAACAACGCGGACAACCTGCCCACCATGCAGGCCTTCAGCGCCAGTCATGAGCCGAGCCCCTGGATGGGCGACCGGCAGACCTTCCAGCTGATGCCGTCGGTGGCCTCCGGCACCCCGGACGCCTCCCGCGAGGCACGCGCGCTGTCGTTCAAGCACGAGAACGAGACGGCGAGGCCCCACTACTACGGGGTCACGTTCGAGAACGGCCTCAAGGCCGAGATGACGCCGACCGACCACGCGGCGCGGATGCGGTTCACGTATCCGGGCAAGGACGCGAGCATGGTCTTCGACAACGTCTCCAACGACGGCGGGCTCACCCTCGACCCGAAGACCAACTCCTTCACCGGGTTCTCCGACGTGAAGAGCGGCGGCTCGACGGGCGCCACCCGGCTCTTCGTGTACGGCGCCTTCGACGCCCCCGTCACCGGCAGCGGCAAGCTCTCGGGCGGCGGTGGCGACGACGTGACCGGCTACCTGCGCTTCGACGCGGGCAAGGACCGTACGGTCAACCTGCGCCTCGCCACCTCGCTGATCAGCATCGACCAGGCGAAGCAGAACCTGGCCGCGGAGATCCCCGCCTCGCGCTCCTTCGACCGGGTCGAGGACAAGGCCCAGGACGCCTGGGACGACCTGCTGGGCAAGGTCGAGGTCGAGGGCGCGACCGCCGACCAGCTGACCACGCTGTACTCCAGCATGTACCGGCTCTACCTCTACCCGAACTCGGGCTTCGAGAAGGTCGGCGGCAAGGACAAGTACGCCTCGCCGTTCTCGCCGCAGGTCGGCTCCGACACCCCGACCCACACCGGCGCCAAGATCGTCGACGGCAAGGTGTACGTCAACAACGGCTTCTGGGACACCTACCGGACGACGTGGCCGGCCTACTCCTTCCTCACCCCGAAAAAGGCCGGCGAGATGGTGGACGGCTTCGTCCAGCAGTACAAGGACGGCGGCTGGATCTCCCGCTGGTCCTCGCCCGGCTACTCGGACCTGATGACCGGCACCTCCTCGGACGTCGCGTTCGCGGACGCCTACGTCAAGGGCGTGAAGTTCGACGCGGAGGCGGCGTACGACGCGGCCCTGAAGAACGCCACGGTGGTCCCGCCGTCCTCCGGCGTCGGCCGCAAGGGCATGGAGACGTCCCCGTTCGTCGGGTACGCCGACACCACGACCCACGAGGGCATGTCCTGGTCGATGGAGGGATACGTCAACGACTACGGCATCGCGCAGATGGGCCAGGCGCTCTACAAGAAGACGCACAAGCAGCGCTACAAGGACGAGTCCGAGTACTTCATGAACCGGGCCCGCGACTACGTCGAGCTGTTCGACGACAAGGCCGGCTTCTTCCAGGGCAAGGACGCCAAGGGCGACTGGCGGCTGCCGTCCGACCAGTACGACCCGCGCGTGTGGGGCTACGACTACACGGAGACCAACGGCTGGGGCTACGCCTTCACCGCCCCGCAGGACAGCAAGGGCCTCGCCAACCTCTACGGCGGCCGGGACGCCCTGGGCAAGAAGCTGGACACGTACTTCGCCACCCCGGAGACGGCGGGCCCTGAGTTCGTCGGCAGCTACGGCGGCGTCATCCACGAGATGACGGAGGCCCGTGACGTACGGATGGGCCAGTACGGCCACAGCAACCAGGTCGCCCACCACGTCACGTACATGTACGACGCCGCCTCGGAGCCGTACAAGACGCAGGAGAAGGTCCGCGAGGTCCTCGGCCGCCTGTACACGGGCAGCGAGATCGGCCAGGGCTACCACGGCGACGAGGACAACGGCGAGCAGTCGGCCTGGTACCTCTTCTCCTCGCTCGGCTTCTACCCGCTGGTCATGGGCAGCGGCGAGTACGCGATCGGCTCCCCGCTGTTCACCAAGACCACGGTGCACCTGGAGAACGGCCACGACCTGGTCGTCAGGGCGCCGAAGAACAGCGCGAAGAACATCTACGTCCAGGGCCTGAAGGTCAACGGCAAGAAGTGGACCTCCACCTCGCTGCCGCACGACCTGCTCGCCAAGGGCGGCGTGCTGGACTTCGACATGGGCCCGAAGCCGTCTGCCTGGGGCACCGGCAAGGACGCGGCCCCGGTCTCCATCACCAAGGACGACAAGGTGCCCACCCCCAAGAAGGACGTCCTGAAGGGCGCGGGCGCCCTCTTCGACAACACCTCGGCGACCTCGGCCACCGCCACCACGGTGGAGCTGCCGGTCCCCTCGGCGACGAACGCGGTCCAGTACACGCTGACCTCGGGCGCGGCGGCCAAGGCACCGAGCGGCTGGGTGGTGCAGGGCTCGGCGGACGGCAAGACGTGGAGGGACCTCGACAAGCGGTCCGGCCAGTCGTTCGCCTGGGACAAGCAGACGAGGGCCTTCACGGTGAAGACCCCCGGCTCCTACGCGCACTACCGACTGGTGCTCGACAGTGAGGCGACGCTCGCGGAGGTGGAGCTGATCTCCTGACCGCGGCACTGCGCACGGACGGCCGGTATCTCCCCACGAGATGCCGGCCGTCCGCGTTCTCACCCCATCGAGCAGGCGAGGGCGGTGACGGGATCGGGGTACCGCAGTTACCAGTACGAGTGATCGAATACGACGAACCGTTCGGACCTCAGGTCAAGGGTCGAGCCAGGCAGCAGGGTCACGGCAGCGGGCGGATCACTCCGTCGCCTTCCGCAGGGCGGGCCGCAGAGCCTTCTCGACGAGGTCGGGTGAACCGTCCAACAGAACCGTGGTCCACCCTCGCGTGACCGCGACGGTCATCCTGCGGTCACGCGACCCGTCGCCGCGGTCCGTCGTGACGCGCTCGTAGCCGTAGGCCGTGCCTGCCACGCCCGTGACATCGACCCTGCGCGTCGTCACGTCACGCTCGATGCTGCCCTTGTCACCGAGGCTGACAGTTTCGGCGTACGAGGGACACGCGGTCAGCAGGGCGAACAGCTTGCTCACGCGGCCCGACATCGATGCGGGCATCTGGCTGTAGAGCCGCTGGGTCAGGAACTCTCCGTCGCGGTCGAACACCGCCTCTGCGGTGCGCTTGGTTCCCATCACCTTCTCGATCGGACCGTGGACGCCGTACGGCTCCAACTCCTCGCAGTCCTGCGGTCCTCCCCCGACCACCAGGGAATCGCCGGAGTCCTCCTTCAGGTCCATGGACAGCGTCCCCTCCCCCAGGTCCGAAGCATCCAGCAGCAGCGGCTTCAGATCCTCGGCCTCCAGGAGCGTCGACGTCGGCGCCGGACCCGGCGCGGCTCTCCCGCCCCCGGAACCGCCGCTGCCGCATCCAGTGAGAGCGACCAGCACGGCGACGCCGACGACAGCTCTCCGCCCCCGCCGCGCCCCCGGCCCGACTGCAGCGCCGCTCGGACCGCCCCGCTCCACCGCGCTCGCCCATCGCACCTCAACTCCCGCCACTCGCCCGGCCGCGGGCGGCCTCGCTCCACGGACTCCCCGTCACTCTGCGACCAACAGCCGCGTCCGCGCAGCGTCTCCCAGGAAATGGGTCCCGCCCACCCGCCTCGCTCCCGGTGCCGGACCGATTGAAACCAGAAGGTGTCCGACGATATTCCACGGGCGGGCGACGCCGAATCGTCAGACACCCCCTGGCGCCGTGACCGGCGGATCAGGGCTGGGAGGCGTCCGGAACGGCGGTGGGGAACAGGCTCTCGGGCAGGGACACGTTCCACGCCGTGATGACCGGGTTGCCGTGTTCCGTGCCCAGCCGGGAGACCGCGCCGGTGGCGAGCTGGAAGAGCGTGCCCTCGGCGGGCGACAGGCCCAGGTAGCGGGCGGTCAGGACGCGCAGGAAGTGCGAGTGGGCCACCAGCACGATGTCCTCGTCCCCGGCGCGTTCGGCCGCTTCCCCGACCTCCGCGAGCACCCGGTCGGCTCGCTCGCCCACCTCTGCGGGGGTCTCACCGGGGTGCGCCTGCGGGCCGGCGGCGACACCGTCCGTCCAGAGGTTCCAGTCGGGGCGGGTGCGGCGGATCTCGTCCGTGGTGATGCCCTCGTAGCCGCCGTAGTCCCATTCGCGCAGCTCGGGGGTGATCCGGGGAGCGCCGAGCCCGGCGAGTTCGGCGGTGCGCCTGGCCCGTACCGAAGGGCTGACGAGAGTGAGGGCGATGTCGCGGTCCGCGAGCAGCGGCGCGAGGGCGCGGGCCTGGCGCTCACCGAGGGCAGTCAGGGGCAGGTCGGTGTGGCTCGTGTGCTGCCCGTTGCGGGACCACGCGGTCTCGCCGTGCCGGATCAGGATCAACTCGCCCATGTGAAGGCCATCCGCTCTCGGTGCTGTTACCGCTCATGTGCTGTCGATGGTGCGAACCCGCTGGTCCACGATCCCATTCCGGCAGTGGCGGGGCGGGTGGGCGCGCCCACCCGGCTTCCGTCCGGAAACACCGACAGGGGGGTGTCGCCGGGGGAACCGAGAGTGGGCGGGGCCGGGACGAGCCCGGCGGAACAGGTAAGGGATGTACGTCATGGCTCAGTTCAACGCAGTCGCCTGGTTCGAGATCGGCACCGCCCGTCCGGCGGAGGCGGAGCGGTTCTACGGGGACGTGTTCGGGTGGACGGTCGCGCACGACGACACCAGGAGCACCGACCAGGCGTACCGGATCATCACCACGGGGGACGGGGAGGGGATGCGCGGTGGCCTGTTCGCGACGGAGGGCAAGGTGCCGGACTACGCGGTCTTCACCGTGCTCGTGGAGGACGTCGAGGCGACCTGCCGCCGGGTCGAGGAGGCGGGCGGCACGATTCAGCGGGCGCCGCAGGTCAATCCGGTCGGGGTGACCTTCGCGCATCTGCTCGACCCGGCCGGCAACCACTTCGCCGTGTTCAAGCCGCCGTTCGTCCGGGCCTGACCCGGACCGCCGACCGGACCGGCCGTCAGCTCAGCTCAGCTCAGCTCAGCTCAGCGAGAGCTGGTGCACGACGCCGTACGGGATGTCGAGGTCCTCGCGCCGCAGCTCCCTCGGCTCCGGCACCTCTGCCGTGACGTGGACGGAGACGATCCGGTCGGTGCGGAAGGCGCGCAGGGCGTCCCGCATCCGGCACCAGGCGAGCAGATACCAGTGACCCGCCTTGCCGACGTATCCGAGCGGCTCGATGTCGCGCGTCGTCGTGGCGCCGTCGCGGTCGCCGTACTCGATGCGCAGGACGCGGCCGGTGGACAGCGCGTCCGTCGCTCCTCGCGGCCCCTGCGCGGGCGCGGGGGCGTCCACCGGTCCGAGCAGGTGGACGCGTCCGGCCATGTCGTGCGCGGCGGCCGCGTCGTCCTCCCCCATGGCCGCGACCAGCTTCCGCAGAGCCGCTGCGGCGGTCGTCCGGAACGGTGTCCCCTCCATTCCGCGCAGCGCCACCGCCATCGCGACCGCCTCGCCGGGGGTGAGGTTGACCGGCGGGAGCGTCCGGCTCCGGTCGAGGCAGTAGCCGCCGGTGCGGCCGGGCTCGGCCCAGACCGGCACGCCGGCCTGCTGCAGGGCGCTGATGTCCCGCTCGATGGTGCGCGAGCTGACCTCGAAGCGGTCGGCCAGCCAGCGCGCGCTGCGCGGGCGGGGTGACACGGCGCGCAACTCTTCGACCAGGGCGTAGAGGCGATCGGTCCGGTTCACCCGGCCAAGTCTAGGGACTGTCCGCAAACCCGTTCGGCCGGGAGCGGTCAAGGCGTGAGAGGGTCGCCCCGGTGGCGGTCAACGGCATACAGGGGATGGTTTGTGGTGGTCGGCTCGGACGTGACCCGGGACCCGCGAGTCACGGAGGCCGTGTCCGATCCAGCTGGCGGGTGGTCGGCCCTGGCGAGGGCACCGGCCTAGGTGGCCTGTCGTCAAAGTGCCGTCGTCGCCCGAAGGGCGGCCGCGCGGCGTCAGGTGCGTGCTCTCGGCGTGCCGCGCGGCAGACAGCAGTTCGACGCCAGGCCCTACGGGCACTTCGGGGCTGGCCGACGTGCCGTCACTCGGCCCGCCGGCCGCCCCGAGGCCACCTGACGGGACGACCCGGCCGAAGCAGCACCGGGCGCAGCCTGCTGTAGCCGCGCACCGACACGGGTCGGAGCACTTTGAGTTCGTATGCGGCCATGCCCTCCAGTTCGCCGGCGAAGGCCGTGTCGACCAGCACCGCGTCGGGGCGGGCCACCGCCGTGAGCCGGGCGGCGATGTTGACCGCTGCCCCGTAGACGTCACCGAAGCGACTGAGGACGGCGCCGTGCGCCAGCCCCGTGCGCAGCTGCGGCAGCACCTGGTCCTTCTCCGCGCGGGCAGTGAGTTCCAGGGCGATGTCGGCTGCCGAGGACGCCGCCTCGCACACGAAGAGCACCTCGTCCCCGATGGTCTTCACCACCCGGCCCCGGCCCTCGGCGACCACGTCGCCTGTCAGCCTCTCGAACCGGTCGAGCACCCGGACGAGCTCGGTGCTGTCCAGTCCGCGGGTCATGCGCGTGTAGCCGACCATGTCGGTGAAACCGACGGCCCGGTCACGGACGTCCGCGCCGTCGCCGGACGGTCCCGGCCCACCCTCCGTGACGCCTCCCGGCTCGCCCGTCAGCCGTCCCGGCTCCTGCCGCGGCTCCACGGGCACGTCCTCCTCGGCCTCGGCGAGCACCCGTGCGGTGCAGGCCGCGAGATGCCGCCGCCACACGTGCCGCTGCAGCAGTTCCAGCTCCGGCAGCAGCGCCGCGGCATGGCCGGCCAACTCCCGCTCTTCCGACGGGATGCGCGACTCGTGGTTCATCCAGACCCAGAGGGTGTGCGCCTGCCATTCGGCGAGCCGGGACAGATGATGGCCCAGGGCGCGCGCCATCATGGTCTCGCTCTCCTCCGTGATGAGCCCGGCTTCGATGAGCCGCTCCCCCACCCGCAGCGCGTCCACATCGGCGTCGGTGAACGCTCGTACGTCGTCGCCGACCGCCGGGAACCCGAGCGCACGCCAGATCTGCACGGTGCGCTCGGGCGCCACCCCGGACCGTTCGGCGATGTCCCGCCTAGTCCAGGTGCGGGCGCCTCCGAGGAGCACCTCCTCGACGGCCCGGCCCAGTTCGCCTGATCCGGGCGGAGGCGACTGTTCCTCCGGGGGTTCTGCCGCACTCATGTGGTGTGCACGATGAGCACGTCGAGTCCGGCCTTTCTGGTGACGTCCGCGGGTACGGACCCGAGGATGCGCCCGGCCAGCGAGCGCAGCCCCCGGTTCCCGACGACCAGGAGATCGGCCGAGCACTCCCGGGCGATCCGCACGAGCGCGGCGACCGGTTCGTCCTGCACCGCGATGGACCGCATGTTCACCGCACCCTGCCCCCGGGCCCGGTCCTTGGCGGTGCGCAGGGTGTCCTCGGCGGGAGCCGAACCCACCACCTGGTACGCCTCGGCTCCCAGCTGGTCCTGCGCCAGGGCGAGTTCGGGTCCGCGCATCGGTGCGTACGCACAGGCGATCACGAGTTCGGCGCCGCAGACGGCGGCGAGCCGGGCCGCCCCCTCGACGGCTGCCAACGACGACTCCGAGCCGTCCGTGCCGACCATGACAGTCCGGTAGGCGACCAAGGCAAACTCCTTACTCCAGAGTAAACTTACTTTTGAGTAAGGTAGAGCGCGGTCAGCCCGCCGGGCAAGAGGCAGGACAGGCGCCACGGACGCACGACCCTGTCGAGCAAGATCGTCGCGCCGGCCCGGGCCCGGCCCACGGATCCAGCGGTTGTCCCTACCGGATCCATGGGCCGCCGTGCGGTGCCCAAGCCTCGGCCGGACACCCCGGACTCCCCCCTCGTGCCGGTCCGTCCGACACGGCGGACATCGCCCGGATGACACCCGTGCCCGGTTGCGAACCGAGAATGGGGGAAGCCGGACAAGACGCCCTTACACAACGGAAGAAGGAACCGTCGTGACCACCTTCGTCATCACCGTCCCCGGAACTCTCCTCACCGGGATCTCCGACACCTCCCGTGCGGCACTGGAGCAGGCGCTGGCCAAGCGGCACACGGACGTGAGCAGAAGCGAGGGGCTCGACCTGCTGACGCTCAACGACGACGGCACCTTCTCCATCCGCCTGGAGGTCGAGGCCACGGACCGGTACGAAGCGGAGCTCGAAGCGGCAGGACTGGTGTCCACGGCACTGCGGGAGACCGGGCTCTCGGCGCAGGACGCGCCGCTCGGAACCCCGGTCGTCACGGGAATCGACAGCGACCTCTGACGGTCGGCGGCCAGTCGCGGCCGGTCCGGTCGACAGCAGGCAGACACGTGGAACACCTCGACTCCGTGGTCCACAACCCCGGCGTCGCCCTCGACGACCCGCCGCGCCAGGAGACCGGGACCGGCCACGGGCTCGTGTTCGGCACCACCATCTGGGTCTCTTCGCGCTGACCCGGTGGCTGATGCCGCGCTGCCGGCCGCACCGGCGGCACGCGTCGTGAGCACGGTCGGCTTCGCGGCGAAGTCCGAGCAGCTCCACCCGGACGATCTGCGGTCCCTTCAGGACCACCGGCCCGAGCCCGCCTACGGCCGCTCCAGGCGGAAGGCCCCGGCGCGAACCGGTGTGGGACCGCCTCACCGACACCTGAGTCGCGGAGCGGTCGTGGAACGCGAGCTGTGAAGCGACCGGCATCGGCTTAGCGCCCTTCGTCACGGCGGCCCCTGCGCCGTGACGGCTCGGCCCGCCGTACGGCTCAGCCCATGACGACGTCCAGAGACGGGTCGCCGACGACCACGACCTCGTACGGCCGGTCCGTGTCCGCCGTGACACGGAGCGTGCCGCCCTCGCGGACCAGTTCGTACGTGGCGGCCGGCGCGCCCGTGAGGTCGGGGACCGTCACCGTGCGGCTGAAGTCGCCGATGCCTTCGGGGGCGTACACACGCAGCTCCAGGTTCCGCGTCCAGTCGCCGTCGGGGCGCGAGGAGTCCGCGCCGAGCGGCAGGACCGCGCCGGGGCGGACCAGGAGCGGGAGGCTGTCGAAGCCGTGGGTGCCGTGGTGCCAGCCGGGCCCGGCGACGGTCCCGCCGGTCAGGAGGTGGGTCCAGGTGCCCTGGGGGACGTAGTACTCGACCTGCCCGTCCTCGCTGAAGACCGGCGCGACCAGGAGGTCGGGGCCGAGCAGGTACTGCCGGTCCACCGTGCGGGTGGCCGGGTCGTCGGGGAACTCCAGCAGCAGGGGCCGCATGGTCGGGACGCCGGTGCGGTGTGCTTCGACGGCCGCGCCGTACAGGTACGGCATCAGGCGGTGCTTCAGCTCGGTGAACTGCTTGGCGACCGCGACCGCCTCGTCCCCGAACTCCCACGGCACCCGGTAGGACGAGGAGCCGTGCAGCCGGCTGTGCGAGGAGAGCAGACCGAAGGCGAGCCAGCGCTTGAAGACCGCCGGGTCGGGGGTGCCCTCGAAGCCGCCGATGTCATGGCTCCAGAAGCCGAAGCCGGACAGGGAGAGGGACAGGCCGCCGCGCAGGGACTCCGCCATGGCGCCGAAGGAGGACCAGCAGTCGCCGCCCCAGTGGACGGGAAACTGCTGGCCGCCTGCGGTGGCGGAGCGGGCGAACAGGACCGCTTCGCCCTGGCCGCGCTCCTTCTCCAGGAGTGCGAAGACGGCCTTGTTGTACAGGTGCGTGTAGTAGTTGTGCATCCGCTCCTGGTCGGAGCCGTCGTGCCAGACGACGTCGGTGGGAATGCGCTCGCCGAAGTCCGTCTTGAAGCCGTCGACGCCCTGGTCGAGGAGGGTCTTCAGCTTGGCCTGGAACCAGGCGGTGGCCTCGGGGTTGGTGAAGTCGACCAGCGCCATGCCGGCCTGCCACTTGTCCCACTGCCAGATGTCGCCCTCGGGGGTGCGGACGAAGTAGCCCCTGTCGGCGCCCTCCGCGTACAGGGCGCTCTTCTGTGCGATGTACGGGTTGATCCAGACGCAGATCCGCAGCCCCTTCTCCTTGAGCCGGGTGAGCATGCCGACCGGGTCCGGGAAGGTCTCCGGGTCCCATTCGAAGTCGCACCACTGGTACTCGCGCATCCAGAAGCAGTCGAAGTGGAAGACGGAGAGCGGGATGCCGCGCTCGGACATGCCGTCCACGAACGAGGTGACGGTCGCCTCGTCGTAGTCGGTGGTGAACGAGGTGGTGAGCCAGAGGCCGAAGGACCAGGCCGGGGGCAGGGCCGGGCGGCCGGTGAGCGAGGTGTAGCGGGTGAGGACGTCCTTGGGCGTGGGGCCCGCGACGACGAAGTACTCCAGGACCTGGTCCTGGACGCTGAACTGGACCTGGCCGACGGCCTCGGAGCCGATCTCGAAGGAGACCTTGCCCGGGTGGTTGACGAAGACGCCGTAGCCGCGCGAGGAGAGATAGAACGGGACGTTCTTGTACGCCTGTTCGCTGTTGGTACCGCCGTCGGCCTGCCACATGTCGACGACCTGGCCGTTCTTGACGTACGGGGTGAACCGCTCGCCGAGGCCGTGGATCGTCTCGCCGACATTGAGCGCGAGCTGGGCGAGCATGTGGTGGCCGCCGTCCGCCACCGTGGCGAAGGCGGTGCCCTTGCGTCCGGCGGCGGTCAGCAGCCGGCCGTCCGCGTCGAGGAACTCCAGTGCGAAGTCGCCCTCGGTGGGCAGCCGGAGGGTGAGGGGGCCGCTGGTGAGTTCGGCCGCCGGGCCGTCGTTACGGGTGGTGACCGCGGCGTCCTCGGTGGCGCCGGGCAGGGCGAACTCCGGGCCGGGGCGGCGTTTGCCCGCGAGGTGGGTGACGCGGACACCGATGACGCCTTCGGCGGGGGCGAACGCCTCCACCGTGATCAGCGGCGCGTTGAGCGTGTCACCGCGCCGCGTCACGCGCTTGACGGCGGCGTGGGCGGTGAGTCGGTCGGCGTCGAGCCGCAGATCGCGGAGCTCGGTGGCGTACGAGGCGTGCACACCGTCTCGCATCTGCCAGAAGCCGTCGGTGAACTTCATGGGGGGTCTTCCTTAGCCGGTACGGGGATCTGTTCGGATGCGTCGTCAGGAGGGGGTGGAACGGCTGTTCAGGAGGGCCGGCGCCGCGCGGTCGAGGACCGTGGTCACCCGGTCCCAGGCGGCCGTGTCCCTCGGCAGCGCGGGCAGTTCGCGGCCCGGGCCCGTACCCCACCGCGTGGCCAGGGCCACCGGGTCCCGGCCGGTCGCGGCGACCGCGGCGAGGGCCGCCGCGCCCAGCG
>CBRG010000058.1 GCA_000470535.1 Streptomyces sp. AW19M42
CGGCCGCCCGGTCGCGCTCCTCGCGGCGGTCGCCATCGCGGCGGCGATCATCGGCGGCGGCACCGCCACCGTGATCGGGCAGCTCACCGACCACGGCACCGACAGCACCGGCGCCGGCGTCATCCCGGGCACCACGGTCTCGCAGAGCAGCAAGGGCACCGTCTCCGGCGTGGCCGCCGCCCTGTCACCGACGATCGTCGAGGTCAGCGCGACCTCGAACGCGGGCCAGTCCACCGGCTCCGGCGTGATCATCACTTCAGACGGCGAGATCGTCACCAACAACCACGTCGTCGCGGGGTCCTCTTCGGTCAAGGTGACGCTCAGCACCGGTAAGACGTACACCGCCGACGTCGTGGGGACCGACCCCGACAAGGACCTCGCGCTGATCAAGCTCCAGGGGGCGAGCGGGCTGAAGACGGCCACACTCGGTGACTCCTCCAAGGTCGCCGTCGGCGACCAGGTCGTCGCGATCGGCTCGCCCGAGGGCCTCACCGGCACCGTCACCAGCGGCATCGTCTCCGCGCTCGACCGGGACGTCACCGTCGCCAAGGAGGGCGACAGCGGCCAAGGACAGGGACAGGGGCAGGGGCAGGGCGGCCAAGGACAGGGCGGCGGACAGCAGTGGCCGTTCGAGTTCGGCGGGAAGCAGTTCAACGGCGACACCGGCGACTCCACCACCACGTACAAGGCGCTCCAGACCGACGCCTCGCTCAACCCGGGTAACTCCGGCGGCGCGCTGATCAACCTGAACGGCGAGATCATCGGCATCAACTCCGCGATGTACTCCGCGAGTTCGGCCGAAGGCTCAAGCAGCTCCGGCGCGGGCAGCGTCGGCCTCGGCTTCGCCATCCCGGTGAACACCCTCAAGGCAGACCTGAACACCCTGCGGGCCGGCGACAGCTCCTGACCCGCGCCGCCGCACCCGGACCGTGCGAGGCTGAGAAACTGGCGGGCAGCGCCCCGCCCCGTACGGATCGAGAAGAGGACGAAGCAGCGATGAGCCCCGCCGAAGACGATCCGCAGCGCATCCTGATCGTCGACGACGAGCCCGCCGTGCGCGAGGCCCTGCAACGCAGCCTCGCGTTCGAGGGATACGGCACCGAGGTCGCCGTCGACGGTCTCGACGCCCTCACCAGGGCGGAGTCGTACGCCCCCGACCTCATCGTCCTCGACATCCAGATGCCCCGGATGGACGGGCTGACCGCCGCCCGCCGCATCCGGGCCACCGGGACCACCACGCCCATCCTGATGCTCACCGCCCGCGACACCGTCGGGGACCGGGTCACCGGACTCGACGCGGGCGCCGACGACTACCTGGTCAAGCCCTTCGAGCTGGACGAACTGTTCGCCCGCATCCGGGCCCTGCTGCGCCGCAGCTCGTACGCGGCCGCCTCCGGCGCCGACCTCCACGACAACAACGTGCTGGCCTTCGCGGACCTCCGGATGGACCTCGCCACCCGCGAGGTCAGCCGGGGCATCCGCCGCGTCGAGCTGACCCGCACCGAGTTCACCCTGCTGGAGATGTTCCTCGCGCACCCGCGCCAGGTACTGACCCGCGAGCAGATCCTCAAGGCGGTCTGGGGCTTCGACTTCGAACCGAGCTCCAACTCGCTGGACGTGTACGTGATGTACCTGCGCCGCAAGACCGAGGCGGGCGGCGAACCGCGCCTGGTCCACACGGTGCGCGGTGTGGGATACGCGCTGCGGGCGGGCGGGGGCGAGGGGTGACGGGGCCCCTGCAACGCTTCCGCGCCCTGCCGCTCCGCTCCCGGCTCGCGCTGCTGGTCGCCGTGGCGGTGGCGGTCGCGGTCGCGGCGGCCGCGGCGGCGTGCTGGTTCGTGACGAAGGCGCAGCTGGAGCAGCAGCGGGACACGACGCTGCGCTCCACCAAGGTCGACAACGACTACCTGACCGACCTCTACCAGTACTGCACCGGCATCAGCAAGCAGCCGACCCAGCCCTACACGGGCTTCACCGTCCAGCTCATCGACGCCCAGGGGACGGCCTGCACCGCCCCGGACTCGTCCGCCCTCCCGGTGACCGGGGGCGACCTCGCGGTCGTCAATCACGAGCGGACCGGAACGCTGCACTCCGAGGCCGATGCCGACGGGGTGAAGATGCGCGTCTTCACCTACCCGGTGAAGGTGACGGTGTCGCGCGGGCCCGGTCTGCCGCGCGCCGAGATCGACCTCGGCGTCTCCGTCGCCCGTCCGCTGAGCGAGATCGACGAACCCCTCTCCACCCTGGCCTGGGTCCTCCTCCTCGTCTCCGGCATCGGCGTCATCGGCGCGGGCGCCGCCGGTCTCTGGGTCGCCCGCTCCGGTCTGCGGCCCGTCGACGAACTCGCCGAGGCCGTGGAGCACGTGGCCCAGACCGAGGACCTCACCGTCCGCATCCCGGTCGAGGGCGAGGACGAGATCGCCCGGCTCTCCCGCTCCTTCAACTCGATGACCGCCTCGCTCGCCACCTCCCGGGACCGCCAGGCCCAGCTGATCGCGGACGCGGGCCACGAGCTGCGCACCCCGTTGACGTCCCTGCGGACCAACGTGGAGCTGCTCGCCCGCAGCGACGAGACCGGCCGGGCCATCCCGCCGGACGACCGCAAGGCGCTGATGGCCTCGGTCAAGGCCCAGATGACCGAGCTGGCCTCGCTCATCGGGGACCTCCAGGAACTGGCCCGCCCGGACGCCGCCCAGCCCGGCCCGCTCCAGGTGGTGGCCCTGCACGACATCACCCGCACCGCCCTGGAACGCGCCCGGCTGCGCGGCCCCGAGCTGACCATCACGTCGGAGCTGGCCCCCTGGTACGTACGGGCCGAACCGGCGGCCCTGGAACGGGCGGTCGTCAACGTCCTGGACAACGCGGTGAAGTTCAGCCCGACGCGCGGCACGATCGACGTGGTCCTGCACCGGGGCGAGCTGACGGTCCGCGACCGGGGCCCGGGCATCCCCGCCGACGAACTCCCGCACGTCTTCGAGCGCTTCTGGCGCTCCCCGTCCGCCCGCCAGCTCCCCGGCTCGGGCCTCGGCCTGTCGATCGTCGCGCGCACGGTCCAGCAGTCGGGCGGCGAGATCGGGCTGCGCCCGGCGGACAACGGCGACGGCACGGTGGCCACGATCAGGCTCCCGGGGGCCCCGCAGCCGCCGCCGGAGACACCGCGGAGCTGAGCGGCCGGGGTAACCGCCGAGGCGGGTAACGCGCAGCTCAGGATGGGCCCTGGGCAACACCATGTGCCTTTCGTCACAACGAAAGGCACACAGCTGAGAGCAACTGCGCCCTTTCGTGACGTCTGTCCGCGACCGGACACCCGGACCGGGCCGGAGCGCCGGAAAATGCCCGCCCTCGTCTCCGGCGACCGCCATAGCATCTTCACAGGCGCCCGCGTGATCCAGCCGCCGTGGCAGCCGTTCACCCCTATTTCTTTCCTTTTCGGATCCGGACCCAAGGGCTCATGTGAAGATTCGCCGCATTCTCGCCACGGCCGTGGCCGTCGCCGTGACCACCCCCGCCGTGCTGCTCTCCGTCACCCCCGCGTTCGCGGACGCCGCGCCGACGGCACAGACGCAGGCCAAGCCGACACTGGAAGAGCTCGAAAAGGCCGCAGCCGAGGCACAGAAGGCCTACGACAAGGCCCTCGCCGCGAAGACCGCCGCCTACCAGTTGGTGGAGGACGCTATGTCCGACACCGCACCCCTCACCGTGGCCGCCGACGCCGCCAAGAAGGCCGCGGACGACGCCGCCGCCGCCAAGGCCGCTGCCGACCAGGCCGTCACCGACGCGAAGGCCGCCCTCGACGCGCTGCCCGAGACGGCCACGGAGGAGGAGCGGACCACGGCCGAGACCACCCTCACCGGGGCCGAGGCCACCGCCGCGACCGCCGCCGCCGCGAAGACGGCCGCCGACACGAAGGCCGAGGAGGCCGGCGACGCCGCCGACGACGCGAGGGTCGCCGCACTCCGCGCCTACTCCCTGACGCAGCAGGCCCTGACGGACGCCCTCGACGTGAAGACCGCCGCCGACGAGGCGCTGGCCAAGGCCCGCGAAGAGGCGAACGAGAACCAGGACTGCGTGGCCGAGCCTGGTCTCACCACCGTCCTGACCGGTGTTCCGGACTCGATCACCGCCGGTACGACCACCGCTCTCTCGCTCCGGGTGAGCAACCGCACGGACAAGGCGATGGACGACGTCCTCGCCCACGCCTTCACGCACGCCACCGACACGAGCGGGCTCAGGGAAACCGACAAGCTTCTGCACCTGCAGTGGTCCACGGCGTCCTCCCCGAAGTGGCACAGCATCGGCGGCGACCACCGGATCAACGGCATCGGCCCGCTGAAGGCCGGCGCCCACGCCGACATCAAGCTGCGCCTCACCATCGACGCGTCGGCCCCGGCCGGCAACGGCGCCGCCTTCGTGTCGGCCGACTACACCAACGAGAACGGCTCCTGCGGCGGCAACCCGGATATCGACATGTACGACTTCGGGGTCGTCAAGGCCGCGAAGCCGAAGCCCGGCAGGACCGACGACACGGACCCCGGCAAGACCGGCACCACCGGCACCTCGGGCGGCTCCGGCCCGTCCGCCCAGGGCACGGCGTCGAGCAACCCGGTGACCACCGGCGGCAGCCTCGCCTCGACGGGCTCGTCCTCCACCACCCCGCAGCTCGCCCTCGCGAGCGGCGCGGCCGTGGCACTCGGCGCAGCGGCGATGTTCACCGCCCGCCGCCGCCGGACGGGTACCCAGGTCTGATCAGGAAGTACCACGAAACGGGGTGGCGGGCCGGTCGGCCTGCCACCCCGCCCCTCGTGGGGCTCCGGCAGGTCGTACGCGGCAGGCTGGGGACGCAACGGCTACGCGGCCCGAACAGCCTCCGGTCACGCGTGCCGACCCGCCCGATGACGGCCCATCTCGACGTTGACGTCGGTCACCCTCGACCAGTCACCGAGCCTGGCCGCGTCAACCCGCTCCCCGACCAGCGCGCCGCACACATCGCATCCTGCGGCCGGCTTCGGTGGTTCCGGAGGGTCCATCAGATGAACCGGGTCCGCCATCGTCGTCTTCGTGTTGTCCATAGAACGCGACGCTAAGCAGCACAAGTTGGGCGCGCCATCGCATGTTCTCGGGTGTTCTCGCACATTGACCGACTGTTCGCGTGTGTTCTCACGTGGCACCGAGAATCAGGCCCGGACGACGAGGGCCTGCGGCAATGATGGACGGACAGGCAGGGTCCGGACGGAAAGGACGTGGGGACATGACGCGAAACCTCCGCTTCAACGGCACCGGCTCGGGCGGGGGCGGATGCCCTTCCGTGCATGAGGACTTGGACAGCGGTGAGGTAATCGTGCACGGCCCGCCGCTCACCGACCCCGACGACGTCTCCCAGCTACAACACCTCACTGCGGGAGAGGTCCCGATCGTGGTGCCCCGGGAACTACTGGTCGACTTCGCCCCCAGGACCCGCACCCCGCGCATCATCGACCTGGACGCCTTCGGGAAGCTGTTCGCGACGTTCGAGCACACGGCCTGGCGTCTGGAGACGCGGCGCCGCTTCGCGTCCGACGAAGCCACCGGGACATACGCCCAGTTCGCTGCCGGCCTCCCCGTCGAGTGGGACCACGACGACGACTGGTGCCGGAATGTCCGGGCACAGACCCGCCAGGCCAAGCGGTTCGAGCGAGTCCGGATCGTCGACAGCCCGCCGACTTCGGGGCAGTTGTACCTACTCGACAACGCCAAACGAAACTGCGCCGCAGGTGAGGACATCCGGAACCTCCGGCGGTCCGATGCCGACAGGCTGAGGCTCCCCGCCGAAGACTTCTGGATCTTCGATTCGCGGCTCGTGGCTCTCCTCAACTTCGACGGGGACGACGACCTCATCGATGTCGAGCTGATCACCGAACCGGCTGAAGTGAACCGCTACGCCCAAGCCCGGGACGCGGCATGGCATCACGCGATCCGGTACGACGTCTTCGCGGCGAACCTCTGACAGTTAGCGTGTGACCGGTGAGCACAGACTTCCAAACGGCCCGGGACGCCCTCGGCGCACGGCTCCGGGAGCTTCGCATCTCAAGCCCCGGGGGCCGGCTCACCGGTCCGCAGCTGGGCGAACGTCTCGGCTGGCCGCACTCCAAGATCTACAAGCTGGAGAACGGCCGGCAGACCGCCACCGCCGCCGACCTCCAGGCATGGGCGGAAGCCACCGGCCGGCCCGATGCCGTGGCCGACCTGCACTCGCGCCTCAAGGGCCTGGAATCCCACGTCCGGTCGTGGCGACGCCAGCTCGCCACGGGGCATCGCCCCGTCCAGGACGCGATCACCGCTGAGCATGCCCGGACCACCACCCTGCACGTCTGGGAGAACGCCCTCGTCCCGGGGATGGTCCAGACCCCCGACTACGCCCGTGCGGTGTTCACCCGGCACGCTCAGCTGATGCGCTCCCCCGAGGACACCGAGGAAGCCGTCCGGGCCCGGGTGCGGCGCCAGGAAGCGCTGTACGACTCCGGGAAGCGGCACCGCATCATCATGTGGGAGGGGGCCTTGCGTGCGCTCGTATGCCCGCCTGCGGTACTGGCCGCCCAGCTCGACCGGCTGTCCGGTCTCGCCGGGCTCGATTCGGTGGAGCTCGGGATCGTCCCATTCACCGCACCGCTGAAGATCCACCCCGCGAACGGGTTCTGGATCTACGACGACAGGCTGGTCGTCGTAGAGGACTGGCACGCGGAGCTCTGGATAGACGACGCCGACAGCATCGCCGTCTACCAACGCACTTGGGCCCTGCTACGCGAGTCGGCCGCGTTCGGCCTGGACGCCCAGCGGATCATCTCGCAGGTCCAGCGCAACGGCTGAGGCGTTGCCAGGATCCCGGGCAAGTCGAATGCCCTGACGGCCCGATAACTCGTCACAGAATCAGGGGTGTTGGTGCATCCGGCGCAGCACTAGGCTCGCGCAATGGAGATCATCGAGGGCGCCGGGACGTGGAAGCATCCCGGCGAGGCGGGCAACGACTGGGCCGAACAGCTGCGTACGTCGGACCTGTCCGTGGGCACGTACTGCATCCCGGCCGGAGGGCTCGACACCCAGAGTCCTCACACAGAGGACGAGATCTACGTCGTCACGTCCGGTCGCGCCAAGATCAAGACGCCTGACCGGACCGCCGACGTCGGCCCCGGGACGGTGGTCTTCGTACCGGCCGGTGAGGAGCACCGGTTCATCGACGTGACCGAAGACCTGGCGCTGCTCGTGGTGTTCGGCCCCGCTTTCGGGTCGCGCACGTCCGCGTCGTAAGCGCCGCGGGGACCTGGGTCGCGCAGCCCTGATCACCCGGGGCGCCGAGTCCTGTCGTCGGCGTCGAGAGCCGCCTGGGGACGCACGGTCCACTCGATCCACGTGCCGCGATGGCTGAGCGAGAATCCGCAGGGCTCACCCCGGTGCAGGGCCCCGAGGGCGCCGATACAGCCCCCGCCGTCGACCCAGCTCAGAGCCCGGTGCCGCTCCAGGGGCGGCAGCTCCGGCGCCAGCGAGCGAACGTCCACCCGGATCTGCCGGATCGCGTCCGACGGCCTCGGGGCGGACGTGCGACGGACCTCCGCGATCTCGTCCGCCTCTATCGTCCGAAACGTGACCCGCTCGCACCAGAACGCGTGTGCGGCGGGGGCCGCGGGTTCGGAATCGCTCAACACGTCGCCTCCTGACACTCACCCAGGAGACCTCCCTGCTCGCAACCGGCGTGACGAGCGACGAGCAGGGAGGCCGCCGAAACCCCGAACCCGCGCAGAGGTCAGGGGTGTTGACCGCCACCGGATGAGCCCGTGGCGCCAGGTCAAGAAACTAGCCCGTGATGCTGACCCGTATCAAGCGTTGGACTTCTAACGAGTGAGCCAGAGACCCATAGCGATGGATATCGCACAACGGGCGGCCCCCAACCCTGCGCAGGTGGGGGCCGCCCGAAGGAGACGGAACGCGGTCAGCTACACCAGATCATCGAACTCGCCGGCCTTAGCCCCGCTGAGGAACGCCCGCAGCTTCACGCGGCTCGTACGGACGACCACATCTGGGTTGTCGCTCTCCCGCATGAGGATCTCCCCTCCGCTCTCGGCGAGTTCCAGGCAGTTGTCGCCGTCGGCATCGGCGGACTTGGACGACTTTCGCCACTGAATATCCATGGTTCTCACGCCTTCATACTTGCTCTGCGACTTCCTTGATGAAGTCTCTTGAACTCTGCGGATCGAGTGATCGGCCTTCCGTCCGGTCAAGCACCGCACGGAAGGTCAGAAGACGCGCCTCGGCATCCACGAAGCCGGAGCCACTCGGCGTATCCGTCTGCACCGTGTCGAGCTGCGCGACCGGACCGTAGACATAGTGAGTGGAACTTCCGGAGTTCGGGAAGCCGCCCGCCGAGAACGGGATCACTCGCACCGTGACGTTGTCCCGCTCCGACTCCTTCAACAGGTGGTCGAGCTGACCGATCGCGACCTTGCGCCCCCCGTACCGCATCCGCAAGGCCGCCTCATGGATCAGGAAGACACACGTGGGCGGGTCCGGTCGATCCAGAACGTCCCGCCGCCTGAGCCGGTGCGACAGCCTCCGCCGCAGACCGGCAGGGGTCGGCGCGGGCAGCGCTTCCGCGTAAACAGCGCGTGCGTAGTCCTCGGTCTGGAGCAACCCGGGCATGTGCATGATCTGCACGGACCGGAAACCGGTCGCATGGTGCTCCAGCTCCGCCAGGTCGAGCGCGCTCACTGAGAGTTCACCGCGATAGTCCTCCCACCACCCCTTTATCCGCTCCTCAGCCATATCGACGAGCGCGTCGATGTAAGCCGCGTCGGGGCAGGCGTAGGCGGCGGCCCATGTGCGCACGCGCGTGCCGCTCACTCCGAACCTTCCCGCCTCGGTGTTGCTGATCGTGGTGCGGTCCGTACCCAACAGGGCAGCCGCTTCGGTCGGCAGCAAACCGGCCCGCTCGCGCATCTTGCGCAGTTCCGCGCCCAGTCGGCACTGCCGTGCGGTAGGGGGCTTCCTCGGTGGCATCAGCCTCTCCTCTTGTCGAATCCCAGTGTGTCCGCATCCCTCGAAGGGGTCTATTTCTTGCTTTGGTTATGAGTCGTTCCACAACACTTGATACACATCACTACGGTAGTGCCACCCCTGCTGGGCGCGCAGGCCGATCCGAAGTTCGGCCGCACAGAGCTGCGTTGCCCCGTACGGCGCCTGCCGCCGTTCAACGAGCGACACACCCGTTCAGACCGCAGTGCGTTGGGAGAACGACATGAGCCACGCCACTACAACTCCCCCGCCCATCAATCCGCTCGGCGGCGAGGCCTACCGCCTCACCCTGCCGAACACCGCCAGCGCGGCCAAACTCGCGCGGGACTTCGTCACCTCGCTGCTGGGCGTCAGCAGACACCACGACCTGGTCGACGACGCGCGGGTCTGCGTCACCGAAGTGGTCACCAACGCCCACCGCCACACCCCCACGCCCCTGATCCGCGTCCACGTCGCGGTCAACCACCAGCGGGTCACCGTCGCCGTATCGGACGACGGGCCCGTCGCTCCGCAACTCCTGCGCGCACTACGCGCGGGGCCCGAACGGGAAGGCGGGCGCGGGCTCATGCTCGTGGAGAGCCTCGCCCTGGCCTGGGGAGCGAACACCGCAGGCGAGCAGCACCCCGGCCGCAAGGTCGTCTGGTTCACGCTCGGACGGCCCGTCCCGGACGACGGCCGGGCGTAAGCGCCCCGGCACCCACCACAAGCGGGGGCGGCAGGCCATCCGGACCGCCGCCCCCGGCCTGCGCCTACCCCGACGGACCGTAATGCGCCGCATCACCGGCGCGGCCTCGCGCTGCGCTCCTTCGCCATGCCCGGCGGCTCCGGGACGGCCCCCCGTACCCCGTGCGCTTCAGGAAGTCGGCTCGACCGCTGCCCGGCACACCAGGCCGTCCGCATGGCTGCCTGCCGTGACGTGGCTGGTCGGCGCCGGTCTGCACCCGCGCGCGACGCAAACGACGCTGACCGTGGCCCGGGATCTCGCAACGCGGATGGACTACCGGCTGGGGCTCGTCCTCTACGACCTCGAAGGCACCGCCGCGCGATGCGGGGTGTCGACGGCCACCGCAAAACGTCACGTCCGGGTGTTACGGGAGCTCGGCGCGCTGGCATGGCACCGGCACGGCACGAAGAGGAACCTCCGGCTTCCGGGCCGCCCGTACACCGCCACGGCCACGATCTACGCGGCGACGGTCCCGGCCGCGTACGACGAGGCGATGGGGCACCGGCTCGCCGGCACCGGGTACCGGGCGCGGGTGGCCGGAGTGACGGACGAGGGGCGGGCGCTCGCCGCGAAGACCGCCGCCCGCCCGCATCCACACCCTGTGGACAACGAGGCAGCGCGCAAGCGTGACCGGGCGCACCGTGCACCCCATTCTTCTGGGCGGCACCACCACGTACCTACGGCAGATCCGGACGGGTGCTTGAACTACACCTCGCGCACATGCGCGCCCCGCGCGAAGGCCACGGCGCGCAGGAGGGCGGGGAGCAGCGGCCGGAGCCCATGGCAGGTGGCCCGGGACATCCGCATCGCCCGGCAGGTCCGGCCGCTCGTCGGCTGGACCCAGCCGGAAGGGCTGCGCCGGCTGGCCTTCGCGCTGCGCCCGCTGATCGACCGGGGGCTGGAGGCCCACGACATCGCCGCCGAACTCATCGGGATGGCCGCCGGATGGCACCCCGAACGCCCGGCCGCGTACATCACCGCCGCTCTCGCCAGGGACCGGCCCGCCGCACCGGAGGGCGGACTCGCGGCCGATCCCTCCGCCCACCAGGAGTGGCAGAGGTGGCTGAACAGCAGGCAGCAGGACACCCCTTCGCGTACGGACGACGACCGCCGCCACGCCCGGCTCTACGCGTGGGACCGGTGGTACGAGGTGGCCGCCCACTACGACGACGATCCCGACGACGCCCTGGACCTCTACGGGGCCCGGCTGTGCGCCTACGCCGTCGGACGGGCCGCGCGCACCACCGGCTCCCCACCGTGACCCGGAACGGCGGCTCAGGCCGTCGGGTTGTGCCGGATCAGGGACTCCACCAGTCCGGACCGGGTCGCCGGGAAGTCCAGCGGGACGATGCCGAGGCCGGTCCAGCCGGACGCCTCCGCGCCGTCCAGGAACGACTGGACCTGCGGGTTGAGCCGGTCCGCGTTCCCTCGGGGCGGCAGGAGGGCGGCGGTCGAGACGTAGTTCATGAAGAGCTTGCCCGGCTGCTCCGCCGCCTTGCGGAACTGGGCCTCGATCTTGGGGTACTTGGCGAACGGCTCGGCCATGTAGTCGTCCTGGATGTCGAAAAGGCCCGGATCGGCGTAACGCACGCCCGGCAGGCCCCCGTTGTCGGCCAGCAGCACCACCTTGCCGCGCGCCTCCCCCAGCGCGGGCAGCGCGGAATCGATGCGGAACAGCGGCCGCCAGCCCCGCACGTCCAGGTAGTCGTCGAAGACCGCCCGGAACGCCGCGTCGCTCTCCTCCGAGTACTCCTGCTTCACCCGCATCAGTACCGTCTCGGTGGGCCGCTCGGCCAGGAAGTCCCAGCAAGCGCCGAGGACATCACCGAACATCAGGTTCTGGTACGACGCTCCGTGGTGGATCGCGAAGGACCCGTCCGTGATCCGGCACCGCACGTCGAGGAAGCGCAGCCCGCTGTTCAGCTGTTCCGCGATCGTCGTGTTCTGGCACTCGGTCCAGGGCCCGCCGTAGCGGGCGCCGGAGTCGTGCGAGCCGGGGATGGTGAGCCGCCGCAGGTCCGTGCCGTCCGCGATGCCGCTCATCCAGTCCTGGGTGGTGAGGGCCCGGCGGGCCGAGGCGCGGGCCGGCGCCGCACCCAGGACGGCGGTGGCGGAAACGGCCAGTGCGCCTGCCAGGAAGTTCCGGCGGTTGGCTGTGTACGGGCTCATGCGGGGACGCCTCCGGGTGCCGTGTGGGGTCAGCGCTCAGATTATGACCTGTGCACGTCACGGGGGACAGATGGCAACGGCACGCAGGACGCGTCCCGAGTCAAGCGTCCCGGCTGCCGTACGCGCAGCCGCGCGTCTGCGATCCGGTCAGTCACCGGCGGCGGAGCGGGGTTGGTGTGCGGCGGGCCGGTTGCCTCCGATCTTCCTGAATCGCCCACGGAGTGGGGAATCCCGGCCGGAGCGGGCGGGGGCTGATCGGATCAGGGTTCCCACTCCGCCGACTCAGCTCAGGAGAAGACGTGCGCAACCACACCAGGCGCGGCTCGGGCGCCGCTGCCGTCCTCACCGCAGCCGCGACCGCGGCCGCCGTCCTGTCCGGCGCCGGCACGGCGGGCGCTGCCGACCAGGATCCCGTCTACACCTGTCAATTCGTCTTGGCCGATGACATCAACCGCGTGGCCGGAGCCGACTGCACCGGTGGCCCGGCCGGATACGAGGGCTCCGGGACCATCAAAAGTGCGGACTCCGCCACCGTCTGGCAGTGCGCGCTCCTCGGCTCCGCCGCGGACCCGGAGCGCCCGGGCAAACTGACCGTTGTCGGCGTCTTCGGCTGCGAACAGCCCAGCAGCGACGTCCCGTTCTGACCCACGAGACGTCCGAGGGCGGCCTCTGACAGGCCGACGGCCCCGCCACTTCCGGTGGCGAGCCGTCGGCTTTCGCGCTCGGTCCGAGCGGCCGGGTGTCCGGGCGCGGGGACGATCCCTCGCAGCCGGAGCTACTGAACGACCGTGATCCGGTCCGTCGCCGGCGGGGCCAGCGGCGCGGCGGCCGTGGAGTGCGCGGCCAGGTAGTCGTTGAACAGGTCCAGGTCGGAGGCGCCGACCAGCTTGTTGGTGCCCTCCCCGAGCGCCGCGAAGCCGTCGCCGCCGCCCGCCAGGAACTCGTTCATCGCGACGCGGTAGGTCTTGGCGGGGTCGATCGCCTCGCCGTTCAGCAGAATCGTGCCGGTGACCACCCGGTCCGCGCCCGACTTCGTCATATCCAGCGTGTACGTGAGGCCCTTCGACACCTGGAGGATCTTCGGGCTGGCCTCGTTCGCCCCGCTGACCTGCTGCTGGAGCGCGCTGACGAGCTGCGCACCGGTCAGGTCGAGGACGTTCATCATGTTGGTGAACGGCTGCACGGTGAACGACTCGCCGTACGTCACCACGCCGTCGCCCTCGCTGCCCGACGCCTTGTACACCAGGTCGGCGCGGATGCCGCCGGGGTTCATGAAGGCGACGACCGCCCCGCCCTTGTCCGCCGGGGCCAGGCCCTCCAGCTGCGCGTCCGCGATCAGGTTGCCGAGCGGCTTCTCCGGATCCGTGGAACCTCGGCCGTTGACGTCGGCCGAGATGTAGCCCTGCGGCCGGTTCGCGATCGGCGCCGCGAGGGTGTTCCAGCGCGCGATGAGGGCCGTCATGTCGTTCGCCGGGGTCTGGTCCCGGTCGACGATGTGGTTCGCCGAGACCGGGTTCGCGGGCTTGGGGTGCGGGTGGTGCTTCGACCCCTTCCGCGCCTTCGACGTCTTCACCGCCGTGCGCACGATGTCTTTGGTGCGGCGGTCGTAGGTGAGCGTCGTGTCCGTGTACAGCTTGCCGAACGACGAGGCCGAGGTGACCAGGCGCGGGTTGCCCGCCGGGTCCGGGATGGTGCACACGTACGCCTGGTGGGTGTGGCCCGTCACCAGCGCGTCGACCTTCGGCGAGATGCCCTTGGCGATGTCGGTGATCGGCCCGGAGATGCCGTCACCGGCACCCGGGCTGTCGCAGTCGTAGTTGTACGACGACGAGGCGGGGGCGCCGCCCTCGTGGATCAGGGCGACGATGGACTTGACGCCCTGCCGGTCCAGTTCCTTGGCGTACTTGTTGACCGTCTCGATCTCGTCGTGGAACTTCAGACCCTTGACACCGTTGGCCGTCACGATGTTCGGGGTGCCCTCCAGAGTCACCCCGATGAAGCCGATCTTCACGCCGTTCTTCTTCCACACCGTGTACGGCTTGAGGATCGGCTTGCCGGTCTTCTCGCTCGTCACGTTGGCGGCGAGGTAGGGGAAGTCGGCACCCTTGAACTCCTTGCCCTTCTCGTAGCACCCCTCGACCGGGTGGCATCCGCCGTTCTGGAGGCGGGCCAGCTCCGTGGCACCCTCGTCGAACTCGTGGTTGCCGACGCTCGTCACGTCGAGGTCGATCTTGTTGAGTGCCTCGATGGTCGGCTCGTCGTGGAAGAGCCCCGACAGCAGCGGGCTCGCGCCCACCATGTCGCCGCCGGCCGCCGTGATCGAGTACGGGTGGCCCTTGCGCGCGGTGCGCAGCGAGGAGGCGAGGTACTCCACGCCCCCGGCCGGGACGGCCTTCACCGTGCCGTCGGCCTGCGTCTCGTTGACCGTACCGGCCGAGCCGGCGGGCGGCTCCAGGTTGCCGTGCAGGTCGTTGAAGGACAGCAGTTGCACGTCGACGGTCCGATCCGGCGCGTGATGGCCGTGGCCCTTGCCGTCCCCGTGCCCGCGCTCCTGTGCGCCGGCCGGCATGGCCGCGACGAGAGCTCCGACGGTGGCAAGGCCGGCCGCGGCGGCGAGCACCCGCCGGGACGCGCGGTTCTTCTGCGGTGTCGCTGACATCGGTCCCCTTGTGAGTTCAGCGGAGGTCTGAGAGTGGTGACGAGTCTGGAGACTGCGTGCGGCAGCCTAGAGTCAACGCGCGTAGTGCGACAGGTGTGCGGGGTTACGAACTGGTTGCCACGCGATCGCAACGGGGCCGCTCACCCATTTGGCGCCCGGG
>CBRG010000059.1 GCA_000470535.1 Streptomyces sp. AW19M42
CGGCGGGGGACCCGGGCACCACCGGCACCGGGCGCTGCGCCACGGGCTCCGCACCCTCGGGCGCCAGCGGCTGCGGGGTGGCGCGCCGGGTGCCGTAGCGGCGGTGAACCGCCTGCTTGGTGACTCCGAGCGCGGAGCCCACCGCGTCCCAGGAGAAGCCCAGTGAACGGTCGAAGTCCACTGCCGCCGTCACCAGGGTCTCGACACTGTCCCGCAGTTCCTGCGCCAGCCTGACGGTGGGGGCCGGAGCCCTGCCGTAGACGACGAAGCCGGCGGACGGGCCGGAGCGGCGCGGACGGTAGACGTTGCCCAGTTGGGCGGTGAGCGTGCGCAGCGCGTCCACCTGCCGCCGGACCCGCTCGATGTCCCGCACCAGAAGATGCAGGCTGGCCCGCGCTTGGGCGTCGTGGGTTGCGTGGTCGGCCATGAAGAAGCCTCTCGAACCGGCGTTGAAAGGGATCGGGCCGCACCGTGGCGGCTCGCTTCGGTCAATCTCACTTGACCAACGCCTCAGCCGGGGATCTGGTCACGCTACGGGGGCGTATACGCACCTGCGAGGGGCGCGCAACCGTGCGTACGCCCCCTGGGAGGGCACCGGCCGCCGGGCCCATAGACTTGTGCGTTGCTCGTCACCGTAACGTTTCGGCCTGAGAGGCAGTCAGCCACCCATGAAGCTCGTCTTCGCAGGCACCCCCGAGGTAGCCGTACCCGCACTGGACGCACTGATCGCCTCCGGCCGGCACGAGGTCGCCGCCGTCGTCACCCGGCCCGACGCGCCCGCCGGGCGCGGCCGCAGGCTGGTGGCCAGCCCCGTCGCGGAGCGGGCAGAGGAGGCCGGCATCGAGGTACTCAAGCCGGCCAAGCCGCGGGACGAGGACTTCCTGGCACGGCTGCGGGAGATCGCGCCGGACTGCTGCCCGGTCGTCGCCTACGGGGCGCTGCTGCCCAGGACCGCACTCGACGTGCCCGCCCGCGGCTGGGTCAACCTCCACTTCTCACTGCTGCCGGCCTGGCGCGGCGCCGCACCCGTGCAGCACTCCGTCATGGCGGGCGACGAGGTGACGGGCGCCTCCACCTTCCTGATCGAGGAGGGGCTCGACTCCGGGCCCGTGTACGGCGTACTCACCGAAGAGGTCCGGCCCACCGACACCAGCGGCGACCTGCTGACCAGGCTGGCGTTCGCCGGGGCGGGCCTGCTCGCCGCGACCATGGACGGCATCGAGGACGGCACCCTGCACGCCGTGCCGCAGCCCTCGGAGGGGGTCACCCTCGCGCCGAAGATCAGCGTCGAGGACGCCCGGATCCAGTGGTCGGCGCCCGCCCTGCGGGTCGACCGGGTGGTCCGCGGCTGCACCCCCGCGCCCGGTGCCTGGACGCTCTTCCGCGGCGAGCGGCTCAAGCTGGTGCAGGCCGTGCCCGTCCTGGACCGGGCCGATCTGGCGCCCGGCGAGCTGTCGGTGGCCAAGAACAACGTGTACGTGGGCACCGGATCGCACGCGATCGAGCTGCTCTGGGTCCAGCCGCAGGGCAAGAAGCCGATGCGCGCCGCGGACTGGGCGCGCGGCGTGCGGATCGTCCCCGGCGAGCTGGTCGGCAGCTGACGGACCGGCGGGCCGGGGCGGGGACGTAGGGTGGGACGGTTCGCCCTCTCACCATCAGCGGAGCACCTTTCACGTGAACGACCAGCCGCGTCGCCGTCCCGCCACACCGCACCGCCGCCCGAAGAAGGACCCGGTCCGGTTCCTCGCCTTCGAGGCCCTGAGGGCCGTCGACGAACGCGACGCGTACGCCAACCTCGTCCTTCCCCCGTTGCTGAAGAAAGCCCGCGCGGCGGGCGACTTCGACAGCCGGGACGCGGCACTGGCGACCGAGCTGGTCTACGGAACACTGCGCCGCCAGGGCACCTATGACGCGATCGTCGCCGCCTGCATCGACCGGCCGCTGCGCGAGGTCGACCCGCCGGTCCTGGACGTGCTCAACATGGGCGTGCACCAGCTGCTCGGCACCCGCATCCCGACCCATGCCGCCGTCTCCGCCAGTGTGGAGCTGGCCCGGGTGGTCCTCGGTGAGGGACGGGCCAAATTCGTCAACGCCGTCCTGCGCAAGGTGACCGCCGACGACTTCGACGGGTGGGTGGCACGGGTCGCCCCCTCCTACGAGGACGATGCGGAGGACCACCTCGCCCTCGTGCACTCGCACCCGCGCTGGATCGTCTCCGCACTGTGGGACGCCCTCGGCGGCGGCCGGGCCGGCATCGAGGACCTGCTGGAGGCCGACAACGAACGGCCCGAGGTCACGCTCGTCGCCCGCCCCGGCCGCTCCACCACCGATGAGCTGCTGGCGGCACTCGGTGAGGACAACGGGCTCCCGGGCCGCTGGTCGCCCTACGCCGTACGGATGGCCGAGGGCGGCGAGCCCGGCGCGCTGACCGCCGTGCGGGAGAGCCGGGCCGGTGTCCAGGACGAGGGCAGCCAGCTCGTCGCCGCGGCCCTCGCCAACGCGCCGCTGGAGGGCAGCGACACCCGCTGGCTCGACGGCTGCGCCGGACCCGGCGGAAAGGCCGCCCTGCTGGCCGCCCTCGGCGCCGGCCGCGGCGCCGCCCTGCTGGCGGCCGAGAAGCAGCCGCACCGGGCCCGCCTCGTCGAGCGCTCACTGGCCGGCAACCCCGGCCCGTACCAGGTGATCACCGCCGACGGCACCCGCCCGCCGTGGCGGCCCGGCACGTTCGACCGGATCCTGATGGACGTCCCGTGCTCGGGCCTCGGCGCACTGCGCCGCCGTCCGGAGTCCCGCTGGCGGCGTCGCAAGGAGGACCTGGAGAGCTTCGCGCCGCTCCAGCGCGGTCTGCTGCGCGAGGCGCTGAAGGCGGTGCGGGTCGGCGGCGTCGTCGGATACGCGACCTGCTCCCCGCACCTGGCGGAGACCCGGGTGGTCGTCGAGGACGTGCTCAAGGGCCGCGGCGGCGCGCCGGTCGAGGCCGAGTGGGTCGACGCCCGTCCGCTGATGCCGGGAGTCCCCGCCCTCGGTGACGGACCTGACGTCCAGCTGTGGCCGCATCTGCACGGCACGGACGCGATGTACCTCGCCGTGCTGCGGCGTACCGGCTGATCAGCCCGGTCCCGGAGTGGCCGCCCTCCGGACCGGGGGGCGAAAAGCCGGGAATGTGCGAACCGTAATGATCCCGTGAGGCTTTGGAGCGCACCGAAGCGGGGAAGTGCCGCAGAACATGGCAGGCTTGGCCCATGGCCCAGATCAACCCCAGCATTCTCTCCGCCGACTTCGCACGCCTCGCCGAGGAGGCACAGGCCGTCGAAGGCGCCGACTGGCTCCATGTCGACGTCATGGACAACCACTTCGTGCCCAATCTGACCCTCGGCCTCCCGATCGTGGAATCGCTCAGCAGGGCCACGGACACCCCGCTGGACTGCCATCTGATGATCGAGGACCCGGACCGCTGGGCCCCGGGTTACGTCGAGGCGGGCGCGGGCTCCGTCACCTTCCACGTGGAGGCCGCCGCCGCCCCCGTACGGCTGGCGCGCGAGATCCGGGCCAAGGGCGCCCGCGCCTCCATGGCGCTCAAGCCGGCGACGCCCATCGAACCGTACGAGGACCTGCTCCCCGAGCTGGACATGCTGCTGATCATGACGGTGGAGCCGGGCTTCGGGGGCCAGTCCTTCCTGGACATCATGCTGCCGAAGATCCGCCGCACCCGTGAGCTGATCTCCCGGCACGGCCTCGAACTGTGGCTCCAGGTCGACGGCGGGGTCTCCGAGTCCACCATCGAGCGGTGCGCCGACGCCGGGGCCGACGTCTTCGTCGCGGGCTCCGCCGTGTACGGCGCCAAGGACCCGGCCGGGGCGGTTCGGGCACTGCGCGCCAAGGCCGACGGGGCCACCGCCTTCGCGCCGTGGGCGTGCGGCCACTGA
Source organism: Streptomyces sp. AW19M42 (assembly GCA_000470535.1). Taxonomy (GTDB): domain Bacteria; phylum Actinomycetota; class Actinomycetes; order Streptomycetales; family Streptomycetaceae; genus Streptomyces. The sequence goes on from CBRG010000059.1 coordinate 3,927, forward strand.
CGGGGGCGACGGAGCAGGCAGCCGCTCCGGCCCCGATCGCCGGTCGGCCCGGCCAAGGGCGGATGAACGCGGTCCGACGGGACCGGTCAAGGATCGCCGTATCTGACAGGATGAACGGCGTATCGAGAGTGTGAACAGCAGTGAGGAGAACGCGGTGTCTGCAATGTCGGCGGGCAGGTCCGCCCTGCGGATGGGGCCCGCGGAGCTGGTGCAGGCGGCGGCCATGGCCCGCCGCTTCTACCTTGAGGGCAAATCCAAGATCCAGATCGCGGAGGAGTTCGGCGTCAGCCGCTTCAAGGTCGCCAGGGTCCTGGAGACGGCGCTGGAGCGCGACCTCGTACGGATCGAGATCCGGGTCCCCGCAGAGCTGGACGCCGAGCGCTCCGACGCGCTCCGTGCGCGTTACGGGCTGCGCCACGCGGTCGTGGTCGAGTCCCCGGCAGAGGAGCAGGACGACGCCGCCGATCCGGAGAACCTGGGCGAGGTCGCGGCCGATCTGCTCGGTGAACTGGTGAACGAGGGCGATGTGCTCGGACTCGCCTGGGGCCGGTCCACCATCCACATGGCCGCCGCCCTGGACCGGCTCCCGCCGTGCACGGTCGTGCAGCTCACCGGGGTGTACGACGCGGGCACCGCGGAGCGCGGCTCGGTCGAGGCGGTCCGGCGGGCCGCGCAGGTCTCCGGCGGCGAGGCCCACCCGATCTACGCGCCGATGCTGCTGCCCGACCCGGCCACGGCCGCCGCGCTGCGCCACCAGACGGGGATCGCCCGCGCCTTCGAGTACTTCGACAAGGTGACGGTCGCGGCGGTGTCCATCGGCTCCTGGGAGCCCGGCATCTCCACGGTCCACGACATGCTGTCCGACGAGGAGCGAGAGCACTACGCCTCGCTCGGCGTCGCCGCCGAGATGTCGGCGCACCTCTTCGACTCGGAGGGCCGGCGGGTCGGCCGGGATCTCGGCGAACGCTGCATCACGGTCGAGGCGGACCGGCTGCGCCGGATTCCCGAGGTGGTGGCGATCGCGGGCGGCCAGCGCAAGGCCGCGGCGATCGGAGCGGTGCTGCGGTCCGGCCTGGTCACCAGCCTGGTGACGGACACCGCCGCGGCCGACTACCTGCTGACCGATTCCGCCGCGCCGCGCCGGCCGGCGCTGGAGCGGCGCGACCCGGACGGGGAGTGAGCCAAGGACGCGGGGG
>CBRG010000060.1 GCA_000470535.1 Streptomyces sp. AW19M42
CCGCGCCACAGCAGCTGGCCCGATGGCCACCGGTCGTGGCGGGCCGCCGCGCTGGCTGACCGGATCACGGGAGCGGTCCGCCGCTCGTCTGCCGTGGGTGTCGACTCTGCTGCTCGGCGTCGTCGTCATGGTCGGGTCGAGCATCGCGGCCCACGGCCAGCTCGGCGAGAAGGCCCCGCTGGAGCTCTTCGCCCGGCTTCTGCTCCTCGTCTCGGTGGCCGTGCTGCTGGTACGCCACCGTCACCCCGTGGTGGCCGTCTTCGTGAGTTCGGCCGCGGCGATGGTCTACCTCGGTGCCGGCTATCCGTACGGGCCGGTCTTCCTTGCCGTCGCCGTGGGCTGCTTCAGCGCCGTCGTCGCCGGCCATCGCCGGGCTGCGTGGTCGGCCGTCGGCATGGTGTGGCTGGGGCATCTCCTGGTCGCCCACTGGCTCTACCGATGGCTGCCTCCCTCGGGCGACTCGGCTCCGCCCTGGGGGCAGGAAGTGGGGGTCGCTGCCTGGGTGGTGGCGATCGTCGCCGCTGCGGAGTTCGTCCGGGTACGCCGTGAGCAGTGGGCGGCGCAGCGGATGGAACGGGCGGCCGCGGAGAGGCGGCGGGCCGACGAGGAGCGCCTGCGGATGGCCCGCGAGCTGCACGACGTCCTCGCCCACAGCATCTCCGTCATCAACGTCCAGGCCGGGGTCGGCCTCGCCCTCCTCGACTCCGACCCCGAGCAGGCCCGCACGGCGCTCACCACCATCAAGGCCGCCAGCAAGGAGGCGCTCGGCGAGGTCAGACAGGTCCTCGACACGCTTCGCACCCCCGGGGACGCGCCCAGGGCGCCGGCTCCCGGGCTCGACAGGCTGCCCGAACTGGTGGAGCAGGCCGCGGGCACCGGCCTGACCGTCACCGTCACGACGGACGGTGCGCGCGGCGCGGTGCCGCCCGGTGCGGACCTGGCCCCGTTCCGGATCGTGCAGGAGGCGCTGACCAATGTGGTGCGGCACTCCGGTTCGCGTACCGCCGAGGTCGCGATCGGGTACGGGCCCGGCCGCATCCGGCTCCGGATCGACGACCTGGGACCCGCCACCGGCACCGACGCCGGGGGCAGCGGCAACGGGCTGGCGGGCATGCGGGAGCGGGCAGCGGCCCTGGGTGGCACGATCGAGGCGGGGACCGGGCCGGACGGCGGCTGGCGCGTGCGAGCCGAACTTCCGCTGCCGGCCGGGGCGACCGGCGGGGCGCCTCCGCACGAGAAGGAGACACCGTGATCCGCGTACTGCTCGCCGATGACCAGCTGCTGGTCCGGGCGGGATTCCGGGCGCTCCTGGACGCCCAGCCGGACATCGAGGTGGCTGGCGAGGCAGCCGACGGCGAGGAGGCCGTCCGCCTGGTGCGCGAACTGCGGCCGGACACCGTGCTGATGGACATCCGGATGCCGCACCTCGACGGCCTCGCCGCGACCCGCGCCATCACCGGGGACCCCGCGCTGAACGAGGTGAAGGTGGTCATGCTCACCACCTTCGAAATCGACGAGTACGTCTTCGAGGCGATCCGCTCCGGAGCCTCCGGTTTCCTGGTGAAGGACACCGAACCGGAGGAGCTGCTGCGGGCCTTCCGGGCGGTGGTCGCCGGTGACGCGCTGCTGTCACCGGGCGTCACCCGTCGGCTGATCGCGGAGTTCGCGGCCCGTTCCAAGGAACCCATGGCGGCTACGGGCCTGAGCGAACTGACCGAACGGGAACGGGAGGTGATGGCTCTGGTCGGCATAGGGCTCTCCAACGAGGAGATCGCCCGCCGGCTCGTCGTCAGCCCGCTCACGGCCAAGACCCATGTGAGCCGGACCATGGTGAAGCTCGGTGCCCGCGACAGAGCCCAACTGGTCGTGCTCGCCTACGAGTCGGGGCTCGTACGCCCCGGCTGGCTGGGCTGACCGGGCGCTGCCGGACCACGTGCGGCACCACCTGCCGCACCACACGGCGGACCCGCAGAGCCGAGCTCAACGGCGGAGTCCCGGCGGCCGAACCGCCACAGCACGTCGATGACCCGCCCCATGAGGACGAGCCCCGCCACGCCCGCCGCGACCATCAGCAGCACGGACCGCAGACCGCCGTGCGGTGTGAGGAAGACGGTGGGGACGCAGACCACGACGAACGCCCCGGCTGCCATCACGGCCCCGGTCAGCACGGCGAAACCGATCTCGACGGTCATGGCGTCCCGGTCGGCCTGGCCGCGCTGTCCCATGTCCGAAGTGTCACAGCCGAGGTGACAGGCGGACAACCCCGCCTCGGGCGCGGAGCGGGGCCCCTGCGGCGGAGACGGGCGCCGGACCAGCGTCAGTTCACCGCGGACTGCTCGCGCCACAGCCGGGCGAGAGCGGGGTCGCCGGTCACGGTCAGTGCGGTGAGCGGTATCCGGTTCCAGAGCGAGAGATACAGGTCCCGGGCCGTGCCGCTCAACTCGCAGTCCACGGCGAGGTCCGTGGCGTGGTCCGTCGGTGCCCCGGTCCCTCGTACGGTTCGCGGCGGATCCGCCGAGAGCTCCACGGTCCACACCGCGCCGGTGTCGGTGGACCGCACCCGCAGTGTGCGGTCCACCTCGGTGCGCAGCCGGGTCTTCGGGCGGGCGTGGAACCCGCGGAGCAGCTCATCGACACCGTCCGCGGCGTGCGCGGCTGCCACGGGGGACAGCGCGCCGTCGCGTGCGGACTCCGCGTCGACCCGATGGATGGCCGTCTCGTGCGCCTGCCGCCGCGCCCAGAAGGCGAGCGGCGAAGGCGCGGCGAAGAAGGTCCAGCACTGTACGTCCGGCGACGCGCTCTCCAGGGCGTCCACCAGCCGGCGGTGCCCCTCGCGGAACCGGTCGAGGAGTTCGGTTCCGTCCAGGTCCGGTTCGGCGGGACCTCGGACGTACGAGGTGTGCCCCTCGGTCACGAAGACGGTCGCCCAGGCGTGCACCATCGCGGTGTGCCGCAGCAGATCCCGCACCTGCCAGTCCGGGCAGGTCGGCACGGGCGCGCCGGTCCCGGCCTCCGTGGCGGCTTCGGCCAGCAACCGGCCCTCGTCGGCCAGGGTGTTGATGTGCTCCGTGATGTCCATGGCAGGGATTGTGTCAGTGGTCAGGCGCCCTGCGGGTGGGCTGATCGCGAGCGCGTCCGCCCCGAGCCGCCGCGCAGCAGACGGACGAACCAGCCGAGGACGAACGACTGCACCAGCACGGACACGACCAGGGCCAGGTACATGTACCAGTCGGGTCCGGCCGAATCCGCTCCCCACAACGTGCTGTCGAGGAGGAGGAACAGGAACACGGTGGGGGCGGCCAGGAAGAAGAGCCAGACGCCGGAGAGCGAGGCGTCCTCGTGGGCGACGAACAGCGTGTCCACCGTGACGAACACGGCCGTGGCCGCGACCACGCCCAGATAGATCAGTGAGGCGGCGTTGCCGAAGGTCAGGCGTGCGACGGTGCGGAGGTGCTGCATGGTCGTAACCGGCTTGTTCATCGTTGCTCCCCGTTGGTGGATGACGCCTCCATCGTGCGTCCGGGAAACCGTTTCTGCCTGAGTACGGCTACTCACTCGCGACGGTATGCGACACATTGCGGGCGCCGTACCCAAGTGCCGCGGCAGCGGTCGACAGCAGGGCCACGGTGGTGAGCGCGGCGGGAAGCGAGAACCAGTCGGTGAGGAACCCGATCGCGGGCGGTCCGAGCAGCATTCCGCCGTAGCCGAGCGTCGAGGCCGCGGCCACTCCGCCGGGACCCGCCAGCTCGCCGGCCCTGCTGACCGCCACGGGGAAGATGTTGGCCAGCCCGAGCCCGGTGATCGCGAACCCGAGCAGCGCGAGCCAGGTGGTCGGAGCGAGCGCGCCGAGCAGCATGCCCGCCGCGGCGGTGCCGCCGCCCGCGACCAGGGTCCGGGTCTGGCCGAGCCGTTCGAGCAGCGCCGTACCGGTGAGCCGGCCCGTCGTCATCGCCAGCGCGAACAGCGAGTAGCCCGCCGCCGCGATGCCGGGATGGGCGTGCAGGTCCTGCTCCAGGTGGAGGGCGCCCCAGTCGGCCAGGGCGCCCTCGCCGTAGGCCGTGCAGAGCGCGATCATGCCGAAGAGGATCACCACGCGGCGGGCCCGCCCGTTCAGGCGCTTGGGGCGCTCGCTGCTCGCGGCCGCTTCCGTCGTGGGCTTCGCGACGCTGTGCCGCAGTAGCACGGGGCCCGCGAAGGCGGTCACGAGCAGTCCGAAACCGGTCAGGATCAGGAGATGCGTGGAGGGGGAGAGGCCGCCCGCGACCAGCCCGCCGAGCCCGGCACCGACCATGCCGCCGAGGCTGAACGCGGCGTGGAAGCTGGGCATCACGGGGCGCCGCAGTGCGTTGACGAGATCCACCGCCGCGCTGTTCATCGCCACGTTCATGCCGCCGTACGCGGCGCCGAACACCAGCAGTACCAGGCCGAGTGAGAGAGCTGAGTGGGTCTGTGCGGGCAGGGCGATGCTGAGCGGGAGCAGGACTCCGCAGACCACGGTCACCGCATGGCTGCCGAAGCGGTTGCAGAGCCTGCCGGTGAGCATCATGGTGATCACGGCGCCGGCGGAGACGCCGAGGAGTGCGAGGCCGAGGGTGGCGGCCGAGGCGCCGGTCTGGTGCTTGATGGCCGGGATCCGGACCACCCAGCCGGCGAAGATGAACCCGTCGAGGGCGAAGAACACGGTCAGCGCGGTACGGAGACGGGAGGACGAGGGTGGGGCGGGGTTGCCGCCCGGTCCCCCCGGCAGGGCCGTCCGCAGTTTGTTTAGTTGCGGCACAAACTCAGCATAGAGGCCTGCGGACAGCGGGCGCAAGACGGCTGTCGACGGGCGTCGCGCAAGGGCTGAACCCGGCCACCACGGCGTCGGCAGCACCTCCGGATCATGGGAGACTCGCCCCCATGAACGGCAAGGTGACCCACACCCGGACGAAGTTGGAGAGGGGCCGCAGCGCGCTCGGCCCCGCGCTGGAACTGGTCCATACCGGACGCGCGCCCACCCGTGCTGTCCTCACCTCCGAGCTCGGCGTCACCCGTGCCACGGCGGGCGCGGTCGCCGCCGAGCTGGAGGCGCTCGGCCTGATCAGGGTGGACTCCAGTCCCGGTTCGGCGGCGGGCTCGCAGGGGCGCCCCTCGCACCGCCTTGCGGTGCGGGAGTCCGGGCCGGTGGCCGTCGCGGCCCAGGTCCACTCGGACGGTTTCCGGGCCGCGCTGGTCGGACTGGGCGGCCGCCTCGTCGCGACCGCCCCGGGCTGCGTCACCATCACCGCGGACCCGGCGCAGGTCATCGGCGAAGTCGTCGACGATTGCGCCCGGTTGCTGAGGGACAGCGGGCTGAAGTGCGTGGGGGCCGGACTCGCCGTGCCGTCCGCCGTGGCCGAGCCGGAGGGCACCGCCCTCAACCCCCTCCACATCGCCTGGCCCGCGGGCGCCCCGGTCCGCGAGATCTTCGCCACATGCGTCCGCGAAGCGGGCATCGCGGGACCGGCGTTCACCGGCAACGACGTCAACCTCGCCGCGCTCGCCGAGCACCGGCACGGAGCCGGGCGCGGCGCCCAGCATCTGCTCTGCGTGGCCACCGGCCACCGCGGCGTCGGCGGGGCGCTCGTCCTGGACGGCCGTCTGCACAGCGGGAGTTCGGGGCTGGCCCTGGAGGTCGGCCATCTCACGGTCAACCCGGAGGGCCGCCCCTGCCACTGTGGCGGCCGGGGCTGCCTCGACGTCGAGACCGACCCGCTCGCCTTCCTCACCGCGGCCGGGCGCCGGCCCGGTCCCGAGGAGTCGCTCCTCAAGCAGTCCGGGGACCTGCTGCGGACCGAGTACGACGACGTGGCGGTGCGGGTCGCCGCCGAGGAGCTGATCGACCGGCTGGGACTCGGTCTCGCCGGGCTGGTCAACATCCTCAACCCGGACCGGATCATCCTCGGCGGACTGCACCGCGCGCTGCTCGACGCCGACCCGGAACGGCTGCGGGCCGTGGTCGCCGACCGGAGCCTTTGGGGGCGCAGCGGCAGTGTGCCGATCCTGCCCTGCACCCTTGACCACAACAGCCTGGTCGGCGCGGCGGAGCTGGCCTGGCAGCCGGTGCTGGACGACCCCCTGGCCGCACTCGCCTGAGAGGACACGTGCCGGCGGGGCAGCGCCCCGCCGGCCCTCAAGCCTCCCGGACCGGTCCGAACGCGAACGCCCGTGCCGGGTTGCCGACCAACGCGGCCTCCATGAACGCCACTCCCAGGGCCTCCTCCAGGCGCGGACGCAGCCGGCGCAGCAGGTACGGCATGCCCGGCGTCTCGGGCACGGTGGTGTCGCCGCCCAGCAGCAGCTGCCCGCCGAACCCCGCCTCGGCCAGCGCCGCCAGCTCGGAGGGCAGCCGCCAGTCCGTCGCATGGTGGGCCCGGGACGGGCCGTCGAACGCGAGGAACGCCCCCGCCCGCGCCGCCTTCCGCTGCACGGCACCGTCCGGTGAGCGGCCCAGATGGCCGAGGATCACCCGCTGCGGCGCGACGCCCAACTCCCCGCAGAGCAGATCGAGCACGTCGAGCGCGGCGGTGCCCAGCTCCAGATGGACGGCGATCGGCGCGCCCGTGCGGTGATGGGCCTCGGCCGCCGCCGTCATGGTGAGCCGGGCGTGCGCGTCGACCGCGTGGAAGGCGCCGGCGACCTTGATGAGACCCGCGCGTACTCCGGTGGAGCCGATGCCCTCCGTGAGCTCCGCGACGAAGAGCGGGGCGAGCCGGTCCCGGATCCGGTCCAGCCGTGCGGGCGGATACTGCGCCGCCTGGTGCAGCCCGGTGGCCGCCACCACGTGCACGCCCGTCGAGCGGGACAGCGCGGCCAGCGATCCGGCCCCGCGGCCCATCCCGTACGGCGTCCACTGCACCACCGTGCGGCCGCCCGACTCCCTGAAGGAACCGAGCCGTCGGGCAGCGTCCTCGGGGTCGGCCAGTTCCTGTCCCGGCAGTAGCGGGCTGCTCAGGAAGAGATGGTCGTGGGCGTCGCACACGCCCAGTTCCCCGGCGGGGACATCGCCGAGAACGGTGCGGACCGTGGCTACCACTGGCGCCCCTCCCTGAGGTCTTCGCGTTCCGGCCGGCTGACGTGGAGCACCTCGAAGCGCTCGCCGGGCTCCTCGGGCGCGGGACCGCCCCAGAGCGTGAAGTGGACCAGCTCCCAGTGGCGGGGGTCCACGGCGAGCGCCGTGACGACGGCGCCGGGCCCCTTCGCGAGCCGGCGGCTCTCCTCCAGCGCGGCTTCGACCGCGTCCGCCGGAGCGGCCGACGCCGGAACCGGTGCGCGGCGGCGGGTCGCCGTGCGGGGGAGCGCGGCCGACGAGGCGCCCCGCACGAACGACAGCCCTGTCCAGTGCCGCACCTCGGGGCGCCCGAAGTCCCGCACGATGCCTTGGAATCCGGGACCCCAGAGGAAGGAGTTCATGCCCTCGGGGGTCGACCACAGATAGAACGGCGCGTACTGGTTGACCGGTGAGTCCTCGCCGCGCTCCCGGATCAGGTAGGTCTTGATGCCGAGTCCGGGGAAGTCGTCCAGGAGGTGGCCCCTGGCCGCCACCCGGTCCCGGATGATGCCCATGTCGTAGTCGGCGGGAAGGGTGATCTCGTACTGCATGGCGTGCATCGTCTACTCCTCAGGCCGCCGGGTATTCGGAGACACCGGCGTCGGGATGCCAGTGGATGGTGGTGCCGTCCTCGGCCGTCTCGACGAGAGCCAGATGGGTCATGAAGGTGCGGGGCGCCGCGCCGTGCCAGTGCCATTCGTCCGGTTCGATCCACACGGTGTTACCCGCCCGGATCGTCTCCACCGGACCGCCCCGGCGTTGCACCAGACCCTCGCCCTCGGTGACATGGAGGACCTGGCCGTGCGGGTGGGTGTGCCAGGCGGTGTGCCCGCCCGGGGCGAAGTGCACGCTGAACATCCTTAGCCGGGACGGCGGTTCGGGCGCCGCGAGCTCGTCGAGCCAGACGCTGCCGTTGAAGTGCTCGGGCGGTCCGGTCTGCGTATCCGGGCGGTTCCTGGTGATGCGCATGTGCGGGGTGCTCCTTGTGCGGTCGGTCGCGTGAGACGGGGGTCAGCCGGCGTCGGCAGCGGGGACGAGCAGCGTGAGAAGTCCGCGGACGGCGGCGTCGAAGGCATCCGTCGAGCCGGAGGCGCGGGCCAGTACATAACCACCCTGCACCGTCGCGACGATCGTCGCCGCGATGTCCTCGGGCACCAGGCCGCGGGTGAACTCGCCCCGCTCCAGGCCCTCCTGGACGATCGCGGCCAGCCTGCCGCGCAGCCACCCGATCGTCTCGTCGACGGGGGAGCGCAGTTCGTCGCTCGCGACGACGTCCGGGTCCATCGTCAGTCGCCCCACCGGGCAGCCCCGCAGCACATCGCGCTCACGGAGCAGGTAGCGCGAGATGCGCTCGTATGCGGAGCCGGGCGAGTCGAAGGTGCGGCCGGCCGTCTCGCGCATCTCGGCGGACGTACGCCGGATGGCGGCGAGAGCCAGCTCGGGCTTCCCGCTGAAGTGGTGGTACATGCTGCCCTGGCCGGCGTCCGCCCGCTGCTGGATGGCCTTGGGGCTCATGCCCACGTATCCCCGCTCCCACAGGAGCTCCTGGGTGGCTTCGATCAGACGGTCCGGAGTGCTCATACGGACACTGTACATACTAGTAGGTACAGAATGCGCGGCCGGTGGCCGAGGAGCGTGATCAAGCAGCCGTGACCAAGCGACGGAGAGCGGCGGCAGCGGGCCTGGGTGGGCGGGAGCAGCCGCCCGCCCACCGTCTGCTCCCCAGGAGGTACGTGCACTGCCGCTGCCCGTACGACGACGCGGACCCCTCCCCGGAGCCAGGCTCGGAGGTGACAGCAGAACGCGAATCCCGAACCGAGGAGCTGACCGAGATGAACACCCTGGCCTTCAACGGGGGGCCCGGACCGTGGATCCTCCTCTTCCCGCTCATCTGGGCGGCCGTCGTCATCGGCGTCGTCACGGTCGTAAGACGCACGGTCCGGCGCGGCCGGCGCGGCCCCTGGCAGCTCGGAGCCGGACAGGCAGGCCCTGTCGAACCCTCACCGATCGACATGCTCGGGCGCCGCTTCGCCGCCGGGGAGATCGACGAGGACGAGTACTGGCGCCGTCTCTCCGTCCTCGACGAGCAGTTCGGCACCCGTGGCAGGGGCAGCGCGGCATGACCGCCACCAGCGGGCCTTCGCCCGCAGCCCGTGAGGGGCCGGGCCTCACGCCCCGGTCGGCTGCCGGACGGCCCTGAGCACCCGGCCCGCTCCGTCCTCTGCCGCCGTATGCCGCGCCGCTCCCACGGCGGCGCGGGCGTATCTCCGCTGTTCGACGACGTGGCCGAGTGACGCGCCAGGCCGGCGTCGCCGTAGACCCGGTACCCGGCCTCGCTGCGGCCGCTGGGCGAGAGCAGCGCCGCCTTGTCGTAGTGGTGCAGCGTTCGCACCGTCACCCCGGCAAGAGCCGAGACCTGTCCCACCGAGTAACTCATGTACCAGCCCCTTCGTCGCCCGACAGTCTTGAGCCTGACGTAAGGGGAGGGTCAATTGCGCTCTCTCCGGCCCGCCCGGACGCAGTCGTCCGGCCCGCACGGCGGGGGCGGGGCGCCCAGGGGGGCGCCCCGCCCCCGCCGTGTCAGCCGACCGACACGGACCGTGCCACCGAGGGCTGCACACCCTCCGGCGGCATGATGCCGCTCAGGTCGAACGGTCCGTCGGTCGTCGCCCCGTACACCGAATGCGGTGGCTGGACGGCGAAGAGGGAAGGGGCCGGAAGAGTGAACCAGACGATCTTTCCGGCGCCGCCCCGGGGACGGACACCCCAGCTCTCACTGACCGCGGCGATCAGTGCGAGTCCGCGCCCCGACGTACTGGAGTCGTCGGCCTCGCGCACGGTCGGCAGCCGTGGGTCGTGGTCGTGGACGGACACCGTCAGCCGTTCGAGCAGCAACTCGACCTCGACGGTGCATGACTTGTCCGGCTGTGCATGCCGGTGCACATTGGTCAGGAGTTCCGTGACGCCCAGCGCTGCCTGGTCGATCAAGGGATCGAGATGCCAGTAGCGCAACTGCGCCGAGATGATTCTGCGGACCTGACCGATCCGCGACGGCAGGGCCTGGAGCTCCACCGTGCAGTGCCTGCTTGGCTCGCTGATCACGGCTGCGACTCCCCGAAATAGGTCCGGAAGAAGACGAAGGGACGGATCCAGCAGATGGCTGACTGCTGGTTCCGGGCCGGCGGCCTGGATCACAGTGTGACCGCCGGTTAACCATGAGTGACGTGACTCCAATGTCGCTCACGGGTTACGGCTCCGCAACTCGCGGTGTCCCCCCGGCCCCGCTCCATCAGCCCCGCGCGGCGGCCGCCCCGCGCAGCGCTTCGAGGAACCGGCGCGCGGGACCGGCGTCGTCGGGCTTGTCCGGGCGCCGCGGCATCGTCAGCCGGTACCGCGTCCCGTTGACCCGTGCCACCGTCGCGTCCGCGCCGGAGAACCACGCTCTGCCCGTGCTCACCGTCGCCACCGGTGCGCTGTCGATCTCCCGGCCGTAACTGGTCAGCAGTGCCAGCCGGCCGTCCTTGACGGTCACCTGCCCGGCCCGTGAGAGCGAGCGCGCCCACCGGTCGATCCGTACGCCTGTCTCACTGAACTCCGTTTCGGACATGGCCCCTTCGCCCCCTTCGTCACGCCCCCGAATGAAAGTGTGCACAACCCGGACCGGCTGCACCAGAGCGGGGTGGGGCGCACTGACGCATTCGCGCCGCGACGGCCTTTCGCAGGCGCCCCGCCCGCAACACCAAGGCAGGGCTATGGAGCATCAAAGTCAATGTTTGTGCAGGTAGGGGGCATATCGTGGGGTGTGGCGAGACCGGTCGTACGAGGAGAAGCGCGCTGATGGACACGAGTGAGCACAGACACGACGGCGAAGCGGTGGCGACCGTCGACATCGACCGCACCGACCTGGCGTACCGGGCTTGGCTCAAGGAAGCCGTACGCAAGGTCCAGGCCGATGCCAACCGCTCGGCCGACACGCACCTGCTGCGCTTCCCGCTGCCCGAGGGCTGGGGCATCGACCTCTACCTCAAGGACGAGTCGACGCACCCCACCGGCAGCCTCAAACACCGGCTGGCGCGCTCGCTCTTCCTCTACGGGCTCTGCAACGGCTGGATCCGCCCCGGGAAGCCGGTGATCGAGGCGTCGAGCGGTTCGACCGCCGTCTCGGAGGCGTACTTCGCCAAGCTGATCGGGGTGCCGTTCATCGCCGTGATGCCCCGCACCACCAGCCCCGAGAAGTGCCGGCTCATCGAATTCCACGGCGGCCGCTGCCACTTCGTGGACGACTCGCGCCGGCTGTACGAGGAGTCCGCAACGCTCGCGGCGGAGTCCGGCGGCCACTACATGGACCAGTTCACCTATGCCGAGCGGGCCACGGACTGGCGCGGCAACAACAACATCGCGGAGTCGATCTACCAGCAGCTGCGGCTGGAGCGGTACCCGGAGCCCGCCTGGATCGTCGCCACGGCGGGCACCGGCGGCACCTCCGCGACCATCGCGCGGTACGTGCACTACATGCAGCACGACACCCGGATCTGTGTGCCCGACCCGGAGAACTCCTGTTTCTTCGACGGCTGGACCCGTCACGACCCGCTTGCCACCAGCGACTGCGGGTCACGCATCGAGGGCATCGGCAGGCCCCGGATGGAGCCGAGCTTCGTTCCGGGGGCCATCGACCGGATGATGAAGGTCCCGGACGCTGCCACGGTCGCGGCCGTGCGCGCGCTGGAGCGGTCGATCGGCCGCAAGGCCGGCGGTTCCACCGGGACGGGGCTGTGGAGCGCGTTCAAGCTGGTCGCGGAGATGCTCGCACAGGGCGCCACCGGCAGCGTCGTCACCCTGATCTGCGACCCCGGCGACCGCTACCTCGACAAGTACTACTCCGACGCCTGGCTGGCCGCACAGGGCCTGGACATCGCGCCGTACACCCGGACCATCGACCACTTCCTGAGCACCGGCAACTGGCCCGGCCCGCAGGAGAGCAAGGCCTGATCCGCGGGAGGCCGTAGCCGCGTGCTCCGGGCCGCCGCGCTCCTCAGGCCCCGGCCGGGGTGGAGAGCCGCCGGCCGAGGTTGCGCACGGCGTCCCGGAACGACCTGCCCACCGCCGGCCGCGCCCGGCGCATCGTGAACCGGAACAGCGCCGACCCGTCGGCGGCGAAGGTCCACTGCACCCGGGTGCCGCCGCCGGCCGGGGTCAGCAGCCACTCCTCCACCAGGGCGCGCGGACCGGGGGCGTTGGAGTCGTCGATCCGGTACGCGTACCGGCTGCCGGGCTCGGCGGCGACGACCGTCTCCCGGAACCTGATCCCGCCCCGCAGCCGCACCTCGCGGCCCGCGCCCGCGTCGACCGGCCGCGCCGACGTCAGCTGGGTGAACCAGCCGGGCCAGCCCTCGACGTCATCGGCCAGGGCGCGGTACACGGCATCGGGTGGCGCGGCCACCTCGGCGGCGAAGACCAGTCTCAGCGGAGCGGCCTCGACGAAGTCGAGGTCCACGGAGCGGAGTCGGCGTGCCATGGAACGCACCTCCCGTGCGGTCGGCGGCGGACGGCCGCCGCCACCATAGCTGGCGCACCGTCAGATGTCTTCTGTGGTACGCGAGCTGACCCGGCCGGCCGCACGCGGACCGGGTCAGCGCACCGCTGTGAGTGCACCGCCCTCCCGGAGCCGAGCCGTCAGTTCAACCGAGGCGTCATGCGGCGCCCGCACCGCGAGCGTCGTACCGGAGGCCGATGCGCGGACCGCCCCGGTGGCCTCGATCCGGTTGACCGCACGGCTTCCCGCGGCCAGCACGTACCACCGTCCGGAGGGCGCCTTCCAGTGCGTGCCGCCCAGGACGTGCTGACCGAACCGGCTGCACAGTGCCGTGTCGCGCTGGTCGCCCACCACGGTCGCCGGGGCGGCCGTCGACGGATCGGGTCCCAGGAACTGCACCAGCACGCGTCCGGGGCCCTGCCAGGTGTCGGCCCTGGTGCAGACCCACTGGGCCGGGGCGCCGCCCTCCGGGAGGCGCTGCTCGGCGAAGTCCCAGTTGTTGACCGCCCGCACACCGGTGCCGCTCAACGCCCGCAGCGAGCACGCGGTGCGCGCCCAGCTCAGCAGCGCGGGGCTGCCCGTCGCCTCCCTGGGCTGCCGGCCGGGTGCGCCGCCGCCGGGTTTTGGCGTGAAAGTGAGGTGAACCGGGGCGAGATCGCCCAGGTCGGTGACGAGGAAGGCGTGCTTCTCCACGATGCGTTCGGAGGATCGCAGCTGCATCGCCGGCCAGGAGTCGCAGCTGCCGCCCGGCGACGGACGCGGGACGCCGGCCGTCACGCCGTCCGCCCCCACCTTCAGTGCGCGAGCAGGAGTGTCCGGCCGCAGCAGATCGCGGGTCGTGGACTGCGAGATCCAGGGCGCCAGCAGAAAGCGGGCACGGTCCCCGCTGCGGCTGACGACCACGGCCGAGCCGGTCGTCACGTCCGCGTCATCGGTCCGGGCGAAGTCCAGGGCCGGGGCCCCGGCCCCGGCCAGCGGCTCCGCGTAGCGCACCACCCGCACCCCGCCGTCGTGGAACAGCACCACGGCGGCGCCGTCCACCTCACCGGCGTACAGCAGTCGCGGCGGCTGGGCGGGGGGCACCGGGAGCGCCCCCGGGGTGGTCGAGACCGCGGTGCCCTGCGGGGTCCGGCCCCAGGTCCGCAGCGCCCGGCCGAGCAGTGCCCGGTCGGCGGTGCGGTCACCGCGGGCCGGCCACGCCGTGAAGTCGACGCGGGAGGTGTCCGCCCACTCCTCCGCTGCGGTACGCAGCAGCGCCGCCGGATCGAGGGCGGGGCCGAGCGTGCTCCCGGCGTCGGGGAGACGGACCGCCGAACCCTCCTCGGCCAGCGCGACCACGCCGCCCGCCACCACGCACAGCGCGGCGAGACCCGCCACCACCCGCATCCGGTGACGGCGCCGCAGCAGATCGCTCGGCCGCGTCTGGAGCACGCACGGGTCGAACTCCCCGGAACGCAGCAGCGCCTCGGCCCCCGCACGGTCGCCGGACCCGAGCCGCCTGGCCGCCCGTACCGCACTCGCCGGTTCCCGCGCATCCGCGCGGGCGAGCAGGGCCTGTGCCTCGGGCTCGTCGAGCTCCTCCAGCAGCCGCAGCGCGAACGCCGCCCTGACGGCCGCCGACACCGCCGACAGCTCCTGGTCCAGGGCCAGTTCGGCCGCTCCGCCGGCACGCGGGAAGAGCCGCAGGCCCCAGACGGCCGGCAGCGAGGGGCGCAGCGCGGCCGGTGCCGGCAGCCGCCCCGGCCACCAGCGCGGCCGCCGCTCGTGGGCCAGCGCGGTGCGCAGCACACGTAACCGCATCCAGGCATAGGCGCAGGTCACACCGTCGTCCGGAGCGGGCCCGGGGGAGGCGCCGCGAGTCTGCGCCGGAATCCGGGCGGGTGCCGGAGCCTCGGGCGCCGCACCCGCCCCGGGCAGTGCACGCTGCACAGAGGCGTGGGCGGCCAGCACCCTGCGGTGCCGGCCGAGGGTGGGCGGCAGCACCAGGTAGGCGAGCCTGACGAGTCGCGGGTAGTGCTCCACGAGCGCGGCCTCGGCCTGCGGGACGCCGGGGCGTTCGCTGGTGCCGGAGGACCGCTGCTGCGGTTGGTGGATCGGCATGAATTCGATGCTTCCTGAGCCGTAGGCGGAAACCGTCACACCGACAAACGACTCGATCGTGTGACGGTCACATCACCTGCTCAGGGCGTCCGTCAGCACCGCGCGGATCCGGCCACCGGTCACGGACCGCCCTGCGCCGGCCGGTCGAGCATCGAGTCGAGCACCCGGCCGAAGATCCGCCGCCCCGCTCCGGAGATCAGCGGATCGCCCCACCTCGGCAGCAGCCGCACGCTCAGCTCCTCCACCCAGACCACGTGGGAGCCGGCATGAGTGGGATATACATCGATCGTTGCCCGGCCCAGCACCACCCGGCCGCGCTTCTCCAGACGGCACATCCCCGCCCGGCTGCCGGACGGCGGTGACCACCGGACCACTTCCATCGGATCGTCGAACGCCAGCGGACCGACTCCGGTGCGTGCCACGAAGACCGTCCCGGTCCGGGTCGCCATCCCCGCGGGCACCGTGATCGTGGTCAGCGGGACCTGCGCGGCATGCCGTTCCCAGTCCGTCACCCGGCGCCAGGACTCGGCTGCGGGCAGTGGGGTGAAGCGCTCGATCCGGAAGACAGCCACCCCACGATCCTAGGCCGTGCCGGACTTCCCGCGAGCTGAGCGGAATCCGGGGCCGCCGCGATCCGGGCCGAATCCGCGGCTCAGCCCCGGGCGGGCCCGCCGTCGGCGTCCCGGCCCGCGACCACCAGACCGGGCAGGTGCTCCTCGATCTCCTCGCGGGCCTCTTCCGACAGGCCCGCGTCCGTGACGAACGTGTTCACCTGCTCCAGCGTGGCGAAGGAACTCAGCCCCACCGTGCCCCACTTGGTGTGGTCCGCGACCACCACCACGCGCCGCGCCGACTGGACGAAACGGCGGTTCGTCTCGGCCTCCGCCAGGTTCGGCGTGGACAGGCCGGCCTCGACCGAGATCCCGTGCACACCGAGGAAGAGCACATCGAAGTGGAGCGAGACGATCGCCTGGTCTGCTACCGGGCCGACCAGCGAGTCGGACGGCGTCCGCACCCCACCCGTGAGCACCACGGTCGCGGCACCCGGCCGGGCACCCGGCGATCCCGGACGCTGCGCCGCGTGGAACACATCGGCGACCCGCACCGAGTTGGTCACCACCGTCAGGTCCGGTACGTCCAGCAGGTGCTGGGCGAGCGCGTAGGTCGTGGTGCCGCCGGACAGCGCGATCGCGCTGCCGGGCACGGCCATCACGGCGGCAGCCCGCGCGATGTCCTCCTTGGCGGTCAGCTCCAGGGTCGACTTCGCCTCGAAACCCGGCTCGTGCGTACTCGCCTCGACCACCGGTACGGCGCCGCCGTGCACCTTCTCGATGACGCCCTGCCGGGCCAGCGCGTCCAGGTCCCGGCGGACGGTCATGTCGGAAACGCTCAGCTTGCGGGTCAGTTCATTGACCCTGACCCCGCCGCGCCTGCGCACCTCGTCGAGGATCAGCGCGCGCCGCTGCTCCGCGAGCAGATTCTGATTCTCGCTCAACGCCGGGTCCGGTCCTTCCCTGTGGCTGTGCAGGAGTCCGTTCGGACGGGCTCATCCTGCCACGCGGTGTCGCGGGCCGCCGCACTGGGGAGATTTCGTGAGAGCGGCACGGACACCGCCGCGCGGCCGCGACTCTGGTGACCGGCCATCAGCCGCCTTCCCCCTCCGAGAGCGAGTCACCCCAGTGCCACCTCCCACCCAGGCCCCGCAGAGCACCGGACCAGCGCTGGAACTGCTGGTCCACGGTGTGGGCGGAACCACGCCCCAGGAGATGCTCGTCGACCCGCGTACGGTCCGCGTCACCGGTGACGCCACCGCCGCCATCTACCGGCGTTCCGACGACATCGACGCGGAGCAGCACCCCGAGCGGTACCGGGACCGGCCCATCCCCGAGGCCTACTGCTGGTCCAACCTCACCTCCGGCAACGGCTCCCGCGCACTGTGGCTCCTGCTCCTCCCGTTCATGGTGATCAACCTCGCTCACTGGATGCGCCCGGCCGCCACCGGCCGCCCCCGCACCGTCCGGCTCTACGGGGCGCTGGTCCGGCTGGTCGCGCTGAGCCTCACCGTCCTGCTGACCGCCGCGGCCTGCGAGGTCGCGCTCGACCTGACCGCCTGGCAGTGCGCCGGTGTGGCCGCCTGCTCCGACCAGCGTTCGTGGCTGGGGTTCCTGTCCGCCGCGCAGGGCGGCTGGTGGTCCCAGCCCGGCCGCCGGCTGGCCCTCGCGGCCCTGGTGCCCACCGCGCTGGTGGGACTGCTGTGGTACCTGTCCAACCGCACCTGGAGCGCCTACGAGTCCCAGCGCCCGCTGACCGGCACCGCCCCCGACGACGACGACGGGCCGGGCACCGGGACCGCCCCAGCCGAGCCCCTGCGGCCCGCGCTCGGGCGCCCCGGATTCTGGTTCGGGCGCCGGCTCGTCGCCCGGCTGCGCGCCGCCCACACCGCCGCCGGGTTCCTGACCGTCACCGCCTCCGTAGCGGGCGCCGCGGCCCGGCACGACCGGGCCGCCGACGGCGCGGTCCCCGCCCTGTACGGCCGCCTGATCGAAGCGCTGCTGGTCCTGGGCATGCTCGTGGTGCTCTGGGTCGTCTGCCGGCGAGGCCGCAGCGAACGACGCCTCGACAACCGGCTCGACCGCGCGGTCATCACCTACCTGCCGGGGGCCGCGCTGACCCTGCTCGTCCTCGCCTCGGTGCACGCCGCCTGGTCCCGCCCCGGCTGGGCCTCCGCGGGCACCCTTCCCGGCGACATCACCTTCCGCGTCGTCACCCTCGCCCAGGGCGCCCTCGTCGTCGCCCTGGCCGCGGTGGCGTGGCGCCTGTACCGGCGCAGCCCCGAGCCGCGCACCGTGATGCGCGGACTCGGCGGCCCCGCGGTCGCGATGCTCGCCTGCGCGCTCGGCGGCGTGATGACCGGCGGGGGGGCCCAGCGGGTGGCCGACTGGCTCGACGGTCCCGGCAGCCCAGGGATGGGCCGCAGCGCCGTCATAGACGGGCCGCCGGTCCTGCTCAGCTGGCAGGCCTCCGTCATCCCCGTGCTGCTGGTGCTGCTCCTGCTTCCCGGCGTCGCCCTCGGCGTACGCACCTACCTCGCCGCCCGCCGCCTGGAGCCCGTGGTCGACGCGGAGTACGAGGAGCGGTGGCCCGATCCCGCCCGTACCAAGCAGATCGCCCGGACCCGGGCCACGGCCGCGCTCACCGACTCCGCTCCCGGCATCGTCGGCCTCGTCTCCGGCGCCACCCTGCTGCTCGGCGCCGCGGCCGTCGGCGGGGCCTGGGCGAGCGAGCAGGTGCCGGGGCTCGCGATGGACGGCAGCAGCCCCTTCGTCGAATCGGTGGCAGAGGCGGCCCAGTCGACCGGCTCCTGGATGATCGGCTTCGGCTTCCTGGTCTTCGTCGCCTGCGGCCGGCGCGCCTATCGGGACGCCTCCGCCCGGCGCACCATCGGCATCCTCTGGGACGTCGGTACGTTCTGGCCGCGCGCCGCACACCCCTTCGCACCGCCCTGCTACGCGGAGCGCGCCGTCCCCGACCTCGCCTCACGCATGTCCGGCTGGACGGCACGGACCCGCGGCCGGCTCGTCATCTCCGGCCACTCCCAGGGCAGCGTCCTGGCCGCGTCCGCGGTCTGGCAGCTGCCCGCCGGGACCCGTCGCAGGGTCGCCCTGCTGACCTACGGATCACCGATCGAGCGGCTCTACGGACGCTGGTTCCCGGCCTACTTCGGCCCCGCCCAACTGCACGGGCTGCACCGCTCGGTGCACTGCTGGCGCAACCTGTGGCGGGCCACCGACCCGATCGGCGGCGAGATCCGGCTCGGTGAGGAATCAGGGCCCGAGGTGGACCGCGGCCCGCTGAAGGACCCGCTGGTCTACGGACGCACCCCGGAGCACCCGCTGCCCGAGCCGGTGCTGGGCCACTCCGACTACCAGGCCGACCCGGTCTTCGCCCAGGAACGGGCCGCGCTCCTGGAACGGCTGACCCCGCTCCTGCCCCAGCAGGCCGACGAACCCCGCCAGGAGCTCAGGGAAGTTCCGGGAGGTCCTCCGGGTACAGCAGGGTGAGGTCGTCCGTGCTCGTCTCCGCGAGCTGGGCGACCCGGCCCGCATGCCGCTCCACCATCGACTCGAAGGTCTGGCGGGCCGTGCGGCCGTTGCCGAACGCGGGCCCCTTGGGGAGCTCGGTGAAGTACTTCACCAGCGCCTCGTCGGTTCCGGAGGCCAGGCTGTACTCGTGCTCCTCCGTCTGCTGCTCGACGATCCGCAGCAGCTCCCGCGGCTCGTAGTCGCTGAAGGTGATCGTCCGTGAGAAACGGGACGCCACCCCGGGGTTGACGGCGAGGAACCGCTCCATCTCGTGGGTGTACCCGGCAACGATGACGACCACCGCGTCCCGATGGTCCTCCATCAGCTTCACGAGCGTGTCGATCGCCTCGCGGCCGAAGTCCCGCCCGGAGTCCTCGGGGGACAGGGCGTACGCCTCGTCGACGAACAGCACCCCGCCGCGCGCCCGCTCGAACGCCTCCTGGGTCCGGATGGCGGTCGAGCCGATGTGCTCGCCGACCAGATCGACCCGGGACACCTCGACCAGATGGCCCCGCTCCAGCACGCCGAGAGCGGCCAGGATCTCGCCGTACAGCCGGGCCACCGTGGTCTTGCCGGTGCCGGGGGAGCCGGTGAAGACGAGGTGGCGGCGGACCGAGGCGGCCTTCAGACCGGCCTGCTGCCGTCGTCGCCCCACTTCGATCATGTCGGTGAGGGCGCGCACCTCGCGCTTGACGCTGTCGAGCCCGACCAGCGTGTCCAGCTCGCCCAGGACCGCCGCGGAGGTGCGCACCGGCTCGGCCGGCGGCTCCACGGCGACGGGCTCGACCGCACGCGGCGGCGGAACCGCCCCGAGCAGTCCGGGAGTCGTCTGGATCGCCGTCAGAACGGCCGGCGGCGGCGGGGGAGTGGCGGTGCGCAGCGCGCTCTCGTCGCTGGTGCAGTCCTCCACGACCGGGCCGGTGCCGGACCCGTCGTTCTGGGCACCGCCCTCCGGGAACTCGTACCCCCCGCGCGCACAGCGCTCTGTGCGGCAGCGGGTCAGCGTCGTCCGGCAGCCGTCCATCACATGGAAGCCGTAGCCCTCGCTGCCGGTGACCCGGCAGCCGTGGAAGGTGCCGCGGCCCTCGGCCGACACATAGAAACCGGCCTCGGCGGGAGAGGTGACCGTGCAGCGCTCGATCGTCGGATCGGCGCCCTTGGTGACGATCACGCCAGTCTGGGCGGCATCGATGGTGCAGTTGTTGAGGGTGCCGCCGCTCCCGTGGTCGCGGAACCAGGCGCCGGTGGACGTCTCGCGGATGCGGCAGTCGTCGAGCTGCGCCGTCGCCCCGTCGCTCACCGACACCGCCGTGTTGCGGACCTGGGAGAGATCGCTGTCCACGACGTCGGCGCGCGAGCCCCGGTCGAGCACGAAGATGGCGTCCGGCACGTCGTGGACGCGGCAGGAATCCAGTATCACCGTCGCACCGTCGCTGACCCAGACCGCCGGGTAGTCGCCCGTGCTGTCGTGGATCTCGCACTGGTTCGCGTCGACCCGGGTGCCCGGGTCCCAGACCGAGAGCCCGTTGCGGCCGAACCGGCGCACCGTGGAGCGGGTCAGGGTGAGGACCGAGCGCGAACGCAGGTCCACCGCGTTCTCCGGGATGTCGTGGATGTCGCAGTCGGCCAGCGTGAGCACCGCGTCGGTGTCGAGGGTGACCCCGTCCGCGGAGGTGCGGTGCACGGTGCAGTCGGTGAGGTGGGCCGAAGCGCGGGCGGCCACCTGTATGCCGCTGCCCTTGATCTCGTAGATCTCGCAGCCGACCGCCTCAAGGCCGCTGCCCTCACCCGTGACGGACAGCCCCGCCCCCGAGGAGTGGTGGATACGGCAGCGCTCCAGCCGGGGATGTGCGCCGTTGCGCACCGAGACACCGGACTGTCCGGCCGAGACGATCTCGCACTCCTCGAACACGCCGCCCGCGCCGTCGAGTACGGCGATGCCGACGCCGGCCGGATTGTCGACGGTGCAGCGGCGCACGGTGGGCCGGGCCGCGCCGCGCACCTCCAGGCCGGCGGCCGAGCGGGTCACGATCCGCAGGTCCGCGAGTTCCGGGGCGCCTTCCTCGATCAGCAGGGCCGGGGCCGCCGAGTCCTGGCCCTCGACATGGAGATCCTGGACGACGGCGGAGGCGCGCAGTGTCAGCGGTACGCCGTCCACGGGGGCGATCCGGACGGAGCCGAGGGAGCCTTCCGGCCCGCGCAGCGTCACCGCGCGGTCGATGACGAGATTCTCCCGGTAGGTGCCCGGCGCGACGGTGAGCACATCACCGTCCGCGGCCGCTTCCAGCGCCGCGGTGAGGGAGGCGTATTCGCCAGTGCGGCGCCGCCACCGCGATGTGCCGGTGTGCGTCACCTGGACCGTGCCCTGTGCCATGGCGCTGACGTGCCCCCGCCTCGTGCGTGTGTGATGCCCTGGTCACCGGCCGCGCGGCAGTGACCACCAAGAGTCCGCCCTGCCGAATGAGAGGCGGGCCGGTCCACCGTAGCGCGCGCGGAGGGCGGGAGTTGACCTGATCGGCAGCCTCGCGGTGCCGTGACGGGCAAAGCTCCCCGGGCGGGACGGGCCGGCTCAGCTGCCGGTACCGGTCCTGCCCCAGTCCGGACCGGCCTCGGCCCAGGCCCGGTCGAGCCGCTCGTACCGCTGCCGGACCATGCGCCAGACGATCAGACGCCGTCCGGCCTCGATCAGCAGGGCGGTGAGCATCGCGGCACCGAGCCCGGCGAGTGCGGCATGGGTGTGCGCCGTCGGCGCGTCCATCGGGCGCAGGGCGGGATGCCCCTCCCGGTCGGTCCAGATCCTCACCCGGGCCCCCGGGGCGGCGTTGCGCGAGGAGGTCGTCACCGTGGCGCTGCGGGCCGTGCCGTCCGGTGCGTGCCAGCGGGCCAGCACCGTGGTCATGGCCGCGCGGTCGGTGGCGATCTCCGGGTCGGCGACGAAGTGCCGTGAACCCGCGGAGCGCCGCACCACGACGGCGGTGGTGAGATGGGTCCTCGTCTGCTGGGCCCGCACGGATTCCTGCAACGCGCCGTCGGCCCGCGAACCGAAGAACCAGCCGGACGCCGGCGCCGCCAGCACCAGCAGTACGAACGTGATTAGGGCCACCCACGCCTCGCGCCGGTCCGTGGCACGGCGCAGAGGGTTGTGCCGCCAACTCCAGACTCCCGAAAGCGCCCGCACAGTCCCGCACCCCTTCCGTATCCGTCTTAACCCGATACGGTGCGGTCCGCGTGCCGGAGCGACAAGGAGAGAGCAACCTCACCCCGCCCAACGCACCGGCCGCCTCCGGGGGTTCCCGTCCACGCGGGACGTTTCGTCACGGGCATCCGGCGACAGCCGCCGTCGAGTCCCCATGGCTCGACTGCGCTCTCGCCGGCCGCCGGTGCCGTCGGCACTCCGAACGGACGGTTGTGGATGGCACGGGATACGGCAGGGCGCATGCGCCCATTCTGCCAGCCGCCGCCGACAGCCCGCCGCCTGAGCGGCGTTAACCCCTTCATGACGCCCTGGACGTCTCCAGGTCCGGGTACCGGTACCTCAGGTCCTAGTACCCCCGGCCCTGGTACGGGCGGTTGTACGGGTCCTCGTACGGCGACTGCGCGGGAACCGGGCGCGGCGACGCCGGACGCATCGACTCGTAGCCGGTACCGGGCGCGGGCCGCGGCTGTTGCTGCTGTTGCGGCGGCGACTGGTATCCGCCGCGGCTCGCGGCCGGCTGCTGCGGAATGTACGGCGCCGGGGCGTGCTGCAGATGTGCCGGCTGCATCGGCGCGTAGCCCTGCTGCGCGGTCGGCTGCGGGTAGCCGTACGACGGAGCCGGCTGGGAAGGCGCCGACGGAAGGGCGGGCAGAGCCGACGGAAGCGCCGGCAGATAGCTGCTGCCGGTGTCATAGGCGGCAGGCACTCGGATCGGCGCGATCTGAGGGGTGCCCCGCTCTGCGACCAGAGAGTCGTAGATCGGAGTGTCGGGGAACGACGGCGCGGCGTAGTAGCCACCACCGTAGGTGGAGCGAGGGGAGGTCATGCCACCTAAGTTAAGCCCACGATGTGCTGGTTGGGGAGTCCCAATCCTGGGGTTATCCGTTTTACGCTGATTCTACCCTCCTGACCTGCCAGAACATTGTTAAAGCCTTCGTTAACAGAGGGGGCTTTTCAGTCGGAGGTTCCGCAGGACGTGAATAGGGCTTGGTCAAATCGGGATTAGCGAGCCGGCCGCCCGCCTAAGGGAGTTCGGCGGCGGGACGGTCTTGAAGCACAGGCGGAAAGGGAGGGAGCGGGGCCGCCGCAGTGGACAGCCCCGCTCCCTTTCTTGTCTCCCCGGCGGCCGGTCAGGCGGCCGGGTCGCGCCGCAGCGCCACCACGTCGATCTCCACGAGGATGTTCATCAGGTCGGAGCCGACGGTGGTGCGCACCGGGCGCGGATCGCTGAAGTGCTCCCGGTAGACCTCGTCGTACGCCGCGAAGTCCCGCTGCAGGTGCTGGAGGTGGACCGTCGACTTCACCACGTCGTCCAGGTCCAGTCCGTCCGCCCGGAGCAGGGCGCGGAGGTTCGTCAGGACCTGGCGGGTCTGCTCCTGGACGGTGTCGGCCACCGCCCCGGTGTCCGGGTCCTGCGGGCCGAGGCCCGAGGTGAACAGGTACGGCCCGGCGGCGATCGCCTTGCTGTAGCCGCCGGCCGGCGGAGGCGTGCGGTCGCTGTGCACGGCACGTTTGACGGGGGCCTCGGCGGGCCGGTGAACGGTACTCATCGGGTCAGGTCCCCCTCGCGCGCGTTGACTCCCGCGTAGTGGCGCAGCTTGTCCTCGTCGACGGTGACGCCCAGGCCGGGGCCGTCCGGCACCCGCAGCCGGCCGTTCTCCAGCGTCAGCGGCTCGATGATGTCGTCCGCGTGCAGGTAGTACATGGAGTCGATGGCGCGCGACAGCACCGGTGTGGAGGCCACCACCGCGAGATGCGCGGCCGTCGCTATGCCGAGCTCGCCACCGCTGTGCAGGTTCATGCCGAGCCCGAACGTCTCGCAGTGCGCGGCCAGCGCCTTGGTCGGGGCGATGCCGCCCCACTTGTACACGTCACCGTGGATCACGTCGACGGCGTTCATCCGCATCGCCGGCGCGAAGTCCTCGAAACGCACCACGCACATGTTGGTGCAGAGCGGGATGCGGACCTTCTGCCGGACCTGGCTCATGCCCTCGATCCCGACGCACGGGTCCTCCAGGTACTCAAGGTCCAGCTCCTCCAGGGCGATGCCGGCCCGGATCGAGTCCGGCACCGACCAGGCCGCGTTCGGGTCGACGCGCAGGTTCACGCCCGGCAGCGCCTCGCGCACCGCGCGCAGGATGGCGACATCGCCCTCCACGTCCTTGGTGCCCTTGAGCTTCACGGCGGTGAAGCCGCCCTCTGCCACCACCCGCATGGTGTGGTCGGCCAGTGCGCCCGGCAGGTCGGCGGGGCGCGCACCGGGCGCGTCGGCGCGGGTGATCAGCGCGGTCAGCGGCACCTCGTCGCGGACCCGGCCGCCCAGCAGATCGGTCACCGCCTGGCCGGTGGCCTTGCCCATGGCGTCCCAGCAGGCGACGTCGAGCGCGGCGAGCGCCGCGTAGCCGAGGTAGCCGTAGAAGAACGGCACCATGTGGTGGCGGCGGTGGAAGGACTCCAGGGCGAACGGGCTCGTCCCGATCAGGTCCGCTGCGAGGTCGCGGACGATCGCGGCGACCGGCCGGCCCCACATCGTCTCGCCCCACCCCTCGACGCCGGCGTCGGTCCTGATGCGCACCACGGTGCGCGTCTCCCCGGTCTTCGTCTCGAACGAGCTGGTGAACGGGTTGACCAGGGGAAGGTTGACGACCTGGACGTCGACCTCGGTGATCTTCATGGGGTGCGGGTTCCTCTCGGTGGGGGCAGCTCGTGGGCGGGTCACGCGGCGGGGCGGGTGGCGGCGTCGAAGGCGAGTACCGCGCGCGCCAGGCCGCGGGCGCGGCGCTCCAGCAGGCGGGCCCCGCTCCCGGCGTCGGCGCCGGACGCGTCGTCGGTCGAGCCGCCCACCCGCTCCCATTCGCCGTGCCGCTCCACGGTCAGACCGGGGTAGGGCGGCTTGTCGAACAGCGGCGGCGGGTCGACGGGCTCGCGACCGGCCCGCTCGATCCGCACCAGCTCGGGCCGGGCGGCCAGCATCAGCGACGTCTCGAACCAGCCGGCGTGCCCGGGGATCAGACCGCAGTCCCCGTCGTCCTCGGGGGCCGTCCCGGGCTCCCCGGTTTCGGTGAGTGTCCAGTACGAGCAGGCCGCCGCGGTCACCTCGGCGCGCAGCGCGAACCGCTTGACCGCGAGGCGCATGATCTCGTCGTTGCCGCCGTGGCCGTTGACGACGAGGACCCGGCGGTAGCCGCAGGCGGCCAGCGAGTCCAGCAGTTCGTCCAGGACTGTGCCGAGCACCGGGGCCGACAGGGTCAGCGCCGCGGCAAACAGGTGGTGCGGGCTGTGCCCGTACGGCAGTGTCGGCAGCCGGACCAGGCCGGGCACGTCCGCACCGGCGGCGGCCCGCTCCGCCAGGACGGCCAGGGCACGGGAGACCACCGCGTCCGCGAGCATCGTGTCCGTGCCCATCGGCAGGTGCTCAGCGTGCTGCTCCTGCGAGCCGATCGGCAGGATCGCGATCGAGTCGGCCGCCGCGGCGCGGGTCTCGCGCCAGGTGCTCTCGGTCAGATTCCGGTGGGTCATGCCGCTGTCTCCCCGGATCGGGGGCATGACAGAGTCGGCGCATGGCGCATGAACGTATTCCTTTGCGGTTGGTACCCGATCCGCAGCCGGACGAGCCGGCCGGGCGGGGCGTCGGTGTGCTGGGCGCCGTCGAGGTGCTGCCCGGTCTGGTGCGGTCCGCGCTGCTGGAGCGCACCGGGGTCGTACGGGAACGCGCGCAGGCCCGCTTCGACGCGGGCAGCGCCGACCCGCGTGTGGTCGACGAGGCGCTGCGGGAGGCGGCCGCGGTGTTCGCCGGCCACGCCCCGCTGGGCGTCGGCGTGGCCGCGGCAGGGGTGGTCGACCCGGCGGCCGGCCGGATCGTCGAGGTCAACGACGCGCCCGCGCTGCGCGGCTACCCGGTCGCGGACCGGCTGACGGAGCTGGCGGGGGCGCCCGTCCGGGTCGAGCACCGGGCCCGCGTCCAGGTCCTCGGGGACCGGTGGTTCGGCGCGGGACGCGGCCGGCGCTCCTTCGCCTCCGTCGCGACCGGTGAGGTGCTCGGCGTCGGCATCCTCTACGACGGTCAGGTGCTCGCCCCGGTCGGCGGCCGCAGCGGGGCCCATATGACGGTCACCGCCAGCGGCGACGTCTGTACCTGCGGCCGGCGCGGCTGCTGGAAGACTGTGGCGACGACCCGCTGGCTGCGCGACCGTGCCGCCGCGCTCGGCATGGACCCACGAGGTGTCTCGCCGGGCACGCTGCTCGCCTCGGCCGACCCGGCGGCCCGCGACCTCGTCGTGCGGTACGCGGAGAACCTGGTGCTCGGCCTCGCCACCGTCCAGCAGCTTTTCGCCTGCGGCCTGTTCGTCCTGCACGGCGAGGCGCTCGACGGCGGTGAGCCGTTCCGCGAACTGGTCGAGACCCTGCTGCGCGCCGATGAGCTCGGCGGCGGCGAGGCCCCCACCGTGGTGCTCGGCGAGCCGGCCGACACCGGCGCGCTGCTCGGTGCGGCGGGTCTGGTCCTGTCGGGAAGCTAGCGCTTCGGACGGTTGCGCGGTCATGCCGCGTCGTCCCGCGCCGCGTCGTCCCGCGCCGCCCGGACGCGGCGGCCCCGTGAGGGGTCGGGGACCGGCACGGCGTCCAGGAGCCGACGGGTGTACGCGTCCTGCGGGTCTGTGAAGACCTGCCGGGCGTCGCCGCTCTCCACGATGCGGCCCCGGCGCATCACGGCGACCCGGTCCGCGATCTGTCCGACGACGGCCAGGTTGTGCGAGATGAAGAAGTACGTCAGACCCAGGCGTTCCTGGAGCTCCGCGAGCAGGTCCAGGACGCGGGCCTGCACGGACACGTCGAGCGCGCTCGTCGGCTCGTCGAGGACGACCAGGCGCGGCTCCAGGGCGAGGGCACGGGCGATGGAGATGCGCTGGCGCTGCCCGCCGGAGAACTCGTGCGGATAGCGGTCCAGGATGCCCGCGTCCAGGCCGACGGAGTCCAGGAGCTCGCCGGCCCGCTCGCGTACCGCAGCCCTGCCGCGCCGCCCGCGCGCCCACTCCTCGTGGGTGACGAGCGGCTCCCCGACGATGTCCGCGATGCGCATGCGCGGGTTCATGCTGGAGTACGGGTCCTGCAGGACGACCTGCATCTGCCGTCGCAGCGGCCGCAGTTCGGCGCCGGTCAGCGACAGCAGCTCCGTACCGTCGAACCGCACACTGCCCGCCGTGGGCTCCAGCAGACGCAACAGCAGCCGGGCCAGCGTCGTCTTGCCGCAGCCGGACTCCCCGACCAGGGCGAACGTCTCTCCCTCGCGGACCGTGAGGCAGACGTCGTCGACGGCGACGCTCGGCGGCCGGCCGGGGAACTCCTTGCGCAGTCCGCTGATTTCCAGAAGGTCGCTGGTGGTCATGCGGCGGGCTCCAGTCGGGGGGTGGCGGCCAGCAGGTCGCGGGTGTACTGCGCGGCGGGGCGGGCGAAGACCTGGTCCACGTCCCCGGTCTCGACGACCTCACCGTGCCGCATGACCGCTACGCGGTCGGCGGTCTCCGCGACCACCCCCAGGTCGTGGGTGATGAACAGGACGGCCATGCCGTGCCGGCGCTGCAGCCGTACGAGCAGTTCGAGGATCTGCCGCTGCACGGTCACATCGAGCGCCGTCGTCGGCTCGTCCGCGATCAGGACGCGCGGCCGGGCCACGAGCGCGGAGGCGATCATGACCCGCTGGCGCAGCCCGCCGGACAGTTCGTGCGGGTACTGCCGGTAGCGGTGCTCCGGGTCGGGGATGCCCACCTCGTCGAGCGCGGTCAGCGCCGCCAGCCGCGCCTCCGCGCGGCTGTGGCCGCCGTGCAGCCGCAGCGCCTCTGCGACCTGGGCGCCGACCCGTTGCAGCGGGTCGAGGCTGGTCATCGGGTCCTGGAACACCATGGAGATCCCGGCGCCGCGCACCTTGCGCAACTCCCGCTCCGGCAGGGCCAGTACGTCCCTTCCGTCGAGGAGTACCCGACCGCCCGCGTACACGCACGGAGGTTCGGGGTTGAGGCGCATCGCGGACAGCGCGGTGGCGGATTTGCCGCTGCCGGACTCACCGACGACGGCGAGGGTCTCACCGGCGGCGACGGACAGGTTCACCCCGCGCACCGCGTGCACGGTGGCGGAGGCGAGTTCGAAGTCGACGCGCAGGTCCTGGAATTCGAGGACGGGTGCGGCGTTCGGGGCATCGGGGGAGTGGGTCATCGGCGGTACGCCTTCGGGTCCGCGACGTCGCGCAGCGCGTCGCCCAGGATGTTGATGGCCAGGGAGGTGAGCATCAGCGCCACACCGGGGAACACGGCGATCCACCAGGACGTGCCGAGGTACAGCTGCCCGTCGGCGAGCATGCCGCCCCAGGTCACCGTCTCCTTCGGCACACCCAGGCCCAGATAGCTGAGCGAGGCCTCCGCGACGATCGCGGCCGCGATGTGCAGGGTGCCGATGGTGGCGAGGGGCGCCATGACGTTGGGGAGCAGGTGCCGTCGCATGATCGTCAGGTCGTCCACGCCGATGGCCTTCGCCTCGGTGATGAAGTCGCGGGTGCGCAGCGACAGCACCTCGGAGCGCACCACGCGGGCGTAGGACACCCAGCCGGTGATGCCGAGGACGAGGATCACGTAGCCCAGTCCGGAGCCGACGAAGCCGACGACGGCGAGCGCCAGCAGGATCGCCGGGAAGGCGAGCTGGACGTCGGCGACGCGCATCACGACGCGGTCCGTCCAGCCGCCGAGGTAGCCGGTGGCGAGGCCCGCGGCGGTGCCGATGACGCCCGCGAGCAGGGCGGCGCCGGCGCCGACGAGCAGCGAGACACGGGTCCCGTACACGATGCGGGAGAGCAGGTCGCGGCCTAGCTGGTCGGTGCCGAGCAGATGGGCGCCGCTGCCGCCGGACTGCCAGGCGGGCGGCTGGAGGCGGGCGAGGAGGTTCTGGGCGTTCGGGTCGGCGGGCGCGAACAGCGGTGCGCACAGCGCGCACACGATGATCAGCACGAGGAGGACGAGCGCGACCGCGGCGAGCCGGTTGCGCAGCAGCGAGCGCCATACGGACGGCTGCTTCGCGGCGGCCGGGGCGACGGCGGCGGTGGGCGCGGGGGCGATGGTGGTCATCGGGAGTTCCTCACCCTCGGGTCGAGGAGGCCGTAGGACAGGTCCACGAGCAGGTTGACCACGACGAACGTGGCGGCGAAGAGCAGCACCGTGCCCTGGACCAGGGGGAAGTCGCGGTTGGCGATGGCCTGCACGGTCAGCTGGCCGACACCGGGCCAGGAGAAGACCTGCTCGGTGAGGATCGCGCCGCCGAGCAGGCTGCCGACCTCCAGGCCGACGACGGTCACCACGGGCAGCGACGCGTTGCGCATCCCGTGCCGCAGCACGGTGCGCACCGGACCGAGACCCCGGGCGCGGGCCGTCCGGATGTGGTCGGAGCCCAGCACGTCGATCAGGGACGAGCGCAGCAGCCGCGCGACGACGGCGACCGAGTAGACGGAGAGCGTGACCGATGGCAGGACGAGGTGCGCGAACGTCCCGTACCCGGAGGCGGGCAGCGCGTGCAGGCCGACGGCGAACACCAGGATCAGCAGGATGCCGATCCAGAAGGGCGGGGTGGACTGGCCGACGAGCACCGCCGTGATGACGCCCCGGTCGGCCGGCCTGCCCCGGCGCATCGCCGCGATCGTCCCGGCGGGCAGCGCGATCAGCAGCGTCACCACGAAGGCGCCCGCCGCGAGCAGCAGGGTGGCCGGGATGCGGTCGGCCAGTACCTGGCGCACCGGCTGGCTGTAGAAGAGGGAGTTGCCGAAGTCGAAGCGCGGCAGGCCCCACAGGTAGTCGAGGTACTGGCTGAACAGCGACTTGTCCAGGCCCAGGCTGTGCCGCAGCACGCTCTCCTGCTGGGCGCTGGCGTCAGGTGGCAGCATCACCTTCACCGGGTCGCCGGACAGCCGCACCAGGAAGAAGACGACGGTCGCGGTGCACAGCAGCACCAGGACCGCGGTGCCCAGCCGGGCGGCGGCCGGACGCAGCACGGCCACTACGCGGCTGCCCGGTGCCTCGGCCGGACCGGGGGGCTCGGCGGACTTGGCGGACAGGGTCAGGGACTCGCTCATCACACGGCCACCTTCGCGCTCGCCATGTCGAGGATTCCGGCGGCGCCGGGCGTCCAGCTGGGCCGGGTGTTGTGCACGTAGATGTTGTCGATCTGGTACAGGGGCACGAAGGGCGCCTCGTCCTTGATCAGTTGTTGGAGACCGGAGAAGGCACGGCGCCGCACGGCGGGATCCACGGACAGTTCCTCGATGTCCACGAGTTTGTCGGCACGCTTGTCGTGCCAGCGGCTCTGGCGTCGGTCGCTGCGTACGTTGGACTGGAGCATGCTCTCGCCGTCCAGGGTCCATACGGTCGACGCGGCCAGGTACATCGGGCCGAGTGCGCCGTGGTTGTCCGAGGTCAGCCGCTGGGCGTAGGTGCCCGGGTCGAGCAGATCCACCTTGGCGCGCACCCCGGCGTGGGCGAGCAGCCCGGAGATGGCCTCGGCGACGTTCGCGTCGAGGTTGGAGGCGGTGAGCGAGGTGCTGATGCCGTCGGGGTGCCCGGCCTCGGCGAGCAGCGCGCGGGCCTTGGCGGCGGAGCGGAGGTAGGGCTTCACGGTCTCGTCGAAACCGAACGCCCCGCGCGGGATCATCGCGGGGACCTCGGTGGCGTTGCCGCCGAGCACCGCCTTGATGAGCAGCGGTACGTCGACGGCGTGGTTGATCGCCTGACGGACCCGGCGGTCGCGCAACGGCCCGTCCGACAGGGTGTCGAGCGACAGGTAGGAGGTGCGGACGCCGGTGTGGTGGTCGATCCGCACGCCCGGGTAGCCGGCCAGCTGTTCGGCGGCGTCCGGGGTCATGCCCGCCACGATGTCCACGCCGCCGCTCTGCAGGGCGGCCAGCGCCGACGAGGAGTTGGGGGCGGGGACGAAGACCAGCTCGTCGATGTGGGGGCGGCCCTGCCAGTGGCCCGCGTAGGCGCGCAGCCGCAGTTCGTGGTCGCGCTGCCAGCGGCGGAACGCGAAGGGGCCGGTGCCCACGGGATGTGCGGCGAAGCCCTCGTCCCCGACCTCGTCCAGGTAGCGCGGGGGAACCACGACACCGCCGAACAGGGACAGCTTCGCGGGCAGGATCGGGTCGTGAACCGAGGTGTGCAGGTCCACCGTGTACCGGTCGACGACGCTGACGTCCTCGA
Organism: Streptomyces sp. AW19M42; assembly: GCA_000470535.1. Lineage (GTDB taxonomy): Bacteria > Actinomycetota > Actinomycetes > Streptomycetales > Streptomycetaceae > Streptomyces. The sequence goes on from CBRG010000060.1 coordinate 31,208, forward strand.
CGTAACGCAGCTCCACGATCGGTGACTTGGTCGCGGGGTCGAGCAGCCGCTTGATGCTGAACCGGACTGCTTGCGCGTCGCACGGCTCGCCGTTGTGGAACGTGACGCCGCGCCGCAGCTCGAATCGCCAGACCTTGGGCCCGACGGCCTTCCAGGAGAGCGCGAGCCGCGGCCGCAGGGTGTTGTCGCGGCCCAGGGACGTGAGCGTGTCGAAGATGTTGATCAGGGCGTTCATCGACGTCATGTCGCCCTGCTTGTGCGGGTCCATCGTCTTGGGGTCCCCGGTCTGGGACACCCGCAGGACGTTGCCGGCGGCGTCCGCGGGCGGCGACCCGCACCCGGTCAGCAGGGCGGGGGCGGCCAGGGCGGGCGCGGCCAGAGCGCCGGCCCGCAGCACCGAGCGGCGGGAGCAGCCCGCACGGGGACCGCTTCGCCCTCCACGTATTCGTTCCATTGAACAACACACCCGTTCCGGTGAATGGAATGCAGTGCGGGTAAGGTAATCCCCATGGGGAAACCGGTCAACAGTCGTTCGCAGCAGCAGACGTCCGCCATCGCTCTCGATGAGGCGGCCGTGACAGCCCTTCCACCCGCGCCAGGCCCGGTGGACAAGGCCATGGAAGTGCTCTCCGCCCTCGCGGAAACCGGGGCGCCGCACCGCCTCGCGGACCTCGCCCGCCACACGGGCCTCGCCAAACCCACCGTGCACCGTCTGCTGCGCGCTCTCGCGGTCAGTGGCTACGTCGAGCCGGCCGAGGGTGGCAGCTACCGGCCCGGGCCCCGACTCCTCGGACTCGCCGCGAGCGTCCTCGCCGACGACCACGCCACCCGCCGGGCCGGCCCGGTCCTGGAGGAACTGCGCGTCCGCACCGGCCTGTTCGCCTCCTACGCGGTACGCGACGACAGGACCCTGGTCCACCTGCGCGTGCACGCGCCCGCCCAGGGGCCGGCCCTCGATCTGCGCCCCGGAACGCGTGAGTCCGTCACCGCGGGCGCCGCAGGCCTCGCCCTGCTGGCGGCCCTGCCGGCAGAGGACGCCGAAACCCTGCTGACCGGCCCGGACGGCGCCCCCGCCGACGAGGCGACACACACCGCGCTGGCCGCCGCCGTCCGCGACGGCTACGCCTTCGACAGCGCCGACCCCTGGCGGGACCGCCGCGCGCTCGCCGCCCCGGTGCGCGATGCCGCGGGCAGCCCGGCGGGCGTGCTCGTCCTCACCGGACTCGCCTTCGCCCTCGACGAGGCGGCCGCGCGCCTGTACGGGCCGATGGTGCGCTCCGCCGCGGCGGCGGTCTCCGCGGGCCTGGCCGCACAACCGGGAGCACGGCTCGGCCTGGTGGCCGAGCCGTACCAGGGGGTGGGGCAGAAGCGATGAGCACCCACCACGCCGCGGCGCCGTACGCGACCGCACGCCGGCACATCCTCGAACAGGGGCGGGCGCGCGGCCTGTACTCCGGCGCCGCCTGGTCCCTGGGGGACGCGAACGGGCCCTACGACCGAGGCTGGACCGGAACCCGGGCCAACGGCGGCGCCCCGCTGGACGGCTCCGACCTCTGGGACCTCGCCTCGGTGACCAAACCGATCGTGGGCCTCGTCGTCATGGCCCTGGTCGAGCGGGGCGTCCTCGGCCTCGACGACACCGTGGGCCAGCACCTGGACCGGTACCGCGACAGCCCGCACGCCGCCCGCACCCTTGCCCAACTCCTCGACCACACCTCGGGACTGCCCGGCGGCGTCCCCCTCTACCGCGAGCACCCCACCCGCGAACCGCTGCTCACCGCACTGGGGGCGCTGGAGCGCACCGCCGCACCCGGCACCCACGTCGCGTACTCGTCCCAGGGGTTCATGCTGCTCGGTCTGATCGCTGAACAGGCCACCGGCCGGAGCCTGGACACGCTGGTGACGGAGCTCGTCGGCACGCCGCTCGGACTGACCGACCTGTGCTTCCGGCCCGGCCCCGAACGGCGGGCCCGTGCGGTGGCCACCGAGGACTGCCCCTGGCGCGGCCGGACCGTGACCGGTGAGGTGCACGACGAGAACGCCGTCGTGCTCGGCGGCGTCGCGGGCCACGCCGGTCTCTTCGCCACCCTCACCGACATGGAACGGCTCGCGCGCTCCCTCCTCGGCGGCGGCCCGCCGCTGCTCGCACCGGACACCCTCGCGCTGATGACCACACCCCGCACCGACCACCTGAACCTGCGCCGCGCCCTGGCCTGGCAGGGAACAGACCCGCACACGTCACCGGTGGGCGACAGCTTCGGGCCCGCCTCGTACGGGCACACCGGATTCACCGGCACCAGCCTGTGGATCGACCCGGAGGCGGCGCGCTACGCGATCCTGCTGACCAACCGCGTCCACCCGCACCGGGCGGAACGCGGATTCACCCCTCTGCGACGGGAGTTCCACACGGTTCCCGTCCGCCCCTGACCGCCGGCCGGCTGGTTCGCGCGCTCGGGTCTCCGCGCTCGGCGCGTTCATGGCGACGCATCGGTAGCGATACATCGTTAGTGATGCGTCTGGCGTAGGCTGCGGGCCATGAGTTCCTCGACGACCCCGGTGCAGCTGTTCCTCCTGGGCCGGACCCTCATGAAGATCGGGGAGGAGGCCCTCCCCGAGCTGCCGCCGGGCGCCGACACCCACCGAGTCGGCACCCGCGCCGCCCTCGTCGTACTGAGTGACCTCCTCGGCCACCCGGACACCTCGGTGAGCGCGATCGCGGTGCGTACGGGGCTGCCCCAGAGCCAGGTGTCGGGAGCCGTGGCCCGGCTGAAGGACGCGGGTTCGATCGTGACCGCGCCCGATCCGGACGACGGCAGAAGGCAGTTGATCCGCCAGGCCCCCCACACGTCGGAGCGGGTGTCCGAGGTCCGGGCGTCCCGGATCGACGACGCGCTGGCCACCGCACTCGGCACGGACGATCCCGAGCGGCTGCGCGAGGTCGCAACGGCCCTCGACGTGCTCGCCCGGCATCTCACCCCCGAGGCGGCGGGCCGCCTGCGGTCGTGAGGCGGGCCGGGAAGTCCCGGCCCGCCCGGGGGCCGGGCCTGGGTAACAGCCTTCCCGCACCTCATTGACAGCGCTTTCCGCGCTGGGCGAGTATCCGTCCCGAACACCTCTGACAACGTTGTCCAAGGCGGGAGACCTCATGCAACCGCAGGAGCACCAGGGCGGACTTCCACGGCGACGGCTGCTCCAGGCAGGCGCCGTACTCGGTCTGGCCGCTGCCCAAGTGGCCAACGCGTCGCCCGGCCACGCGGCCGCGCGCACCGCGGCCGGGCCGCCCGGCATCGAGTTCGGCGGCGGACAGGACCAACTGCTGGGCTCCGCCTACCGGTCCGCGTGCCACAACCTGCTGGACATCAACACCGTCCCGTACGACCCTGCGGAGTACAACCAGACCGGTCTGATGTCGGACTCGCCCGGCACGTTCATCCGGGCGGGCGGCGGATACGAGCAGCCGTGGACCCGGGACGCGTCGGTCAACTCCTGGAACGCCGCAAGCTTCCTGACGCCGCAGGTGGCCCGCAACACCCTGTGGGCGGTGTGCCGGCGGCAGGACGACGGCACGCTGATCGTGCAGCAGGACAACCAGTGGTGGGACCAGATCGTGTGGGCGGTCGCGGCCTGGCACCACTACCTGGTCACCGGGGACCGAGAGTTCCTCACCGACGCCTTCCAGAGCGCCGTCAACACCCTGCGGGCCGACCGCGATCAGCACCACAACGAGCGCTACGGGCTCTTCGAGGGCCCCGCGTTCCTCCAGGACGGCATCGCCGGCTACCCCGCCCCGCCCGCAGACCCGGACAACCCCTCCTCGTTCGTGCTCGACCACCCGGGCACGGACAGGATGATGTGCCTGTCCACCAACTGCCTCTTCCACGCCGGGTATCTCGCCACCGCCGCGATGGCGCAGGAGACCGGCGACCGGCGCACCGCGCGGGAGTTCCGGCTGGCCGCCGCCCGGCTGCGCACGGCGATCAACGCCCACCTCTGGCGGCCCGGTGCCGGAACCTACGGCTACTTCCTCCACGGCGCGGGCGAGCGGGCGGGCCGGCTGGAGACGTACCAGGAGGCCAACGGCCTCGCGTTCGCGGTGCTGTGCGGGGTGGCCTCGGACAGCCAGGCGCGTACGGTCCTGGACCGCACCCATCACGAACCGCACGGCGTGGTCAACGTATGGCCGCACTTCGAACGCTTCGACGACCAGCACCCCGGCCGCCACAACGCGATCGTGTGGCCGATGACGGTCGGGATGTGGGGGCACGCGGCGGCGGCCGGCGGCCGGACGGACCTGCTGGCCCGCGCGGTCACGGACATCGCCTCCCTCGAACACCGGGACGGCCACTTCTGGGAGATCCACAACGCCCTCACCGGCGCGGTGGACGGCGGCTGGCAGAACGCGCGTCAGTGGGGCTCCGAGCCGGACCAGACCTGGTCCGCGACGGGCTACCTGCGCCTCATCCACCAGGGCGTGTTCGGCATCCGGCACGAGCGGGACGGGATCCGGTTCGCCCCGAACCTGCCGCACGGCTGGGGTCCGGTGACCCTGCACGACCTGCCCTACCGTGACATGACCCTGGACATCACCCTCACCGGATCGGGTCGACGGGTGGCCTCGTCCACCGTCGACGGGCACCACCGCACCACGGTCCCCGCCGGCCTCCGGGGGCGGCACCGGGTACGGATCGAACTGCGCTGACTCGTCCGCGGTCCGGACCGGCGGGCCCTCACTGGCTCCGCCGGTCCGGACACCCTTCCGGGAAGCGGGCTAAGGCCGGTGGCGGCGGCGTCCCATCGGCGACGGCCGCCACCACGACGCCCGGCGGAACGACCACCCGGCTGGCGGAGACCGGCCGCGGTGGCACCTCGGCCGGCCGCCGCCTTCAGGGCGGTGGTGACAGCCCCTCCGGCGACACCTTCTCCGAGTTCGACAACGTCATCGTCTCCACCACGGACGACGACGCCAACCCCGCCGAACCGAAGCTCCCCGACACCGCCCACGTCGACAAGCCCATCGTCACCAACTGGGCCACCGGCTCCGCCGAGTCCGTCCCCGCCATCGCCTGACGAGCAGGAACGCGGCTACCGGGGAGGCGCCAGGGTGTACCGCGTCTCCTCGGGGATGTGCGACGTGTCGCGGCGGGCCAGCAGCCAGTACAGGGCCGCCGGGATCACCAGGCCCACGATCCAGGAGATGTCCGCGCCGCCCAGCGGATCCACCAGCGGCCCCGTGTAGAAGTTCGTCGCGAGGAACGGGAGCTGGGCGAGGACGCCCACCCCGTAGACCGTGAGGGCGTCCCAGCGCCAGGCACCGTAGCGGCCCCCGGGGTCGGAGAGCGCCGGAATGTCGTACCGCTCCCGCGAGATCAGGTAGTAGTCGACCAGGTTGATCGCGGACCACGGCGTGAAGAACGTCAGCAGGAAGAGCAGGAAGTCCTTGAAGGACGTCAGGAAGCTGTCCTTGCCCAGGAGCGCCACCGCCGTCCCCGCCACCATGATCACCGCGATGTAGGCGGCCCTGCCACGTGGCGAGAGCGTCTTCTGGCCGCGGAATCCGCTGATGCCGGTCACCATCGACATGAAGCCGCCATAGGTGTTCAGCACGTTGATGGTCAGCTTGCCGAACGCGATCACGAAGTACAGGAACGACGCGATCAGGCCAGCACCGCCCAGGCCGACCACGTATCCGACCTGGTCGGAGAGGAACGCGTCCCCCGCGCTCGCCGCCACGAGTACCCCGAACGTCATCGACCACTGCGAGCCGATGGCCGACCCCGACAGGGTCCACCAGAACGTGGCCCGGCCGGACGTCGTACGTGGCAGATAGCGCGAGTAGTCCGCGACGTACGGCCCGAAGGCGAGCTGCCAGGACGCCGAGAGGGACACCGCGAGCAGGAACATCGGCAGACCGAAGTGCGCGTCGCCGAGCAGCGCCGACAGGTCGACTCGGTCCAGGAGACGGATACCCAGGTAGATGAAGGCCAGCGCGCAGACCACGCTCGCCACCCGCCCCAGGACGTGGATCACGCGGTAGCCGACCGCTGCCATCACCGCGGTGACCACCGCGAACACGATGATGCCGGTGGTGTCGTTCGTGTGGGTGAGCTCGGCGGTGGCCTGTCCGGCGAGGACGCTGCCGCTCGCGAAGAATCCGACGTACATCAGGACGACCAGGAGGAGGGGGACGACCGCGCCGCGCACCCCGAACTGGGCGCGGGACTGGATCATCTGCGGCAGGCCGAGCTTCGGGCCCTGCGCGGAGTGCAGGGCCATGACGGTGCCGCCGAGCAGATTGCCCAGCAGGAGGCCGGCCAACGACCACACCACGTCGCCGCCGAAGACGACGGCGAGCGCGCCGGTGACGACCGCGGTGATGTGCAGGTTGGCGCCGAGCCAGAGGGTGAACTGACTGAACGCGGTTCCGTGCCGTTCGCCGTCCGGGACGACGTCGATGGAGCGCCGCTCCACCAGGTCTTCAGCTGCCATGACTCGGTTACCCGGCCTCTCGTTGATGTGTCCTGCCGTGCGGTCCGGCGGCGGGCGCTACTTGATTCCGTGCCGCGCCGCCCAGTCGCCCGCGACGTCCTCCGGATCCTTCTTGTCCTTGTCCACCAGCCGGTTCAGCTCGGTGAGGTCCTCGGTCGTCAGCGCGTTGCCGAGCCGGGCGAGCGCCTTGCGGACCGTCGAGTCGGCCTTGCGGTCGGCGATGAGCGGGACGATGTGCTGGCCCGGGACCAGGTTCTTGGGGTCGGTGAGGACGACCCAGTGCTCGGCGGCGATGTCCGTGTCGGTGGTGAAGAGGTTCGCCACGTCCACGTCCCCCTTCTTGAGGGCGCCCTTGACCAGTGGCCCCGAGGAGTCGAGGGACTTGAACTCCTTGAACTCCACGCCGTACACGTCCTTGAGGCCCACCGCGCCGACCGCGCGCTTCTTGACCTCCGGCGCCGCGCCGATGACGAGCTTGCCGTTGTGCCGGGCGAGGTCCGCGAGCGACTTGAGGCCGTACTCGGCGGCGGTCTCCCGGGTGACGACGAACGCGTCGGAGTCCTCGGCCCGGCCGTACGGCAGGATCTGCAGTCCGGCGGGCAGGGCCACGGCGAGGGCGTTCTGCATCTCGCCCTCCTCCGCGGCCTTCGACCTGGTGTCGAGGTAGTGCAGCAGGGCGCCCTGGTACTCGGGCAGGAGATCGATGTCGCCGCCCTTGAGGGCGGGGATGAGGATCTCGCGGGTGCCGAGGTTGGGGCGGACCGTGGTCTTCACGCCGGCCGCTCCGAGCGCGGCGGCGTAGAGGTACCCGAGGACCTGGTTCTCGGTGAAGTTGGCGGTGCCGATGGTGACGCCGTCCTTGCTGGAGCCCCCGCCCCCGCCGCCGGACCCCTGCCCGTCGAGCGAGGTGACGCCGCCGCTGCAGGAGGCGAGCACGGGGACGGAAGCGGCGGCGAGGAGCCCGCCGAGGAGGTTTCTGCGGTTCATCGTGTGTGCTCCTAGGCCGACTTGGCGGGGCGGTGACGGAAGAGGGCGCGCTGCAGGGCGGAGAGCGCGAGGTCCAGGACGACGGCGACGACGGCCACGAGCACGGCTCCGCCCAGTACCTGTACGAGGTCGCGCTGGGCGAGCCCGTCGAAGACGTACCGGCCGAGTCCGCCGAAGGAGACGTACGCGGCGATGGTGGCGGTCGCGACGACCTGGATGAGGGCGAGCCTGATCCCGGTCATGATCAGCGGGAGCGCGAGGGGCAGTTCCACCTGGAGGAGGACCTGGTGCCAGCGCATCCCCTGGCCGCGCGCGGCGTCCCGGACCTCCGGGTCGACGGCGGTCATCCCGGCGTAGGTGTTGGTGACGATGGAGGGCACGGCGAGTGCCACGAGGGCGATGTAGACCGGCCACATGGAGAGGCCGCTGGCGAGGAAGACCAGCACGACGAGCCCGACCGTGGGCAGTGCGCGCCCGAAGCTGGAGAGGTTGATCGCGAGGAAGGCGCCGCGCCCGGTGTGCCCGATGAGCAGGCCGACCGGCAGCGCGATGGCGGCGGCGATCAGGGTGGCGAGCAGTGAGTACTGGAGGTGTTCCGCGAGACGGTGCCCGATGCCGTCGGGCCCGGTCCACTGCTCACCGCTGACCAGCCAGGCGCCGAGGTTCTTGAAGAGTTCGTACATGAGCGCTCAGGCCCCCTGCTTCTGCCGGCGGGTCCATGGAGTCAGGACGTACTGGAGGGCGACGAGAACCGCGTCCGCGACGAGCGCGAGGAGCAGGGTCAGGACGACGCCGACGATGACGGGGGTGGGGAAGTCGCGCTGGAAGCCGTCCGTGAAGAGCTGGCCCAGTCCGCCGTCACCGATGTACGTGGCCACGGAGACCAGCGAGATGGCCATGACCGTCGCGATCCGCACGCCCGCCATGATCACGGGAAGGGCGAGGGGGAGTTCGACGGTGAGCAGCGTGCGCAGCGGCCGGGTCCCCATGGCCTTCGCGGCTTCCTTCGTCCTGGCGGGCACGGAGTCCAGACCCTCGACGGTGTTCCGCAGGAGTACGACGAGGGTGTAGATCGTCAGGCCGATGACGGTGGTGGTGCGGGTGAGCCCGCTGACCGGCAGGAGGAGCACGAAGACGGCGATGGACGGAATGGTGAACAGGATGTTCGACAGCCCGAGGAGCAGTCCGCGAAGTCTGCGTACCCGGTGCGCGAGGACGGCCAGGGGGAGCGATACGACCAGGCCCAGGAGTACGGCGGTGAGGGCGGCCTGGAGGTGGGAGACGGCAAGGGTGGTGAGATCACCGGAGTGGTCGGATATCCACGACCAGTCGATGCTCATGCCTCCACCGTGCTCGCCGCGCTGTGCACGCGCCCCGCGTGGTCGTGGATGTCCTCGCGGGACGTCACACCCGTGAGGGTGCCCTCCGCGTCGACCCGGGCGACCAGTCCGCTCGGCGCGGAGATCGATTCGTTGAGGGCCGAGAGGAGCGAGTCCGTGTCGCGCAGCGGCCGGACCGGGGTCTCCGCCTCGCTCTCGGTGTCGCGCCAGGCCAGCGGCTTGCGGGCGGCGTCGAGGGTCAGCCGCCAGCGGGTGCCCTTGGGGGCGGGACCCTGGGTGACCTCTGCCAGTGGGGTCAGCGACAGCAGCTTCAGACCGCGCTCCGCGCCCAGGAAGTCCGCGACGAACGCGTCGGAGGGGCGGGCCAGCAGCTCGGCGGGGCCGGCGCACTGGACGAGGTGGCCACCGGTACGGAAGACGGCTATGCGGTCCCCGAGCCGGACGGCCTCGTCTATGTCGTGCGTGACGAAGACGATGGTCTTGTTCAACTCCCGCTGAAGACGCAGGAGTTCGTCCTGCAGCTGGGTGCGCACCACGGGGTCGACAGCGCCGAACGGCTCGTCCATCAGGAGCACCGGTGGGTCCGCGGCGAGCGCCCGCGCCACGCCGACCCGTTGCTGCTGGCCACCGGAGAGTTGGTGCGGGTAGCGCTTCCCGGCGTCGGCGGAGAGGCCCACCGTCTCCAGGAGTTCCGCCGCCCGGGACCGCGCCTTCTTCCGGCCCCAGCCGAGCAGCAGCGGTACGGTCGCGATGTTGTCGAGGACCGTGCGGTGGGGGAAGAGCCCGGACTGCTGGATCACGTAACCGATGGAGCGGCGCAGCTCGGCGGCGTCCTGCTCCAGGACGTCCTTGCCGTTGACTCTGATCGTTCCGGAGGTCGGATCGACCATCCGGTTGATCATGCGGAGTGTTGTTGTCTTGCCGCAACCGGAAGATCCGACGAGGACGGTCACGCCGCCTTCCGGCATCTCGAGCGTGAGGTCGTGGACCGCGGTTGTGCCGTTCGGGAAGCGCTTGTTGACCGTGTCGAATTGGATCATGTGGAGTCCCTTGCCCGGCTGCATATCATCATGCAGAGTTCTTGGTGTCTGAATAGATTGTCAATAGCCAGTCGCCGTTCAGGGGTAAATCCCTGGTGGCAAGTGGCCGTAGGGCAAGACGGAGCTTCCGGTTGAGGAGGAATTGCGCGTGATGTCGTCTCATATCGCGGACGGGGTGACTGTCGGCGGCGATTCGGTTGTCACCCTCGACGGCCGCGGACTGATGGTCGCAGATGTCGTACGCATGGCCGAATCCACCGTAAAACCCGTCCCGGGAGCGGATGGTATGAAGCGTGTGGAGACCTCGTGGAACGCTGCCCGTGAGATCGCCTCATGGGGTCGCGTCTACGGCCGCTCCACCGGGGTGGGTGCCAACCGGAATGAGTCCGTACCGACGGAGGCGGCCGCCGATCACGGCCTGCGGCTGCTGCGCAGCCACGCCGGGTCGATCGGGGAGGAGCTGCCCGCGCGACAGGTGCGTGCCATGCTCGCCGTCCGGGCCAACCAACTGCTCGCGGGTGGTGCAGGCCTGCGCCCGACCGTCGTCACGGCGCTCTGTGAGGCGCTGGGGACGGGCGCCTGTCCGAGGATCAACGAATTCGGCTCGGTCGGCACCGGCGACATCGCCGCGCTCGCGCAGATGGGCCTCGCGCTGGCTGGCGAACACCCCTGGCAGGGCCCCGGGGCGGCTCCCGCCCCGCAGCCCCTCGACAACAACGACGCCCTCGCCCTGATCAGCAGCAACGCGCTCACCCTCGGCCAGTCCGCGCTCGCCCTGCACGAGCTGCGCGGCCTGATCGCGGCCACGCAGGTGGTGGCGGCGCTGTCCCTGATGGCGACCGACGGTTCGTACGAGGCGTACGCGCTGCCCGTGCACGAGGCGCGGCGGCACGCCGGTTCGTACGCGGTCGCGGAACGGATGCGGCTGCTGCTCGGCGCCGCCGACCGTCCCACGCCGCCGCTCGGCCGGATCCAGGACCCCTACGGCTTCCGCTGCGTGCCCCAGATCCACGGGCCCGCGCACGATGCGGCGGACGCGCTCGAAGACGTCCTCACGGTCGAGATCAACGCGGCGGCGGAGAACCCGCTGATCTCGGCGGACGATATGGCGGCCTACCACCACGGCGGCTTCTACATCGCCCAACTCGCGCTTTCCCTCGACCACTTCAGGCTGGCGGTGACGCAGGTGGCGCGTCTGTCGACCTCGCGCCTGTCCACGCTGAACGAACCGGCCTTCACCCGGCTTCGGCCATTCCTCGCGGACGGCGCGCCGGCCGCGTCGGGTGTGATGATCCTTGAGTACGCGGCCGGGGCGGCGCTCGGTGATCTGCGGGCCTTCTCCGCGCCCGCCTCGCTCGGCCATGCGGTGCTCTCGCGAGGGGTCGAGGAGCAGGCCAGCTTCGCCTCACTGGCGGCCCGCCAGACGCTGCGCGCGTGCGAGGCGTACCGCCTGGTCGTGGGCTGCGAACTCGTTGCTGCCGTACGGGCGTTGCGCCAGCGCGACATGCGGCTCGACCCGGAACTGCCCGTCGGCCGGGCCTTCGGTCTGGCGGACGCAGTGCTCGACGCGGAGCTGGCCGACCGGCCGCTGACGGACGATGTGACGGCGGCGGCGGGGCTGCTCGACCGGTTCACCGAACTGTGGCTTGACCTCGGTTCGCAGGGCGCGACGGCCTTCGACGGTCAGGGTGTGGTGCGGCGCGGGTGATGAGCGACCGTCCTGGCGTGCGACCGGCAGAGTCCTCCCGGCAGGTGCAGACCGCGAGAAATTGAGCAGGCGAGAGGTATGGGCTCACTTCTTCGAACCACCCCATCACTGTCCGAGCAGTCGCTCCGGTCGCGGGAGAGGAGGACGGCTCGGCGGGCCGGTACGCTCCGCCCCCGGCTTCTCGCCCCGATCGCGGCCGCGTCGATCGCGCTCGTCACGGCCGGCTGCGGCGGGACCGCGGCCTCGGCCGGGCAGCCCGCCCCGAGCGGCTCAGCCGCCGGCACCACGCCGACGGCGCAGCACCGCGCCGATCCGTCGTCCTCAGCACCGGCAGCGGCCACCGGCGCCCCCATAACCTCGGCCGCACCCGGGAGCGCGGCCGGCCCGGACTCCGCCGGCTCCGGAGCAAAAGCCCCACGCTGCACGACCAAGGCCCTGGCGATGAGCCTGGGCACCGCCGACGCGGGTGCGGGCCAGATCTACTACCGGCTCACGTTCGCCAACAAGTCCGGGCACCCGTGCGCCCTCAACGGCTTTCCCGGTGTCTCGATGATCAGGCGCGACGGCAGCGTGATCGGCGTCCCGGCCGAGCGCGAGGGCGCCCCGGGGAAGCAGACCGTGATCGGCGCGGGCAGGACGGCAACCGTCACGCTGCACACCCTGAACCAGGGGATCAAGGGTTCCGGCTGCTGGCGCAAGCCCGACTACCTCAGGGTCTACCCGCCCGGCTCCAAGGAGGCGCTCACCCTGCGGACCACCGGCCTCCGGGTGTGCGGCGACCGCTTCACCACCACAGCGGTGGAGGGCTGAAGCGGCGCACTGCCGGGAATCCGGCCATCGCGCCGAAAGGACTGCGGGAGCGGGGCTGACCGCCCCGCGACCGGTGTCGTCACGAGTGGATCGGTTCTGACAGCACCCCCTGGACGCAGCCCGCCCCCTTCCGCTCACCGGCCACGCGGCTGAAGCTGGAGGCCCCGCCGCACGAAGCATTAGGTTGACCGGGAAGGTTTCGGCAGCCGGACTCACGATGGGGGCGAGCATGACCATGCTAAAGGGAACGAATGTTCCATTGGCAACACGGGCCGTGCGTGTCGAAGTGGGGTGGCACACCACCCCCGGCACGCCGGACGTGGACGCTTCCGCGCTCCTTCTCCTCGGGTCGGGAAAGGTGCGCAGCGACGCGGACTTCGTCTTCTACAACCAGCCGGCCCACGCGTCCGGGGCGGTGCGCCACGAGGGCAAGCGGGCCACCGGCGGTGCGGCCACCGACAGCCTGGCCGTCGATCTTGCACGGGTGGAGCCCGCCGTCGACCGCATCGTGCTGGCCGCCTCGGCGGACGGCGGCACGTTCGGCCGCGTGACAGGGCTGTACGTGCGGATCACGGACGCGGCGAGCGGTTCGGAACTGGCACGGTTCGACAGCGCCGACGCCACCGTCGAGACCGCGTTCATCCTCGGTGAGCTCTACCGGCGCCAGGGCGCCTGGAAGTTCCGGGCCGTGGGCCAGGGGTATGGGAGCGGGCTCGAAGGCCTCGCCACGGACTTCGGGATCTCCGTCGATGAACCGCACCAACCGCAGAAGGCCCCTCAGCCCCAAGCCCCTGCGCAGCCCCAGCAGCCCAACCCGGCAACACGGGTCGACTCCGTGCCGCCGCAGCAGCCGACGCCCCCTCAGTCACCGTATGCCAGGCAGGCCGCCACCACCCCGGGGGCGCCCCCGGCCCCTCCCGCTCCTCCGGCGCCGCCCGTCACCCAGCCCGTCCGGCTCACCAAGGTGACGCTCACCAAGGAAGCGCCGTCGGTCTCGCTCGCCAAGCAGGGCGGTACCTCGGGATCCATGCGCGTCAATCTCAACTGGGAGGTGCGCAAGCAGTTCAAGGGGTGGGGGAGCAAGCTCGGCCGGGCCGTCGCGAACCACGCGGACCTCGATCTCGACCTCTGTGCCCTCTACGAACTGACCGACGGGCGCAAGGGTGTGGTGCAGGCGCTCGGAAACGCCTTCGGAGCCCTCCAGCAGGCGCCCTACGTCCATCTCGACGGCGACGACCGGACGGGCGCTGTCGCCTCCGGCGAGAACCTGACCGTCAACCTCGACCAGAAGTCCAGGATCCGCCGGATCCTGATCTTCGTCACCATCTACGAAGGGGCCCGGAGCTTCGCCGATCTGCACGCGACGGTGACCCTCCAGCCCCAGCACGGCGCCGCGATCGACTTCTCGCTCGACGAGTGCACCGTCCCGTCCACGGTCTGCGCACTCGCGCTCATCAGCAACGACGGGGGCGATCTCACCGTGCAGCGGGAGGCCCGCTACCTGGTGCCGCAACGCGGGGTGAGCCCGCAGCGCACCATCGACCAGGCCTACGGCTGGGGTATGAACTGGACCCCCGGCCGCAAGTGAGCCCCCGCCGCCGGTTCACCGGTCCGGTGCGGCCTCGGGGCGCGCGTAGGTACGCCCCTTCCAGGCCGCACCGCGGCCCCGGTAGTGCTGGACGGCCGAATCGACCGTCATCAGCAGGTACAGCAGGGCGGTGAACGGCAGCAGCGGAGCCAGCCACAGGGACTGCCGGTAGTAACCGAGCATCGGCATGTACGTCACGGCCATCACGACCCAGGCGACGCCCCCCGTCCAGGCCGCCACGGAATTGGGAGCCAGCAGTCCCGCCACGAGCGTCACGGGCGGCGCGAGGTAGACGAGCGCGAGCCCCAACACCGTGCCGAGCAGCAGCAGCGGATTGTGCCGCAGCTGGGCGTACGCGCTCCGGGAGATCATCCGCCACAGGTCGGCCAGGCGCGGGTACGGCCGCACACTGTCCACCCGGTCCGCGAGCCCCAGCCAGATCCGGCCGCCGCTGTCCTGCACCGCACGGGCCAGCGACACGTCGTCGATCACCGCCTGGCGGATCGACTCCGGAACCCGCGCCCGCACGGCGGCCTCGGTCCGCAGCAGTACGCAGCCGCCCGCGGCCGCGGCGGTCCGTGCGCCCGCCCGGTTCACCCACCGGAACGGGTAGAGCTGCGAGAAGAAGTAGACGAAGGCCGGGACGACGAGCCGCTCCCAGGTGCTCTGGACCCGCAGCCGCGCCATCTGCGAGACCAGGTCGAACCCGCCGGACCCGGCGGCCGCCACCAGCTCCCGCAGACTGTCCGGCTCGTGCGCGATATCAGCGTCCGTGAGCAGCAGGTACTCCGGGTCCTTGCCCCGGGCCAGCGCCACCCCGTGCCGTACGGCCCAGAGCTTCCCCGTCCAGCCGGGCCGGAGCTCCCCGGGCGACACCACGGTCACCGGCAGCCCCCCGTGCCGCACGGCCAGTGCGCGGGCCAGATCCCCGGTGCCGTCCTTGCTGGAGTCGTCGACCAGGAAGATCTCGGCCGGTCCCGGATAGTCCTGCGCCACCAGAGACGGCAGGCTCAGCGGGAGCATGTCGGCCTCGTCCCGCGCGGGGACGACGATCGCGACGGACGGCCAGTCGTCGGGCTCCGTGCTGTCCGGCAGCCGCTGGTCCGTCCGCCAGAAGAATCCTTGGCCCAGCAGCAGCCACACCCACGCGGCGAGGGAACCCACGGCGATCCAGACAATGGCGCTCATTGGCCGAAGTCTGCCCCACTGAGCCGGGACCGCAAGGGTGGTCGACTATGGTGACCGGGTGAAGATCGCGCTCATGGACTCCGGAATCGGCCTGCTCGCCGCCGCCGCAGAAGTACGCCGGCTGAGGCCGGACGCCGATCTGGTGCTCTCTTCCGACCCCGGCAGCATGCCCTGGGGCCCCCGCAGCCCCGAGTACGTGACGGAGCGCGCGCTCGCCGTTGCCCGCGCGGCCGCCGCCCACCGGCCCGACGCGCTGATCGTCGCCTGCAACACGGCCTCGGTGCGCGCGCTGCGGGCGCTGCGGGCGGAGCTCGAACCCGCCCTGCCGGTCATCGGGACCGTCCCCGCGATCAAGCCGGCCGCGGCCGCGGGCGGACCGTTCGCTATCTGGGCCACCCCGTCGACCACGGGCAGCCCGTACCAGCGAGGACTCATCAGTGACTTCGCGGGCTCCGCCGCCGTCACCGAGGTCCCGTGCCCCGGCCTCGCCGACGCCGTGCAGTACGCGGACGAGGACGGCATCGACCGGGCCATCGCCGCGGCCGCCGCGCTCACCCCGCCCGACGTCCGGGCCGTCGTGCTGGGCTGCACCCACTACGAGCTGGTCGCCGAGCGCATCCGCGACGCCGTGCGGCAGCCCGGTCGGCCCGCTGTGGCCCTGTACCCCTCCGCCGGAGCCGTCGCGGCCCAGGCGCTGCGCCGGATCGGGGCCGAACCCGCTCCGTCGGCCGAACCGGGCGCCGGTCTCGCGGTGCTCCTCGGCGGCCGGGAATCCGAGATGCCGGAAGCCGCTCTCGCCTACCCGGAGGGGCGCCGGCTCATGGCGGCCGCACCCGCCCGCTGACCTTCCGGCGACCCGGCCGGAGCCGCCGGACCCGTTCCGCCGCGCGGTTTCTTCAGTACGCTGCTTGGCATGAGGGACCACCCCCGAGAACCGAGGCACATCGGAGCCGACTCCCACCCGGCGGTCTGGACCGGCCGGGCCACCAACCGGACCCAGTGGGTGCTCGCCGCGGCGGGCGCCGCCTGCCTGGCGCTCGGCATCCAGCTCGCCGTCAGCTCCACCTGGACCTCCGGCATCGCACCGCTGCTGATGTCGGTGATCGGCTGCATGGCGGCCGGGCTGCTGATGCTCTTCGGCACCCTTGCCTTCGTGAACGTGGCCGTCCGGGTCGACGGCGACGCCCTCGAAGTGCGCTGCGGCCACATGGGGCTGCCGCGCCGCCGGATCCTGCTCACCCATGTGGTGGGCGCGGAGTTCGCCCCCCGCGTCACCCCGCGCCAGTGGGGCGGCTGGGGATACCGCTGGCGCCCCGAGCAGGGCACCGCCGTGGTCGTGCGACGCGGCGAGGGCCTGGTGCTCCGGCTCGGTGACGGCAGGACCTTCACCGTGACGGTGGACGACGCGGAGGCGGGCGTCCGGTTCATCCGCGACCGGCTGCACCTGCCGGCCACCGGCGCCCCGGCCGGAGCCTGAGCCACCGCAGCGATACCCGGGGCCGGACGCGACCCGACGACGCAGCGGAAGGCCTCAGTACGGCAGCCGGTCCGCCGTCCCGGGGCCGCGAGACGGACCGCCGCCCCCGCTCGGCCGCTTGGCCGACGCCAGCGCGGCGAGCAGACCGGCTCCGGCCGTCACCGGGCTGAAGTGCACCGGGCACGCCGTCGCCCCCGACGAACGCCATGGCGAGGGCGACCGTCGCGGTGGCCACCGACAGCAGCGTTCCGCAGATGCGCCCCGCAGGCGAAGCCCGCCGCCACCGCGAAGAGCGCCAGCAGCACCCCCTCGGGCCGGGTCTCCCGGCCAGCCGCACTGAGCAGGGACCAGATCGCGCTGGCGGCGAGAACCACCGCACCGGCAGCGTCGGACGCGCTGCCGCCCGCCGGCTTTCGTCTCGCGGATGAAGTCATCACGTCCGTCCCCCGGCCTGTGACGGTCCCGTGAGCGACGGCCGGATCCGGTCGGTCGGCGGGGGACCGCCGCACAGGTTAACGGCCCCGGCAGGCACCCGACAGGGATATGTGCGGAACATGGGGAGAAACGATCCGGCGGTACGGATTCCGCCATCGGGACAGGGCCGCCGGGCGCACAGCGGGCCACCGTAGACTCCGCCTGGTGAGCACCACCATCGCCCCGGTCGGCGACCCGCAGCAGCCCGCCTCCGTCCATCGAGCCAGGCGCCTGCTGCCTCGGCTCGCCCGTCCCTGCGCAGCCGTGCTCTCCGGGCTGATGCTGTACGCGAGCTTCCCGCCCCGGCCCCTGTGGTGGCTGGTTCTGCCCGGCTTCGCACTGCTGGGCTGGGTGCTGTTCGAGCGCAGGCTCCGCGCCGCGTTCGGCCTCGGCCTGCTCGCCGGGCTGGGCTTCATGCTGCCGCTGCTGCACTGGACGGGAGAGGAGGTCGGCCCGGTGCCGTGGCTGGCCCTGGCGGCCGCCGAGGCACTGTTCATCGCGCTGGGCTGCATCGGCATCTCCGCCGTGTCCCGGCTCGTCGGCTGGCCGTTCTGGGCGGCCGCGGTCTGGGCCCTGGACGAGGCGGTACGAGCCAGGGTGCCGTTCGGCGGCTTCCCCTGGGGCAGGATCGCCTTCGGCCAGGCGGACAGCGTCTTCCTGCCGCTCGCCGCGCTCGGCGGCACACCGCTGCTCTCCTTCGCCGTGGTGCTGTGCGGCTTCGGGCTCTTCGAGGCGGTCCGCCGGTTCCGGGTCCGCCGCGCCACCGGTGAACTGCCCCGGCTGGCCGCCGCGGTGACCGCGGCGGCTGTCCTGGTCCCGGTCGCCGCCGCACTCGCGTCGCTGCCGCTGGTGGACGACTCGGCCGAGGACGGCACCGCCACCGTCGCCGCGATCCAGGGCAACGTGCCGCGGCTCGGCCTCGACTTCAACTCCCAGCGCCGGGCCGTCCTGGACAACCACGCGAACCGCACGGAGCAGCTCGCCCGGGACGTGAAGGCGGGCAATGCGCCGCAGCCCGACTTCGTCCTGTGGCCGGAGAACTCCTCCGACCTCGACCCCTACCGCAACGCCGACGCGAAGATCGTGATCGACGACGCGGTGAGGGCGATCGGGGTGCCGACCGTCGTCGGCGCGGTCGTCGAGCCCGACACCGGCAAGCTGCGCAACACCCTCATCCAGTGGGACCCGGACAAGGGCCCGGTGGCCACGTACGACAAGCGCCACATCCAGCCGTTCGGCGAGTACATGCCGATGCGTTCCTTCGTGCGCGTCTTCAGCTCGGACGTGGACCGGGTGCAGCGCGACTTCGGACCTGGCAAGAAGGTCGGTGTCTTCGACCTCTCCGGAACCTACGTCGGGCTCGTCACGTGCTACGAGGCCGCGTTCGACGACGCCGTACGCGACACGGTCGAGCACGGCGCCCAGATGATCGCCGTGCCCAGCAACAACGCCACCTTCGGCCGCAGCGAGATGACCTACCAGCAGCTGGCGATGTCCCGGGTGCGCGCGGTGGAGCACAGCCGGTCCGTCGTCGTCCCGGTCACCAGCGGCGTCAGCGCGGTCATCCGCCCGGACGGCACCGTCGTCCGCAAGACGAAGATGTTCACCCCGGACGCACTGGTGGACGAGGTGCCGCTGCGGTCCTCGCTGACCCCCGCGACCAGGATGGGACCGCTGCCCGAAGGGCTGCTCTCGCTGCTCGCGGTCATCGGCCTCGGCTGGGTCACCACGCGGGCGGTCCGGACACGCCGCGGCCGCTGAACGAACCCCGCGCGCGACGTAGGGTCACCTCATGGCAATTCCTGACTTCATCCGAGAGATCCGCGCCACGGCGGGTCAACAGTTGCTCCTGCTGCCCGGCGTCAGCGCCGTCGTCTTCGACGAGGAGGGCAGAGTGCTGCTCGGACGCCGTGCGGACACCGGAAAGTGGTCGATCATCGGGGGCATCTCGGAGCCGGGGGAGCAGCCGGCGGCGACGGCGGAGCGCGAGGTGCACGAGGAGACGGCCGTGCACTGCGTCGCGGAGCGCGTGGTGCTCACCCAGGCGCTGCCCGCCATGCAGTACGACAACGGCGACCGGTGCCAGTACCTGGACATCACCTTCCGCTGCCGGGCCACCGGCGGCGAGGCCCGCGTCAATGACGACGAGTCGCTGGAGGTGGGCTGGTTCGGCGTCGACGCGCTGCCGCCGCTGGAGGAGTTCGCGCTCATGCGCGTCAAGCAGTCGCTCAACGACGGACCCACCTGGTTCGAGGCCACCGACCCGCACTGAACGTGACGGACCGGGCAGCGGCGCGAACGGCCGCCGCCCGGTCCGCGACACCGTCCGGAAACCGACGGGGGCCGCCGCTCCGTGCGCGGATCCCGTTCGTGCGGGCTGGAGTTGTGGTCCGGCGTGTGCGGATGTGGCACAGTCGGGCCGTGGACGCACTGAGGCCCCAGGACCCCGCCCGCATAGGCACCTACCAGCTGCTCGGCCGTCTCGGCGCGGGTGGTATGGGGCAGGTGTACCTCGGCCGGTCACCCGGCGGCCGGCTGGTGGCCGTCAAGGTCATCCGCGACGAGATCAGCGATCACCCCGAAGCACTGGCGAGGTTCCGGCGCGAGGCCGCGACCGTCGAGACCGTACGCAGCGTGTACACCGCCCAGTTGATCGAGGCGTCGCTCGGCTCGTCCCCCTACTGGCTGGCCACGGAGTACGTGCCGGGGCCCACGCTGCGCGCCGCAGTCCGCGCGGGCGGCCCCTTCCCGCCGGACAGCGCCCTGCGGCTGCTGGCCGCACTCGCCGAGGGACTGGCCGCGGTCCACGTGCACGGAGTCACGCACCGCGACCTGAAGCCGCACAACGTCATCCTCTCCCCGCAGGGACCGCAGCTGATCGACTTCGGGATCGCACGGGGTATCGAGCAGTCGGTCCTCACGCCGGAGGGGATGGCATCGGGGACACCCGGATACACGGCCCCCGAGGTACTGCTGCGCAACGAGGCGGGTCCGGCGGCGGATGTCTTCGCGCTGGGTGCGACGCTCGCGTACACCGTGACAGGCCGGCCCCCGTACGGCACGGGCGACGCCGCCTCGGTGAGCTACCGGACCGTGCACGAGGACATCGACCTGGCGGGGGTCCGGCCGGACCTGGCCGCGTTGATCCGGATGTGCGTCGAAAAGGATCCCGCGGAGCGGCCGGAGCCGGCCATCGTGATCGCGCTGTGCGGGGTGGACTCGCCGCTGGCGGCGGACGCCCATTACGACGCGCTGGTCCGCGCCGCCGGAGTCGTCCTCGCCGGGCACGGGACCGCGCCGACCATGGCGTCCGGCGCGCACCCGGAGCCGGCGACCGTACCGGCCCGGGGGACCGCCGCCCCGACACGGCGGGCGGAGCCGGAGCCGGCCGAAGGGACGGCGGCGGGGGCGCCCGCCTGCGGCTGCCCGGCCGCGTTC